>NZ_JACJPG010000176.1 GCF_014695955.1 Leptolyngbya sp. FACHB-36 | reverse complement strand
AGCGGATACGTGTTTAGCGGCGGTGCGCCAGGAGCGGGGCGATGCTGGATGGCTCGCGCAGACTGAATTTGCTGTCCTGCTCCCACGGCACCCGTTTCGAGAGTTTTAACCACCGTGTTCGGGAACCAATGAAGCGTTCCCTTGCCCTGCTTAGCGGCTTCTTGCAGCATTGTCTGGAGAATTTGGTGTCCGTCCTGCGGTAGGAAACACACCAGGCTCACCCAGCAGTCACCCGGATTTTTGCGTCCCGGATAGCGCTGGAGCAGGCGATCGCGCAGCTCCTGATAGCCTTTTGGAAAGAAGGAAAGCTCTCGCTGGCGCGGCTTCTCATCAAGCGCTGAGGTACCCTGCGACGAAACTTGCCCCCCTAGCCAGTCGGTAATCTCAGTTAGGCAGACCGTACGACCCGCCTGTAGCGCTTCGTAGGCGGTTGCCACGCCCGACAATCCTCCACCCACAACCAGAAGTTCACAGGCAACCTGGCGATCGACTGGACGAGCTGTTTGCGCATCTGCTGGCGGACTCAACCAGGCAGCTACCCCCGCTGCCACTAGCCAGCACACGTGGTTGAATCGGACTCGACGCATCGGGGACTCCCAGCAAACTCGATCGGCTGCTCCACAGTAGCACCGAAGTAGCACTAATCGACTACTCTGGACGGGCGACGGGCGATCGCGTCCTCTAATTCAACTGCTGCAAACTAGTAGAACGACATAACATAGAACGACCTAGCAATTGAAAAGTAGCCAACAGCTACTAGCTCTTAGTGGTCTTGTAGGGTGGATTCATTCAAAAACTTTGTACGATATCGGTTGAATGAACATCGGTTGAATGAACCCACCCGTACGAATTCCATTAATCGTCAATTTCACCAGCGGTTAACGTACTGGGAATGCGTGAGTCAATGAATGCCTGGGATACGTTAGCAATTTTCTCATTTCCAGCTCCGCTTTTAACCGCTGGAACATTAAATTCGATAGCAGACGTATCAGGATTGATGCGGGCAACTAAGCGGGTACCATCGAGAATTTTGAACACGGCAGGCGTCGAGTTAATGCCTGCAACATTCGTTCCGCTAGGAAGATAAACTCCCTGACAGTCCCATTCTTCGGGTGTTGTTTCCCCATCTGCTAAGAAGTAAAGCGGATCGTTGCTAGTCTTTGACTCCCCTAAAGCGGAACCAAAAATGCCGATCGTTCTTCCAGTTGCATTGCTGCATTGTCCCCAGTTAACGCCGGATTCGATCGTCGCTTTTTGCAGCGTTAACTCATCAATCTGCTGCTGCAATTCTGGAGTGGTATCCTGTGTTTCCTTGAGCGCCAACAAACCGTCTAGCGCTTTTGTCACCTGAACATAGTCAGAATTTTTAGAAACCTTGGGTCGGTCTGCTAGAGAGGGGTGAGCGATCGCCAGATTTACCACAAATACAAGTACGACGATCGCAAGTTTGAACAAAGTCTTCATGTCTTTCTCCTACGACAGCTAAAAACGCTTCTCTAATGGTGTTCCATCTTTCATCACTATGTGAGATGGTGCGTATTCAAGCAATGGTAAAACGTTAAGCGTACTGATCGTGCTCAGTCCGTGCCCATTGCAAGAGCCTAGGCTCATCCTACTGATGCTGACTAATAAGAGCAAATATTCTTTTTTGTCAAATGGATAAACTTAGTTGATGCTTAGCGCCATGAGCTGAGATTTCAAGCGAGGTTGACCAATCTAGTTGTGTGTACACAGCTTTGAAGAAAACAAGCGCATAGAGCTTTTGCGGAAACCAATTACTTAAAGTGATTAATTCGACAAAGAAGAGTATTTGCTCTTATTGATTGGGCTGCGTAAAGTGAAGTATGCCGACAGGTCCAATAAACAGACCGAGAAACGCACTCGTATCAGCATTGAACAACTGTATCGTTGCAGAAGAAGTTGGTTAAACGTTCATCAATGCTGTCAGCACCAGCGTAAAAGATGCTGCTGTAGGCAAAGGGTAAGATGCCACTAAAGCGCCAGTGTTGTACAGTCGCGAATCTGTGTTTCTCTCTGTTACATCTTGCTAGGTCTGAATCTCGTTTTCAACGTCTATACTCCGTTTTAAGGTGGAGTGCTAGCAATCTCAAAGACAGGAGTTATCCCATGAAATTTCTCAGAATTGCTCTCGTTGCGATCGTGTTT
>NZ_JACJPG010000175.1 GCF_014695955.1 Leptolyngbya sp. FACHB-36 | reverse complement strand
GCTCCGTTACCGCCAATAATCCCCACGCGGTCTTCGGGACTGAATTCGTGGCTAAAGTCCTGAATCAGCGTTCGTCCATCGTAGGCTTTGGAAATGTGGCTGAGTTCGATCACCTTTTTGCCAATGCGGCGTCCTGCAGTGGAAATGTCTACTTTGCCCTGCGTCGCTTTGAACTCAGCACCTTGCATCTCATGGATGCGATCGATCCGCGCTTTTTGCTTGGTGCTTCGGGCTTTGGGTCCGCGTTTTAGCCACTCCAATTCTCGTCGAAGCACGCCTTGATGCTTGCGTTGGGAACTGGCAGCGGACTCTTCTGCCAGCGATTTTTTCTCTAAGTAATAGGAATAGTTGCCGCTGTAGGCGTAGAGGTCGCCGCGATCAAGTTCCAGAATCCGCGTCGTCACCCGATCCAAAAAATAGCGATCGTGCGTGATCAGCAGCAGTGCGCCTCGAAAGCGGCCTAGATAGCCTTGCAGCCACTCCACAGACAGCGCGTCCAAATGGTTTGTTGGCTCGTCCATCAGCAGCACATCTGGCTCTGACAGCAGCGCCGTTGCCAAGGCAATGCGCTTGCGGTAGCCACCAGACAGGTCACCAACGCGGGCGTTGACATCGTCGATGCCCAACTTCGTCAAAATGATTTTGGCGTTTGTCTCCAAATCCCACGCGCCCGTTGACTCCATTCGCTGACTGACCGTGGCAAGCTGCGCCATGATGCGATCGCCGTCGCCCTGCCCATGCGCCAATTTATCCGACAGTTCCTCGTACTGTCGCACCAGCGTCATTCGCTCGCCGCTATCGGCAAACACTTGCTCCAAAACCGTACGGCTTTCGTCTACCTCTGGCTGCTGCGGTAGATAAACCACTCGCAGCGCCGAACTCATCTGGATCTCGCCTGCATCGATCGGCTCCAACCCCGCAATAATTTTCAGCAGGGTCGATTTGCCCGATCCATTGGTGCCAATCAAGCCAACTTTATCGTTGGCGTCCAGGCTAAAGCTGGCATCTTTCAGAATCTCTTTGATGCCAAAGTCTTTTTTCACCGATCGCAGTGTCAGAATGCCCATGCTGCAGTTGCATCTATAATCCCACTTTGCACCTTAGCACTCCTGGTCAGTTTGCGGCTTGCCACTCGCTACAGCTTGGATTCATGTCGTCGGATCGAACCGTCGCGATCGTGTCAGTGAGAAGCTCTAAAAACTCTGGTTCAGCTTGTCTCGATCGAGGTTCCTAATCAAGCACGCGAACACCATAACAGCTAGTGTGCTCCTGCTGACAACTCAACGTAAAACAAATTGATCCTTCGGGATGCTCGATCGCGCGGGTAGTCAACCTTGCGTACGAGGGAGACAGCAGTTTGCGTACTTAAAATCAGCCATAACATCAGCCATCACAGTTTTTACTCGAACCCTTCAAGCGAGTTTGTGTCTCCGTTGTATTCAGGGTCGTAGATTATCAGAATCTGCGGGTTCTTGCAGTAGGCATCATCGGTACAGTCTTAGCTGCATGTGGGTGAGAGGGGTAGTGGCGAAAAAATACCTAGAGACGATCGCAGTTGAGGCAAAGGAGAGAAGTTCGATGGTACACAACGGATCACAAACCAGCAAAGAGGAAATCGCCGCTACCGGACAGCTATTGGCTCGCCCTACTCAACCAACAGCGGCAGGTGCAGTTGGGTTGCACCCGCTGGAACTAGATGGCAAGCGTGACGGATTTCTTTATGTTCCCAACAGCTACCGACCAGAGCAACCCGCGCCCTTGGTGCTAATGCTGCATGGGGCAGGCGGTAGCGCAGAGGGAGGACTGCAACCGTTTCAGCATTTGGCAGACCAGTCTGACATAATCCTACTGGCGATCGATTCACGCTACAAAACCTGGGACATGATCATCAGCCACTACGGTCCCGACATTGCGTTTATGGATCGCGCTCTGACACAAACGTTTAGCCGCTACGCGATTGATCCAAGCCGTCTTGCGATCGGAGGTTTCTCAGACGGGGCTTCCTACGCACTTTCGGTCGGGATCAGTAATGGCAACCTGTTTACCCACGTCATCGCCTTTTCACCAGGATTCATACGACCTACAAGATATCAAGGAGCACCACGCCTGTTTGTCTCCCACGGCAAATGGGACACTGTGCTCTCGATTGACCGATGCAGCCGTAGGATCGTACCTCAGTTGCAGCAGGCAGGATACGATCTGCGCTACCAGGAGTTCAACGGAACTCATATCATTCCTGGTTCGATCGCCCGCGAAGCTCTAAACTGGTTAACAGAGTAATCGTTCAGTCCGATCGTTCAACAATCTGCCGTTTAGGAACTTTCCTCGATCGTGGTTGCATAGACGGCGCAAACTTCGTACAAATGTACTAAATTAGAGGCAGGGATCGCTGACCTAATTGGGCGATCATGTCGCGCCTCGGAGTCCTGCGCCGATGACTCAACCACTCTTGCTGAAACTGGCGAAACAAGGTGACGCCATTGCGATCGCCGCGCTGATGAATGCGGCCTTGTACGCTCAGCGGATTCGGGTAAGGGCGCGACGAGAGCGCGGTTGCTTGCAGGTGATGCTAAAGTCGGCAACGCCGCTGAACCAGCACGCCACGATCGCGTTTATCCGACGCGGACTGCTGCGGCTACAGGCAGAGCCGATTGAGTCTGTGCGGGCATATGCGTGGCAGGTCGGGCAAGAATTTCCGGAGTGGATTACAGAATTCACCTTGGAAACGATCGCTGAGCCGTCAAGCGCGACAGAAACTCAGTTCAACACAGCCAAGCGTACGTCTCCGATCTCTCCGTTCAATCAAGTGACACAGCCAGCACCGCGATCGCGAGAACTGTTCAAGTTCGGCTTCATGGTAATTTTCAGCATCGTCATCTATTACGTGGTGCTTGGCGTCTAATACTTCATGGTTTTCACACGGCACAGTTGCGGTGCAGGATTTGAGGTAGACGAAAAAAAGACGCTCCGCTGGAGCGTCTCTGATACAAAAGGGTGGTGTCGCCCCGTTGGAAATTCTCCGGGGCGATCGTAGACAGTCCTACGAGTAGTTGTAGGTGATGTCGAAGAAAGCATTGGACAGCGTTCCGCCCGTAGCGCCATCGGACACCGAGAACTCAAAGCCGTCACCTGCACCATTGCGGAAGTAGGCATACTTGACCTTACCTGCGCCAATGTCTTCCTGAGTAAACGTGTCGCCGACTTTTAGGACGCGGTTGTCCAGTCGCAACTCGCCTACCGTTACATCGGGTAACGATCGCAGCGTGTAGACCAACTGACGCTCCGTGTTATCAACATCAGTCGTTAACAGCGCTCCACGCCCAATCGTTGTCACCGAAGAAGAATCACCCCGGATGCTGATGCCTGTGTTCCTCACCAGAACAGGTGCATCATTCAGCGGATTCACTCGAATCACAAAGCGATCGTCGAGTTGCAGGTCGTTGCCCGTTGAAGAAACGCGGAAGAAGAACGTATCATCCGTCTGCTCACCACCTAGATGCTGATAGGAAAGTAAGCCACTCTGGATGTCCTGCTCTGTGAAGGTACCTCCTGCAGCTAGAGAGTTATTGTTCAGCCGCAGCGTTCCCCGTAGCGGAGCCGCCGTTAACGTGTAGCGAATCTCCGACAGGGGCGTGTCTGGATCGATCGCTTGCAGCAGTCCTTTCGTGATGTTAGTGGTCGCACCTTCGTTCACCGTTAGCGGATTGTTTGACGCCAACGTTACCGGATCATTCACAGGAGTGACAGCAATGTTGAACGTTCCGTTACTGCCGCTAGAGCCATCGCTTAACGCAAACGAGAAGCTGTCGCGCGTAGTTTCGCTACCGCTATGGCTGTAGGCGAGGCGTCCGAAGTCAATGTCTTCCTGGGTGAAGGTTTGGTTGACACTCAATGACCCGCCGTTGAGCAGCAGCGTGCCGCTGCTCAACGCACTGGTTAGCGTGTACCGCAGTTCGGACGGACGGTTGTCTGCATCCGTTGCTTGCAGGAACGCTGGCAGGATGTTTAACGTATCCCCTTCCATCACCGTCAACGATGCGTTGGTTGTGACAAGAGGGGTGTCGTTAGACGGCGTGACCGAGATGTTAAAGGTCGTGCTGTCGATCGTGCCACCGCTACCATCCGATACCCGGAAGACAAAGCTATCCGAAGAATCTTCGCCGCCGCCATGCATGTAGCTGAGACGGTTGCCAGTGATATCTGCCTGGGTGAAGGTGCTGCCTGCGCCCAGTGTGGTCACCGTCGTGCCGTTCCTCAGGATCAGGCGGCTGTTGGTGGTCGTAGGAGCTGTGTCGATCATGTATACCAGCGACGACTGCGGCGGACTATCGGCGTCGGTTGTGTTCAGCAGACCGCTACTGATCAGCTTTGTCGTGCCTTCCAGTAGGGAGAGCGACCGATTCGTCACAAGCACGGGCACATCATTGACAGACGCTACCGTGATCGAGACAGAACGCGTCACATCCGTACCCGACGTTGCACCCGTTTTGCCGCGATCGTTGACCGTGACGGTGAGGTTATCGGAGCCAAAGGCATTTGGGTTGCCGCGATAGATTAGCGTTTCAAGAGCCGTGCGAATGCTGTCGATCGTTCCCTCATAGGTTAGCGATCGCTGACCACCACTGGGATTGCTCGTGCCGGTAATCAGTCGCAGCCCTGTGTCGGTTAGCGCCAGAGAGCCGCTGTTAACAGCCAGCGTGACTTGAATCGGGTTAGAGCCAGAATCAACATCGGTCAGAGCGATCGCAGCGGCACCCGTGAAGGTTAGCGCTTCGTCTTCGTTGACGCTCAGTGGACCCGCTGGCATGGTTAGCTGGGGCAGATCGTTCACCGGAGTGATGTTGAGACTGAAGCTCTTGCTGTCGCGTTGCGCACCGCCGATGCCAGAGAGAGCCTGATCGTCGATCGTGACGGTGATTTCGTCAGGTCCGTTGTAGTTGAGGTTGCTGGTGTAGCGCAAGTTCGCCAATGCCGAGTTGAGAATCGACAGAACGCCCCTCGCAGTCACGCTGTTGGTGCCGTTGGCGCTGATGGTCAGTCCTGCCGTCGGCAGCGTCAAGGTGCCTTGAAGCGCCGAAACAGTTACCTCAACAACGCCGGTTGAACCCGCGTCTACATCTGTGACACTGAGGCCCGGTAGAAGAGCGCTGAGGTCTTCTTGTACTGGGCGATTTGCAGTGCTGATCGTCACGGTTGGTGCATCGTTGACAGCGGCCACATTCACTGAGAAGGTGCCCGTGGCAGTCTTGGTGCCGCCGATCGTGCCTGTGTTGCCGTTATCGGTGACGCTAACGCTAATGCGATCCGTACCGCTGACGTTCAGCTTGCCTTGGTACTTCAGGCTGCTCAGCGCCGTGTTGAGGTCGTTCAGCTTACCAGTTAGTTGTAGGTTGCTGCCGTTGCTGCCCGTGAGGATCGTGACGCCCTGAGTTGCGGCGACTCCTAGCGTGCCGCTGGTTCCAGACGTACCCATTCCTAGCGCAGTCAGGGTTACTCTCAGCGGGCCATCGCCTGCATCCACATCGGTAATGCTAAGACCTGTGATGTCCAAAGAGGTGTCTTCCTCAGTATCTAGCGTGGTTGGTATCGCTAGCAGCGGTGCATCATTCACCGATCGCACATTGATCGTGTAGGTCTGCGGACCTGAAACGTTAACGCCACCGTTCTCGGTGCCGCCATCATCGCGCAGTCGTACGGTCAAAATTGCCGTTCCGTTTGCGTCCTGAGCCGTCTTATAGGTCAGAGTGCCGTTGGGAGCGATCGTCGGACCCGATTCAAACAGGTTCGGATTGCTGTTGTCAATTACAAACTCGACCGTCTGAGTCGTCGCCTCGTTGGGCACACCATTGGGCGTCGGAGTTGCGGGACCTGCGGAAATTCCGGTTGCCCACCACACGGTTTGTGCGGGAGCGTCCTCGTCGATCGTCGCGGTAGAGGCACGCCGCGTGAACGTGGGGGCATCGTTAACCGGATTAGCGCCGATCGTGAAAATAGACGGAGCCGAAAGGTTCACGTTTGGAGCCGTACCCGAACCGCTATCGCGCAGAACTACGGTGACATTTGCCGTGCCAAAGGCGTTTGGAGCCAGCGTATAGCTCAGCTCACCTGTGCTGGCGTTGATGACGGGACGTCCATTACTGGTAAACAAGTTGTTACTGTCAGTTGTCACATCGAACGCCAGGGTTTGGGCTGCTTCGTCAGCTCCGCCACCCCGAGAAATTGCCGTCGCCCAACTGGCAACGCGAATCACGCCGCTGTCGTCGCGCTCGTTCACAGTCTGACTGGTGCCTGCGGTAAACGATGGAGCATCGTTCACTGCCGTTACGGTTACCGGAATCGTTAGCAGGGTCGGTCTGCCATTGGCTCCGGTTGAACCCTGGTCGTCGATCGTCACCGAAATCGTGTCGGTGCCGTTGTAATTCCGCACGCCCTGGTAGTCTACGCTGCTCAGCGCATTGGTAATGTCGGCGATCGTGCCGGTGAAGGTGACGGTTCTACCACCGTTGCTGGTGCCGTCTAGGAAGCCAATATTGGAGGATGCTACGGTGAGAGTGCCGTTTGTAGCAACCAGTGTGGCTTTGACGAAGCTATCGCCTGCGTCTACATCCGTCGTTAAGAATGCCAGGTTGAGCACTTCGTCTTCGCGAACTGTGGTCGTTGAGGACATGAGCCTCAGCGTGGGAGAGTCGTTGATGGCGCGGACGGCAATGTCGATCGTCTTCAGAGTGAACTGCTGCTGTCCATCGTCGCCGCTGCTGCCTTGATCGTCAGCGCGAACGGTCAGCACATCTAGCCCATTGAAGTCTTTGTCCGGGTCGTACTTAATGCCGCCGTTTAGGATTGTGCTAATCCGTCCTTGAGCACCTTGCAGAATCACCGTATTGGTGCCGTTGCCTGTGACGATCGTCGAGGGCGTATTCACCGTTAGCTTGCCGTTGTTGACTCGCAGTTCCACAAACAGCGGACTATCACCAGCGTCCACATCGGTAATGCTGATCAGGCGACCCGTGCCGAAGGTCAGAGAGGTATCTTCATCGATGGTTTGAGCACCGGGAACAGTCACGATCGGAGCGTCATTCACCGAGTTGACGCGGATATTAAACGTCGTTAGCGGCAGCGTGCCCGTGGAGCCGTCCGATGCCCGGAACGAGAAGCTATCTGCCGTAGACTCGCTGCCATCATGCGTGTACGAGATGCGGTTGTCTGTAATGTCATCCTGCGTAAACGTCTGATTGCTCGATAGCGCCTGATCACCCAGCTTCAGTTGCCCCTTGGTAGGTGCACCATTGAGCGTGTAGGTCACCGGTCCAGGACCGTCCACATCGGTCACGAGCAGCAGCCCATTCGTGATCGATTGGGTACCGGATTCGTTAAGGGTCAGGCGATCGTTCAGTACAATTTGTGGCGCGTCATTCGACGGCGTGATTGAGATGTTGAAGACACTGGGACCAATTAGCTCAGTTGCTCCATCAGTAATGCTGAAGCTGAAGCTGTCGGAGGCTGCTTCGCTACCCCCTTGCCGATACTTCAAGCGTCCAGCATCAATGTCTGCCTGCGTAAACGTTGTGACTGGGGTGGAATCCAGCAGCAGCGTTCCGGTGGGCGCAGAGAGAACTGTGTAAGTGATTTGCGTGTTGGGGTCAGGATCGATCGCCTGAAGTAGCGACTTACCGATCGGCGTGATCGCTGTATCCGACTCGGTAACGCTGAGCGCTCCTAAGCTGATCAACCTGGGTGGGTCGTTGACCGGATTCACCTTAATGTCGAACGTGCGGGTGGAAATTGCACCGCCTGCGCTGTCCGACACGGTGAATTGGAAACTATCTTGAAGCGTTTCGCTACCGTTGTGGCGGTAGGCAATGCGGCTGGGAGAGTCGTTCAAATCGAACTGGGTAAAGCGCGCACCCAGCGTCAA
>NZ_JACJPG010000174.1 GCF_014695955.1 Leptolyngbya sp. FACHB-36 | reverse complement strand
ACCACGGCGACGCTAAATCAACTTCAGTCGATCGCGCCTGCTTCCCGGTTTGAGACGCGCCGATTTCGTCCAAACTTGGTGATTCAGCCTGCAAACGGAGCAACGGGATTTGTGGAGAACGAGTGGGTCGGGAGAACGCTGGCGATCGGCGATGAAGTCCGCCTCAAAATCGATACGCTCTGTCCTCGCTGCGTCATGACAACGCTGGCACAGAGCGAACTGCCAAACGATTTGGAGATTCTGCGAACGGCAATGCAGCACAACGGCGGCAACATTGGCGTCTATGCCAGCGTGGTGCAAGATGGCACAATCCGACGCGGCGATGCCGTGACGTTAGCGTAGCTGGCTTGTCTATCAGTCTCGCAGTAGTCGAGTCAAGCATCCGCTCTGGGTGGGATGGGGTCCGTGCAGGCTAACGGTCCTACCCCACCAGAATGCAGATCAATCATCCCAACCAGCCTTTTAACCGATCGGCAATCTGAGGACGACGCAGTTTGCGCATCGCTTTGCTCTGGATCTGGCGCACCCGTTCGCGGGACAAGTTAAACAACCCGCCCACTTCCTCTAGCGTGCAAGGCTTGCTGGAGGTGAGACCATAGCGCAGAGAGATTACGTCTTTCTCACGCTGCGTTAGCACATCGCCCAGCACCTCCCACATCTCCTGCCGCAGCATGGTTTCGCTCATTTGCGACTCCGGCGACTGAGTATCGTTGTCCTCCAGCAGATCCATCAGTTCCGTGTCCTCGCCTTTCCCGACGCGGTGGTTCAGCGACAGAGACTTGCGCCGCACCTGCTGCAAGTTTTGCAGCTGCTCGGTCGTTACCTCTAGCGCGGCTGCCAGTTCGGTTTCAGTAGGATTGCGGTTTAGCTCTTTGCGCAAGTCGCGGTGGGCTTTCTTAAGCTTGTTCAGCTTCTCAACGATGTGGATCGGTAGACGAATCGTGCGGGCGTCGTTGGCGATCGTTCGCGTAATCCCCTGACGAATCCACCAGTACGCATAGGTCGAGAACTTGTAGCCCTTATCCGGGTCGAACTTTTCTGTAGCGCGGTTCAAGCCCAGTGCGCCCTCTTGAATCAGATCCAGGAACGGTACACCCCGATTCAGGTATCGCTTGGCGATCGACACAACCAGCCGCAGGTTCGAGCGAATCATTTTGCGCTTGGCAACGCGACTGCGGTAGAGCTTATGCTCTAGCTGACGCTCGGTCAGATCTAGTGCAGCAGCAATCTCCGCTCTTGTAGGGGTGCGTGCCAGCTCCTGCCGCAGCCGCGACTGGAGTTCGTCAATCTCGACCAAATAGCGAATGCGACGCGCTAGCTCGACTTCCTCATTCGGCTTCAGCAGCGGATACCGCGCCATCTCCTTGAAGAATGCGCCAACCGCATCGTCTGAAATTGTCTTACTGTAGCCAGACGGACGGGCAGTTGCAATTGAATCCACCTCGCCTTCGTCGCTGGGTTCGTCTTGCTGAAACAGTTCCGCGTCAACCGCCTCAAGATCGCTCAGATCTGGCTCCTCTAGCTCGATCCCAGATTCCACAGGCAAATCACCATCTGCCACAAGCCCGATCGCTGCGATCGGGTCTAAATCTGCTGCCTCCGGGACCGCATCAAACTCTGGAGACACGTCTAGGGTTTCAGTCCGGTTGATCTCTTGATACATATAAATACACTGAATTTCAAAAGGTCTATCTACGTGAGTTCGACGGGCGGAATTAAATCAGTGAAAGTCTGTGCAAGACACTCGATTGCTGATGAGCAGGTGTTGTGGACGTGATGTAGTGAGCGATCAAACGCAGACCCAGCGAAACGAGTTCAACCGTTATAGATAAAACTGCTCGTTCGACTACAGAGCTGGAGACACCAACGCCTCGAGCCTGCGGATGGTTACGTCAGTGGCTCTAGTAAGACATTCACGCTTCAACAATCGGTGATTGCAGAACCTGGATTGCTCTGCTATAACAGGCTCTCATACGTCGCCGAATTCTTCTCTCTATCGGTGGTGAGAAACCCCCTCTGCCAGAAGGCTAGAGTGGGAATAGATCCTAGCGGAGCTTCATTCAGCCATGTCCAT
>NZ_JACJPG010000173.1 GCF_014695955.1 Leptolyngbya sp. FACHB-36 | reverse complement strand
ACACCGTTAGCGCTAAACCAGCCATACTGCACTCCAGTGAGAAATACTATCAATGCAGCCAGTGATCAGCAACGACTTTCCAACGCACGCCAAGATTCTCGGTAGCTTTATTGCCCTGATGTGGGCAGTGGAAATTGTCGATCGCGTGCTGTTGCGCGATCGCTTAACTCTCTTGGGGATTCGTCCGCGCACGCAGGTTGGGCTGCGCGGCATTGTGTTTGCTCCCTTGCTGCATGGGACGTGGAGCCACCTAACGGCGAATACGCTGCCTTTTGTGGTGCTGGGCTGGTTCGTTTTGCTGGGAGGCGTTGAGGAGTTTGCGATCGTCACTGCGGTCGTTTGGCTAGTCAGCGGCTGCGGCGTCTGGCTTTTGGGCAGACCAAACACGCTTCATATTGGTGCCAGCAGCCTCATCTTCGGCTATTTCGGGTTTCTGCTGCTCCGCAGCTACTTTGAGCAGGACGTGTTATCTGCGGGGTTTTCAGTCGTTGTGGCGCTGCTGTACGGTCCCCTGATTTGGGGAGTGCTGCCGCTGCGACGGGGGGTGTCCTGGCTGGGGCACCTGTTTGGTTTTGTGGGCGGGGTGCTGGCTGCGCGCTATTTGCCGGAGCTATCGCAGTGGTTGACGCGGTTGGGTTAGTGTAGGTCCGCATCCCAAACGCCCACGTAGATACGATCGCGATCGTTGCGTTCCACGACGCCTTTGAGTCCACCGGACTGGAATGAATATTGATTGGCTTGGCGATCGTACACCCGCTGAAGTCCTTGCCGAATTTCGTTGGAGGTGCGGCTGTTCATCATGCCATCGAGCGCTTGCAGCATTGCATCAGCGCCAACCGATTGAGCAAACGCGGCTTCCGTTTGTCGGAGTTTACCCGTGTCGTTGTCAAACAAGTAGCCCAGGGAAACTTCACCGGGAACGTAGTCTTCGTAGCGCACCGCGCGGGTATTTTGCCAAAAGCCTTTCGCTGACGCGGTTGGTTCTCCCAGCGTTTGCCTGACTGTGCTTTCTGGCGTTCCCACTGGAAAGCCAACGGTGCTGACTGAAGTTGTTGGCTTGCTGGGTGGCTCCGGCGCAGCAGGCGTTGGGGTAGGCGTTGGGGTAGGCGTCGAGGCAGTCGGCGACGGCTCCCTCGAAGGAGCGGCGGGGGCAGGACGTTCCTGAGGTGGCTCCTGCGGTGAAGCTTGCGCGATCGGGGTTGTAGGCGACTCACTAAGAGGCGTAGACGGCTCCTGAGCGACGGGCGCTTCCGCAGGCGGCGATTTCAGCAGACCGATCGCGGCTGCCCCTGCCCCGAACGCTAGCCCAGCTAGAACCAAGCCCACCAGCAGCGGCGATCGTCTGGGTGCTTGGATAACGCGACCCGCAGCGGTTTGGCGAGGGGAAGCGGTTTGGCGAGGAGGCACAGCGGCAGGCACTCCCGGAGCTACGGCAACGGTCGGGATGGTTGAAGGAACCGACGCCGCAGACTGTGGTGCGTTGAACTGTAGCGCGTGCAGCATTTCTTGAGCGTTGTAAAACCGCTGGCTTGGGTGGAGCCGGATCGATCGATCCAGCACCATTGCCAACTGAGGGCTAACCGTCGGTGCGGCCTGACGCCAAAGAAGCTCGCTGGTGTGGGGGTCGGTTTGCAGCGCTTCGGGGGACTTACCCGTCAGCAAAAAGATTGCCGTCAGCCCTAGCGCGTACAGGTCGCTGGAATAGGTGGGTCGCCCTCCGGCTTGCTCACCGGGCATGTATCCGGGCGTACCAATTACCACGGTATTGGCAGCATGACCCTGCGAATTGACCACCGTTCCCATCGCTTCTTTTACTGCACCAAAGTCAATGAGTACGGGCTGCTGATCGCGCGATCGCAAAATGATGTTGTCTGGCTTGATGTCCCGATGCACCATTTGCCTGCTGTGCACAAACTCTAGAACGGGCAGAAGGCTAACCAGGATGCTTCGCACGGTCGCTTCTGGCAAGACTCCCGTCGCCTGCACTTGCTGCGTCAGCGTGACGCCATCAATCCATTCCTGCACCAGATAGTACTGCCCTGTTGACTCGAAGTAGGCGTAGAGATCGGGGATTTGAGGATGCTCCCCCAACTGCTCTAAGATCACGGCTTCTCGCTCGAACCGCTGATGTACTTGCTGGGCAAGCTGCGGTGAATTGGAAACGGGAATCAGCCGCTTGATGACGCAGCGACGACGCGAGGGCAAGTGCGTGTCTTCAGCTAGAAAGGTTTCGCCAAACCCTCCCGCACCCAACGTTTGTAGAATGCGGTAGCGGTTGTTGAGCAGTGGTTGATTGGATGGCGTGACGGATTGCATCGGACAAGTTTCTTGTACGGTTGAGCTTCAACGATAGCCGCGATCGATAGCGCTCGATCGGTGTCGCTATTCTAGTATTGTCTGCCACGCGGTCTTTGTCGTCGTTCCCAAGCGAGAGCCAGAGACGGGCTAGTGCTCAGCGGCTGGAGTTGACATAATTTGACCTAATAGTGTCAGAAGTAAGCAAGCTAACGGCTCGGTTCAGCGGCGGCAAACTACAGTAACAACTTGAGGGGCTTTCATCTGTCTGCTGCAACCGAATTGTTAGACTACGATCGCTTGCTTTAAGAAATTTATAAGCGTGGTGCGTCCCCAAAAATCTACCTGTGAAGTGGGAAAAGTTGCATTAAGGAACGCACCCTACGGCGATGGCGATCGCACTGAGGTATCAAATTAGCCTTAAAGCCACAAGCTAATCCGGCTAAGCACGATATCCCAGACACTACTGCCATTAGCATTGACCATGCCATTCTTTTTAGGATCGTAACCATCCGGAAAAGATGTGGAACCGTCGTAGAGAGTAAATCTCAAAACAGCCTTTTCAAGAGAAGCAGAGCTCAAATTAGCACCAACTAAGCTGGCTGCATCAATTTTCGCTCGATCTAGGCAAGAATGAGTTAGATCACATCCCACTAGATTACAGCCACTTAAATTGCACTGTCTAAAATTTCCTTTCCTGAGCACAGCATGACTTAAATCAGCGCCAGCTAAGTTAGCTCCCTTATTTCCCCATTTCAAAAGCTCGAAACTTAGAGAAATTGCTTTTAGCGCCAGTAGTCTCATTATCCCACGGCGATTGCTCCATTCTAATTCCAGTCTTGATTCTAGTAGCTCTTCTAAGAAGCTAAAACTTAGTTCAACATCAGCTAAATTAGCTCTGCCCAAGTATGTTCCACGCAAACTTGCTTGATCCATGCGAGCCTCTTCTAGATTCACCTCTTGAAGTATGGCTCGATCTAGTTCAGCTTTAACGAGAAACGCTCTATGTAGATCTGCTTTATCTAGCCAGGCACTTTTGAGTGTTGCAGAAGCGAGATTTATTCCACGCAAATTCGATTCTGCTAAATTAGCACCGTCTAGGTTAGCTCTACTTAAATTGGCTTCACTTAAATCTACTTTTCGTAGACGCACATTCCTCAAGTTAATTGCACTTAGATCTACTCCTCTAAGAAGTGTAGGACTATGTTCATCTAGGCTTGTTTTCTGAATCAACTTAGCATCGCTCAGAAACTCGAGAAATTGTATTCTACGTTCATAATCAAGCTCCCTGAGGGCACTAACTACAATAGCTCTGGCAGCTTGAGCTATTGGGCTCTCATGCTTTTGAGAGGCGAGGTCTTTATCAATTAAAAGTTTAGTTATGATATCGAGATAATTCTTGCTAGCTTCCTGCTGATTCTTTTTGATTGACAACTCACGTTCAGCAAACGCTAACCGCTTCGTAATAAATATGGCAATTAGAACTAATGCTAGAGGGGTTGCCAGCGTGCCTACCCACTGTCGGAAGTTGTCAGAAGCTACTAAATCAGTTATTTGCTCTCTAAGAGGGCTCAATAAAGAGAAGATATCATCGATAAAATTGTCTAATAACTTCATCTCAAGTATGAAACCTCTTTATTAGCTCAGTATCAACTTCGTGAAGAACTTAGTCTACTTCTGTATTGCCTTCTAGGCAAGAGAGTATCCATTCCTGTCTAACGATCATGTTGAGCGGCTGTCAGAACTTTTGAAACGAAGCTAGCATCTTTCTGCAATCCGTTCCAACATGATCGTTATGCTATGTTTAACTTCTCAAGAATCGTCTCTTCAACAATATTTATTGGTCATCAGCGCAGCAAATCTAAAACTGACTTTACTGTAGGCAGAAGTAGCCCTGTTATGACACCAAAATATGTCTTGAAGTCAAGTGGCCAGTCTAGCTCACCTTGAATGTGCTTACGCCACTCTATTAGTTTTGTAATCGATTCAGCGGTATCAGATGAGGGAGCTGCACTCCACTTATCGTAAAATCCCTGTAATGTTTTGTTTAATTGTTCAAGTCTATTTTGCTTTGATTTTGCCATTAGCTGATGTATAAGATACTGACCAGCCAGGAAAAATGTAATGATTGCAATAGCAAACGGAAAGATCCAAAACTGCCCAAAACTGCCATAAAGTGTCAAACGTCTCTCTCCTGGAATTAACCATACAGCAGCAACGGACCCAATATAGTTGAATACCCCTGGTATAAACAACTTTAAAAACGTCTGGTTTAATTGCCTGAGGTCTTTTTCATGCCACTCAAAAACGCTTTCCTTAATTTCAAAGTTCCCTAATCGCTCAAGGAAGACCAAAACACCGAAGTAATTCCATGTTACTGCTCCAGTTAAAGCAAATAAATTCACTGAAAATATGATAAAAGCAGTATGAGCTAAACCTAACCAGGGAAAACCTAGTGTACTTACTGTTAATGCTCCAACAGAGCCGAAAATTACTGCAACTATATAAATCCACTTGCTTGAAAATATTAATTGAGTTTGAGTATTGAACCATTGCTCGAATTCATCGTTTGGTAAATCTAAAAAATTTTTCAGTGTAGAGGAAAGTGAGCCAAAAGTATTATATAAATATGCTGCAACAAACGGCATAAATACAGCAATTAATCCAAATATTAACTCAGTGGCAATGTACGAAGGATGCCAGCTTAATAAACGCTGAAGCGTTAAATTAATTGTAATAAGTAACAGGCTTACTAGGGAAAGAAGTCTCGGCGCGCCTACAATACCACTACATCCTTTGTATGAAGAAGAAATTTGTCCTTTAGTTCGCTTTAAGTTTGGCATTTTATCTTTACAAACTTCTCTTTCGATAATTTACTTCACATTGTGTTAAGCATACATCAACCACAATCTATCCCAAATCACATTGAGAAATGCTGTAGAAGCAACATAACTTGTTACTAGACGGAATCTTTCCGTCTAATATCTCACATTGGGTGAATAGGCAGAAAGATTCGACATAACACCCCAACTTCAGAACTTAGGTGGAATCTTTCCGTATAATACGCTGCTGGAGTTGGATAGGCGGAATCTTTCCACAAATTTTTAGAGTGACTGCAAGGGTGAGCGGACGAATGATCGCCCACACAACCCATCGAAACAAGTGCGCTGACGTTACGGTATACGCTCAATCTCTCTAACCAGGGGATTGACGGAACACCCGCACTACCGTTATTCTCACAAACTAAGGTTGCGTGCCCATTCTTTAACGCAGCCCGTATTCCCAAAAATTCAGTCAACGCTACCCAATGCTGTTACCAGCAGCAAGGGGTAGCTAACCTCCGAGACTGTTAGTGCCAGTCACGGTGGCTAAAGGCGGATCTTAGCATCCTCTTCAGCCACCTTGCTTCCTTGTGTCGTGGGGTGGCTGAGTTTTTGGGATTTCCTCAACTCAAACTTAGGAGATCCCACCATGCTAGATGCATTATTGTCCGCGTTTCCGCCAAACGAACCCAACTCCCCGCCGCCCGACCGCCAACCCTCCGATGCGTGGGAACCGATTCACGTTCTCGTGATCAGCAGTCCCACAGGCGTGCGCGAAGTGATTTACGAGCTACACCAGCGCGGCTTTGCAGAAGTCGGGGCGTGGAGCAGTCTGCAACCCGCGCCGCACGACGAATCGGTGATGAGCATCCTGACCAAGCGACGGGCAAAAGAGCGCGAGTAGGAACGATCGCACCGCAAGGGCAACGCAGAGAGGTAGCTTTCCACTCAGCGATCGCCCTTGCACCCCATTCGTGAGACACGATCGTCTTGCCGAAGGGTCGCAAGCACCAAAACTGCCGATCTAGCTGAATAGCCTCAGTAGGACTGATACCAATCCTCTAAATTCCACCTACCGATCAAACCACCAAAACGTAGGCAGACCTAGGCTTCTGCAATTCCGAATTGCGAATTCCGAATTCCGAAGTTGCCCTTGCAACCCCTTCCTTCGCAAGCCAATTGATCGCACCGCAACTCCGTTGCGCAATTGGGGCTATCTAGCGGTAGCCTTCTCAACCTCACTACTCTATGTCGCGTGCGCTGCGCTTTGGGATTCCCTTCGTTCTAGTTGTGCTAATTCTGCTGGGCAACCATGGATGGCGATCGGCGCAGACCGCGATCGACCCAGAGCCAACGCAACCGTCGGCAGCGCTAACGACAACGCGAGTGCCGTCGTCTCCCTACCTGTGGTGGGAAGCAGAAAACCCCCGCGCCACGAATTTTCCTCGGCGCAATCCGTTTGCGCCTGCCACCGCTGCCGAAGCCACCGTACTGTCTGGAAATGCCTGGATTGGCGTCGAGGGTTCGCGATCGCAGCCGTTGTTTTTGGAGTACCGCGTCACGGTTCCTGACGCTAAGAACTATTTCTTCTACACGCGAAAGTTTTGGCAGCACGGTCCATTTCGCTGGCGCTGGGACGATCGTCCGTGGCAGTCGGTCGGCTCGTCTACCTATTTAATGGATAGCGTCGGGCTGCGATCGGGAATTGGAGCGAACTGGATCAGCTTAAATCGTGTTGAGTTAGAAGCGGGACCGCACACGCTGCGAATCGAGCTAACCAAAAATGACGGAGCCGCTGCCTTTGACTGCTTCGCGCTCACCACAGATCCCATGCAGCCGCGTGGCAAACTGAAACCCGATCAGCGATACAGCGCCAACATTCCCGGCTGGTTTGTCTTTGACCCAGAGGCAGACTCGTTCGGCAACAGCCCGATCGACCTGCGCTTTCTGAATGAAGCGGTTGCAGGCGAACACGGCTGGATTCGCGTCAAGGGCGAGGACTTTGTGCAAGAGCAAACTGGACGTCCGGTACGGTTTTGGGCAGTGAATTTGGGGCGCGAGGCGATCGACATGGACGTCGCCTCAATGCAGTACATGGCAAAGTTTCTGGCAAAGCGCGGCGTCAATCTGGTGCGGCTGCACACAAAACTCTGGTCCGAGGATCGGCAAATTGAGCCAGAGACGATCGATCGCCTCAGAACCTTGATCGCCACGCTCAAAGCAGAAGGCATCTACACAGGTCTGTCGATTTACTTTCCGCTATGGCTGCAATTGACCCCAGAAAGCGGCTTTCCGGGCTACAGCGGGCAGCATCCGTTCTCGCTGCTGTTTTTTAACCGCGAGTTTCAGCAGATGTATTACGGCTGGTGGCGATCGTTGCTGACCACGCCCAACCCGCGCACAGGACTGGCGCTGCGGGACGATCCGGCAGTCGCCATGGTAGAACTCGTCAATGAAGACTCCTACTTTTTCTGGACCTTTGACCCCTACAAAAGCGT
>NZ_JACJPG010000172.1 GCF_014695955.1 Leptolyngbya sp. FACHB-36 | reverse complement strand
GCTAGGGCGTACTGGTTTCTGACCAAATAAGCGGACGTAGGTTTTGGGATGAAGACCGATAGCAACTCTAAACACCTCTTCTCGATCAAGATTTGAGGCTTGGTCGTTTTCGCTATTATGTTGTTTGATGGTGCAAAAATAAACACCGTTTGGCAACACGCGACCTGCTTGCAGGCAAAGCAAGCCACGGAGCTGCCAAGTCTGCAATTGCCGCTTCAAACTGGCGTTCCAGGAAGCGAATAATGGCTCCGTGTTTGCCAGTCCCTAGGCTCATTGGAACCAGTTCCCCATCGACCAGTTCATAGCGGGTATCTGTGCCATCGTCATAGGTCAGATATTCCTGAAAGGTCAGTCGTTGCTGAGTGATGGGGGGGCATAATCGTTACCCTCATTTGCCGTCAACTGGCTTAGTCGGTAGCTCTCCACTGGCTTCCGCTTTGGCAACTTCTTCAACTAGAACAGATTCAATCAGGTTGCTCAAACTCCTCAACCGAAGTTCTGCTAACCGTTCTAGCTTTTCTTTGATCTTGGGGTCGCAGTAGGCTACTAACCTAGCTTTGTTTGTTGCCACTTCAGTGGAGTGCATATGTTGTGTCTCCATAAGGGTACTCGATAGCACAGATTTTAACTTAAGTGTGCACACTGTTTGCATACTGTGTGCTAACGTCCTACCAGACACGAGCAGGAACGCAAATCCTAATACCGGCTGCTTCAGGACTTTCAAACCCTTCCAAAGTCACCTCTGAAGCAGCACTCAAAACCTTTTCACATCAGCATTCCATTCACTTTGAATCAGGAGTTCTGCCCATGTTGGCGCTCAGCCAAACTCAGTCGCTCGCTGCCACTTCCAGCCAGGTTGAACCCTGCGGCTTTGACAACGGCAACGGAGCCGTGAAACTTGCCCTGCCCAGCGGTGAAATCCGCTGCCCTGCCTACATCCTGCCCATCCACGAATTGCTGCGAGACCGACCTGTAAACGGTTTCGTGGACTACCTTGAGGGCGATCGCGCTGACCTGGCAAACCAGCTCTGGATGAGCGGCGTTGCGGTGTATCGCCACAGCCCGCTGGCACATCTCAAAACCGTCGATAGCGTCACGGGAAAGCTCGACTGGGGCTGCAACAGTTGCTCGGGGCACTGTCCTACCTGCCGCATCGCGAGGTGTGGAATCTGGCGCTGGTGGCAAGCATCCACGATGCTCAAGCGCTCGGTGCTTCTCTAGTCGCCAGTCTGCAAGGCACCCACCAGGTGCAGTTCAATGACCACAAGCGAACCAGCTTAGTCTCGGTCACTGTCTTAAGCGTGGTGGAAGAAGGCGTCGGGGCGATCGCCGAATGCCGCCACGACCTCAACACCGACGGCACCAACCTACTGCTCGACCTCGGCAACGGCACCACCTCGCTGTCGGTATTCGGTCCTCGTGGCAAGCTGGAGCAGCGCTCGGTCGAACCTTACGGGGTGGAAGAACTAATCGACGCGATCGCCCGCAACCTCAACACCCGGCGCAAATGGTCCAAAGAAGGCGATCGCCATTTGATTCGCTCCGGGATTGAGACTCGCAGCTTCACCTACGGCAACACCAAGTGGAACTTCCGCTCCATCTACGACGCGGAATTGAAACCGTGGGCAACGAAAGCCTTAGCTCCCGTACTCCGTAGATCTGAGCAGTGGATGGCGTCCTCTGACGCCGCGATCGCCATTGGGGGTGGTTCGCAATTGCCCGCGATCCGAGAACTGCTGACGCGCAAAGGCATCGCCCCACTCGCCGGTGGCGTGTTTGCCAATGCCCTGGGACTGCTGAAGATCGCCCGCGCCAAGCAGGGGCAATTGGGGGGATAGACCATGCCCAGCCAATACCGCGCCAGCATCAAGCCCTACCACGTCCCCTTCCTGGAGCAGTTCGGGGAAAACGAACTGGGTACGACCGACTTAAGCGAAGTGGTCAATACCGTCATCGCCCATTACCGCCGCTCCCGCCGCTCCGCCGTGCCAACGGTAGGTCAGCACCTGCCTCCTCGCCACTGCCAGAGGCTTTCCCCTCTGCCGACGAGTTCCTCGCCGCTGATCTACTCCAGGACCTGTCAGGCGTGTTGATTGTCGAACCATAACGCCAGCCCCAAGCCTTTCAACTCTTAAGCCCGGCAACTGACAACCCCTCATATCAAGAGCGATTCCATCATGACCAAAAATCTGGGCTACCACGCCAGCTCCGAAGCCGCCGCGCTGCTGGAAGCGCACTACGGTTCGCATTTGCAAGGACTGACGCAGAATCAGCGCTGGGCGATCGTCCTGGTCCAGGCATACTGCAACCTGACTCAGTGCGGCTGGACCGAAGCAGTACAGGACCTCAGCAGCGTGCTCGACTTCAGCCAAGAGGATCTGCCGCCGCTCAGTTTGCTGCAGGGGCATGAAGATGATTTGGGCATTGCCAATGCCACCCTGGAATACCTCCGCTTCGGTCCAGTTTCCCAAGCAGCGTAAGGAGGAGGCACCCATGACCCTGACGCTACGCCATTCAGTGGGCTTCATCCTGTCAGCACAGGTGGTGGCACTACTGCTCGGCTACACCCTGCGCGCTCCTGACCTGCAGCAAGCGGCGGAACAGACAAACGCCATTCGCTCCGAGCGCACCCAAGCAACCCACGACCGAGCGATCGCCCTGCAGCGCGCCCAGATCTGCCAGCCGTTGATGAGTGAATTGCCGATCAGCGACGGAGCCGCGGCCTACTTCACCTCCCGCAATCGGTTTGGGCGCATCGTCATCGACAAAAATCGTCCCTTCCCCATCGGCAGCGTTGTGTGTGACGCCTTTGGCAATACCGCGATCGTCGGGCGCGATGCTCAGGGGCAACGACCGCTGCTAACCGATATTCGCACCGTGCCAGCAGAAGAGATGCAGCAAATCCTAGTTCAGCGGGGCGTAATGCCGTCGCCCTTGGCACCGCATGAAGTGCCACTCCCGGCTCGCGTGCCTACTCCCAACCGGAAACCGACTCAGTAAATCCGTCAATGAGGACTCCCGATGGTTACCAAAAAGCATCAATCCAGCCAGCGCACTGAGCAAAGCGCCCCGCCCGCGATCGCGTCCCCACCCATTTATCAGCCGCTGCGAAGCGAGTTTCAGCGGCGGCAGGACGAGGACTTTGACGAAGACCGCAAGCTTCCCCTGACGCAAAAACTCGGCAACTTCAGCGACGGCGTCTTCGGCTTCATCTTCAACCCGAATGTGATTAAGTTTGGGCTGCTGCTGTTTGCCGGATTCTGCATCGCCATTAACTTGACCGGCTACATCGATTTAGTCAACCAGCTGCTAACGACCCGATTGGATGAATTTGGGCGCGTGCTGCCGGTGGATGCGCCGATGGGACAGCGAGTCGTCAGCTTTTTCCTGCGGCTGCCGGTCATCGGCGGCTTCGTGCAGTGGCTCGACCAGTTGACCGGTGGCGCGGTGGCGCTGTTCGGGGCAATCTGCATCTGGTTCCTGATTCAGGCATTGGAGATTGTCGGTCGCATTCATCTGTACTTCCCAGAAACTGCTGAGAACCTGCTCTACAAGCAAAATCGCAAGCGCTATGAGCGCCCAGGTCCGCATCCCACTGCCCGCAAAGCTTACCGCATGGCAACGACAGCCGTGACCACCACCATCCGCACGCTGGTGATTCTGGGGCTGGTGGCTTACGGAGTCGATGCCTTCTCGATGCACCAAGTGCGCCCGTGGATCGACACGATCGGCAATCCCCTCTGGACGAATTGCGTCTGGAATTTCTTTGCGGTGGCTGGGGTAGAGCTGGCGATGCTGATTCACACCGGTTACAAAGCAATCACGCTGTCGGGTGCTGAGCAAGCAGATAAGGATCGGCTCTACGGCTAATCGCATCATCAACGTGCAGGAGGGGGCAGTCAGTGCTCTGTGGAGAAGGAGGAGTCATGAATGAGTTACGAGCTAACCTGGAGCCGGGCAACCCGGACGGGCACACGGTGCTGCGCTATCTGGTGGAAGAAAAGCGGCTGCCGCTGGAGACGGCGATCGAGCGAGTGTATGCGGCGGTGATGAAGTATCAGCACGAATTTCGAGCGGCGCAGTCGAAGCTGATTCTAGGCAGCGTGGTTACGGGTGTGATGGGGCTGCCGATTTCGCTGCCGATCGGGTTGCCGGCAGCGCTGGTAGTGGGATCAATGGCGACGGCCATCTACGCCTGGATGGAGCTGGGGGCGCAGCGCGACCGGCTGAAGCCAGAGTACGTGACGCTGAAGCGATCTCACCTATTGGAGAATGTGATTAGGTTTCTGGCAGTGAATTTGAGTCACCAGCACGACCAGCAGCAGCAACAGATGGGACAAGGTTTCCCGCTGCCCTCCAGCGTACATGAGCTGACGCCGAAGACGATTCTGCAGGCGTATGAGGACACGGTGATGCAGGTGGCGCAGGGCGACCATCTCGACAACAATGCCTCCGACCCGGTGCTGGCGCTGTTCGTCGTCAATCTGCGCTCGCACACCAACTTCCTGCCGGAGTGGGTGATGCAAGCGTTGCGGGAGCTGGAAGTGGCGGAGCAGCAGCGGCGACAGCAGGTGGAGCGAGCGAATCAATTCATGTTTGGGGATTTGTCGCGGCAGGCGTGGGAACTGGCTCCAGCAACGTATGCACCTGCTGTTCAGCCGCTGCCAGCGATGCCAATGAATCAGCCGCAGATTCAACGTGCGATCGGGCAGACTACACGCCTGAACGCGGTCAACACGACTGCTCAACCACTGTCACCAGACACACCTTGGGAGGATGAGCAGCGCCCAAAAAAGCGGGAGGAGGGTGAGAAGCGATCGCTGCCAGTGCCAGATGCCTCGCTACCGCCTACGGAGATTGAACGGCCGCTGTATGATGTCCGCACGCTGGCAAATACGGGCTATGTGGAATCGATCTTGTGGATCGGGTTCAGTCAGTCGGGTAAGACGACAACCGCAGATCAGTTGGGGCGAGCGTTGCGGCAGCAGTACGGTACGCGGCTACGCGCCTACTACATCACGCCAGTTTTACGTAGCCAGGGCGACAACGATGAGCGATCGCTGTTCGCGTGGTGCGATAAATTGCTGCGCTTCCCGCTGCTGAATGAAACCGATGACTTCATCCTCACGGCCGCCTATGAGCAGTTCGAGGCGCTGCTGGAGGAGTTTCTGACGCTGCCGAGCGACCGCATGCATCCGAAGCTATTTGTGGCGGATGAGCTGACGATTCATGCGCTGTATGCCGTGGGCACGCGCGTGGGTGGGGTGAAAATTGGCAAGCCAAATGCCGCGGCCCAGTCGTTCTTCGGCAAGCTGGTGAATGCAATCAATGCCAATGCCAGTGGCGGTAAGGCATCAGGGATTGGCATTTGGGGGTTGTCCCCGAGTGCAGCGGTGGGGGGCATTGGATTGAATCAGAACGCGATGAGCAGCTGTGTGCCGGTGTTTATCGGGTCAGTGGCGAATTGGAATGGAGGCGTACATGCGGCGGCGGCAAGAAACAACCTGGCTCCCCAACATCCGCCGACGGTGGAGTTGCTCCACTCCTGCCAGCGGCATGGGATTGAGCGCTTAATTTCGGTCGGATGTGGGGAATGGCAGCCGTTGATGGCGTATTCGGTGCCGCGTCCGATTGCATTGAGTGCTGCTCAAAGGCAGGCGATCAACCCGGTGAATCAGCCGGAATCCCAGCAGATGAGTTCGCTGTATGACGAGCTGGCAAATGACTTTGATGCGGTGGGAACGATGCCGATGATGGGGGACTTTATCCGCTGGCTGAAGACGAAGCAGGGAACGGTGATCACCCGACGCAATGCCATCCTGCTGTGGGGCAATAAGAAGAATCGCAATGTCACGAGCAATGAAGCGATCAGTCCGTTTTTAAGGGAGGCGATCGACTTGGGGCTATTGAAGGAGACGGAGGATGGCTACCGGGTAATCTGCACGTGAGTGTAACCATGACTGTAACCGTTACCAAGCTGGGACCGTGTAATACCAGGGTGTAGCTCACGGAGTTACAAGGGGTTCAGCGGTTACGGTTACAGGATACACATCCTCTAGGCGGATGATGCTGATCGATGGACTCCTAGAACAGGTTGTAGGGAGCAAGATAGCTTAGTGCCTTGCGGAGAAGCTGGATGAATTTTGAAGATGTTTGCTCTAGCGAAGCACCTGAGCTGACTGCAAAACATTGATTAGTGCCAAATGCGTTGGTTGGGAAATAGAGAAACTGCGGATTGCGACGAAGGAGATGGAGGCGCTGATGGAAGGGGAGGAGGCAGCCGAGGCGGTAAGCGCTTCGGTGGGATGCCAACCGTAGAATAGAACCATCCCCGCTCTCTTTTAAGAAGAGAAACGACCATGATGACCCCAGCCGAACTTGCATCCTTTGGAATTACCATTCCACCAGCTCAGGATGAGTTGCCTTACAGCGACGGAGACAAAATGGAGAGTGAGCGCCACAAACTCCAGATGGAGTTGCTGATTGATGGTTTATTACCCTGGTTAGACCAGCGTGAGGATGGCTATGTGGGGGGTGCTATGTTCGTCTACTACAGCATGGCGCAGGTGAGAAATCAGGATTTTAAGGGACCAGATGTTTTTGTGGCGCTAGGGGTGCCGAAAGGGGAACGCAAAAGCTGGGTGTGCTGGGAGGAAGATAAGACCCCGGATGTCATCATCGAGTTGCTGTCTGACAGTACGGCAGAGCGGGATAAGTATGAGAAAAAGCTGATCTATCAGAACCGGATGCATGTGCCGGAGTATTTCTGGTATGACCCCTTCAATTCTGAGGATTGGTCAGGGTTTCGCTTGAGGGGAGGTACGTATCAATCGATCGCGC
This sequence comes from Leptolyngbya sp. FACHB-36, assembly GCF_014695955.1. Taxonomy (GTDB): domain Bacteria; phylum Cyanobacteriota; class Cyanobacteriia; order Leptolyngbyales; family Leptolyngbyaceae; genus FACHB-36. Next base: position 747 of record NZ_JACJPG010000172.1, on the reverse strand, counting down.
CCAACCCTGAGGGAAGAATGGAATGTGAGGTGTTGGGGCTTGCTCTGGTGCGCTGGCAGGGCAGGTTCAAGACAGTTGAAGCAACCTGGCTACGCTGGGCAGATCTGGAGGGTAACGTGTTGCTGACGGCTGAAGAACAAGAACGTCAACGGGCTGAACAAGCAGAAAACCAGGTACAGCAGATTGCCCGAAATTTGTTGCAAACGGGAATGTCGATCGATCAAGTTGCCCACATAACTGGGCTGTCAGTTCCGCAAATTGAGATGCTAGATGAGTAGTGTTTTTGTGGCTGTCAGGCAGGAGCTGTTTTGCCTTGGGAGTTCTTCTAACGTTCGGCACGGATCAACCTACTGGGCTTGTCTAGCGGTTCGCACAACCTGCCGCAGGTCATCCCAATCCGATTGAGTCATATCAGTTGACTCGCCACTCGCAATCCCTTCCAGCAGAAGCTCTTCTACCTGCTCCTAGGTAAACACTCTAGTTGGCACAGCGATCGCCGGACGTAGCAAAATTCCCTCTGGTGTCTCTTCTGCGATCACCAAAGAACCTTCCTTTAACCCAAAGCGATTGCGTAGCTTGGCAGGAATCACCAACGTTCCACGCTTGCCGACTTTACTAGTTTCACTTGGCGTTGTTGCATGAAGAGGGGTTGCGGAGGGGAGAGACATGGTAAGTTTCAATTACCACACCAAAACCTGCCATGAAAGCTCAATACCGCATCCGCAACTGGTCTGAGTATAACTCTGG
>NZ_JACJPG010000171.1 GCF_014695955.1 Leptolyngbya sp. FACHB-36 | reverse complement strand
GCCGAAAAAGCTGCCTTTAGCCCGTGGAGCGTTGGGACAGCAGACCAGCCGCCGCAGTTAGAGTTCCACGCACTCGGCGAGGGCTTTACCTGGGAAACGCAGGACCGCGATCGTGACGTCGAAAAAGCCCAAGAAGCCTGGAACACAGCGCTGTCGTTTATCCGCAACTCCGAATTTCGTCTGGTACTGCTGGATGAGGTCAATATTGCGCTGAAGCTGGGCTACTTGAGTGTGGAGCAGGTGCTTGCAGGACTGGAAGAGAAGCCCGACGATTCCCATGTAATTTTGACCGGACGAGGCGCACCGCAGGCGTTAGTCGATCGAGCGGATCTCGTAACCGAAATGACGCTCGTGAAGCACCCGTTTCGGGAGCAAGGCATTAAGGCGCAGCCGGGAATTGAGTTTTAGAGCGGTTCAGACCGCTAGCTCAGCGCCAAACGACCAACTTAACTACGCGGGTACCTGAATTTTTTGGCTGCCCGATAGCCCAAACGCGGCATGGATCACCTGCAACGCTTGCACACCCTGATCCTTTGTTACCACGCAGCTAACCTTAATCTCCGATGTCGCGATCATCTGGATATTGATCTGGTGATTTGCCAAGGCGTCAAACATACGGGCAGCAACGCCCGGTTGATCGACCATGCCCGCGCCCACGATGCTGACCTTGGCAATGTCTCGATCGACCACAATTTCGCCACAGCCCAACTCCGGAGCCGCCTGCTCTAAGGCGCGCTTCGCCGCCTCTGCATCCAGTTGCGCAACCGTGAACGCGATGTCCCGTGTTGCAATGCCTTCTACCACCCGACAGCGCTGCGACTGAATAATCATGTCTACGCTGATGTTCTGGTCTGCCAGCAGTTGAAACAGGGTCGCCGCCATCCCAGGACGATCGGGCACATGGCGAATGGCGAGGCGGGCTTGATTGAGGTCAAGGGCAACCCCGCGAACAAGAGGCGGAGTAGGGGAGTGGGAGGGGGCAGGCGTGGGAAGTGACGAGTGGGTGACGTCAAACGTCTGGCAAAGCGCGGCGATCGCGCGATCGCAGTCGGTGGCGGCAATCACGCAGCTAACTTTGACTTCAGAGGTGGAAATCATCCGAATGTTGATGCCAGCGGCAGCGAGGGTGGAAAACATCTGCGCGGCAACTCCCGGACGCCCGATCATTCCGGCTCCGGCGATCGCCACCTTTGCTACCTGCTGCTCGACCAACACATCTGGCGCATCCAGGCTAGGGTCCGTGTGGTAACCTAGCGCGGGAAGAATGGCGCTGGAAACGGCTTCGGCACGGTTGAGCGAGAGCTTGGTAACGGTAAAGGCAATATCGTTGGTGTTGCCTTCGTGGATGGATTGAATGATTAAGTCCACATTCAAGCTCTGTGTCGCAATTTCTCCAAATAAACGGGCAGCAACACCGGGACGATCGGGCACCCGCAGCAGGGACACTTTCGCCTGATCGGTGTCAAACTCGACACCATCGACCGGACGAGCCAGCTCCAGTCCTTCCAACGATCGCGACACGGGCGACGGAGAGAGGACCCACGTGCCCGGCTCATCGGTCCAGCTAGAGCGCACCACGAGCGGAACGCCAAAATTGCGAGCAATCTCGACCGCGCGGGGATGCAGCACCTTTGCGCCCAAACTGGCAAGCTCTAGCATCTCGTCGCAGGTGATTTCTGGCATCAGTTGGGCGTCAGGAACTAGGCGGGGATCAGTGGTAAGGATGCCGGGAACATCGGTGTAGATTTCGCAGAAATTCGCCCGTAAAGCTGCCGCGATCGCCACCGCTGAGGTGTCCGATCCACCGCGACCCAGGGTGGTAATTTCCAAATCCTCCGTGACGCTAATGCCTTGGAATCCCGCGACAACCACGACCTTGCCTTCGCTCAAATGGCGCTCTAGTCGATCGGTTTCAATCCGTAGAATGCGAGCGCGGGTGTGTTCGGCTTCAGTGACGATGCCCACTTGCGCGCCTGTGAGGGAAATCGCAGGCTGTCCCACGGCTTGTAGTGCCATGCTGAGCAAGGCGATCGACACTTGCTCTCCAGTGGACAGCAGCATGTCCATTTCGCGACGGCTGGGATTGGCGGAAATGTCGCTTGCCAGTTTGACCAATCCGTCGGTGGTTTTGCCCATCGCTGAAACCACTACGACCACCGAATTTCCGGCTTTAACCGTGCTTAACACCCGTTGGGCAACTGCCTGGATGCGATCGACCGACCCAACCGACGTGCCACCGTATTTCTGGACAATCAGCGCCATAGCTGTACTTCGCTCAGACTGTAAGGGACTTGAAGCTACCCGTATTCCAGGGTAGCGGATGCAGCCGCGGTTACAGCGTCTTTCTTGACGATTGGGTTGATCGCAGGTTCGGTCGTTTGTCTGCGATCGCGAGGCGACACCGCGAATTACAGCTGCTAGTGAAACAGAATGTAAAAAAACCAGACGTCTGCTCAATAGTCCGGTACAATCTGGTGCTCTAGGCGGACTTTTCTTCTGTTAGACGCTAGATTTAGCGCCTTTGGTCGGTGGAGTGGGCAAAACGTTTGGAGAGGAGCGACATGAAGCACTGGGAATTTCTACTGCAAAAAAAGGGCGATCGCTCCTGGCTACCCCTAGAATCCTCCGACGTGGAGATTCTGGAAGGCGAGTACCGGATTGTGGCGCGCTCTAGCCAAGTCAGCGCGGAAGTGGACGTTTGGATTAGCCATCTGGCGATCGACGCGGACCCTCCGAAGCGTCGCACTCAGAAGCGCTCTAGCTGCACCAACTCTAATGGCTTGATGGTCGTGATTCCCTTCACGCGCTTAGAAGCAGGCATTTGGGAGTTGCAGTGCTCCTCGATCGATCCAATGTCAGATCTACTGGGCAGTGCGTGGCGGCACTCGCTCCAGCTTTACGTGCAGCCCTGCGAGTCCGAAGTAGACGATTGGGAACCGGACTGGTCCCCCGTGGTCGAGCCAGTCTACGAGCCTGAATCGCCAACTCCACTGGCTGCAAGCAGTGATCCCGTAGCCAGTGTAGCCCCGATCGAGGCGACTCCAGTTTTAACAGCGCCCCTTGCGGAAACACCGGAGCCAGAAGCACCGGAGCCAGAACTTGAGGAAGCACCAGAGCCAGAACCGGAGCCAGTGCTAGACCCGTCGATCGCGCAATTGATTCAGCTAACCGAGGAGTTATCCGATCAGCTAGTGGATGATTTGTTTCGCGAGCTTGACCAAGTCACGGATCAAGTCACCGATTTAGGCTCTGACGCGTCGATCGACGTTCCTCCCACATCGGTCGCACTGGTACCCACGGCGTTTGCCATCCAGCTAGAGCGAGAGGCACTCATGGCGCGCGCGGGGCAAGACCTGATTCTGGCAGGGCAGATTACTGCCGAAACCGGATCGCCGCATCTCCAGCAGCTTGTGATTCACTATCCCTCTTCAGAGACGAGCCAGGATGCAGCATCCGACCCGTGGGACGGCAGTGAATCGGCGATCGATCTCAGCAGTGCCGTTCCCCAGGAAGTGCAGCTCTGCCTGCGCGATCCGCAGAGCCTGCGAATTTTAGTTAGCGATTGCCAACCATTGCCCGATCAGCCGTTCCCAGTGTCGTTCTGCTTCCGTTTCAGGCTGCCCGACGCGCTAACGACGCGCCTCGTGCTGGGTGAACTCCTGCTGTGCGGCACGGTTCAGCCCGAAACGTCGATCGTGCTGGCAATGCAGCCGTTTTCGGTTACGGTGAACCCAGCGGAACTGGTCGAGGAATTGACCAAACTGAACGAGGTGCTGGAGGAACCCGCTACTCCGATCGATCTATCATTCGCGCTGGCGGCGCGGGCAGAGGAGGCAAAGCCGTCTCTGGAACTGTCGTTTCTCCAACCTGCTGCTGTGGCTGTCGAACCCGCAAGTCGCTTGTCTCTGGCGGGTCAGCCGTTGCCGCCTCAGCTCTATCGCCCTGATCCTGACCATGTGCGCGCTAAGCCGATCGATTTGCCGACGTTTGCTGCTATGACGCCTCAGGTTCCAGCGACTCCGCCAGTCGAAGAAGCAGAGCTGCCGGAGGACGCGCCGATCGAGAACACAGAGTCCCCTGCTGTGGATGAAGAGCAGGTAGATAAGGAGCAGATAATCGATGAGGATCGCGACGAGAACGTGGAGCTTGTTCAAACGCTAGACGAGTCGGACACTGCAACCCTAGACGCTGTAACCCTAGACGCTATAGACGAGTCGGCTTCTGGTGCTCCACCCGAATTAGAAGATGAGCCATTAGAAGATGAGCCATTAAAAGACACAGCAGCATCGGTACAGCAAGCGTTTCGCGCCCTTAATCTCCAGGAGCGATTTCTGTCTCGCCTCAGCTCCCTTGCAGCAGATGCCAATCTTTCAGCAGCAAGAGTCGCTGAGCCAGCGGAGGAAGTGACGGCGATCGTGCCTCTGAGTACGGACTCAGAACACCTAGCGCACGAAATCGTAGTGGATGATGAGCCGCTCGTGCCGCAAACTCGCCGCCGCAGACCTCAATCCAATCGTGTAGAGCCCACTTCAGTCAATCCGCTGGTGCTACCCGATGATCAACCCGTGCCCACGCCAGATTTGCATGTCACAACCGGAGAACTGATTGCAGGCAAGACGGTAAATATCCGCGTCCGGTTGCCAAACGTGCTGCCTCGCATCTACGTTAAGCTGTGGGTCACCGATCGCCAAACCCGATCACTCCTGGATGGTCCGCGCTGGCTCGTCGATTTTCTGCCCAACGGACACGACGAACTCGAAGCGCTTACCCAGCTAACCGTGCCCTTTGGCAGCTTAGAAATTGGGGTCGAGGCGATCGCGATCGAGATGCACACGCAGCGAGAAAGCCGCAAAGTAGCCGTCGATCGCGCCGTTGTTCCACCCGATTTGCCCGCACAGCCCCTAGAAATCTTCGATCTGCGGTACTGATTTTGGTACAGAGCAATACAAGGTTTTTACTAGTTTTGGTGAGATAAACTATAATTGCAGGAACTGACCTCTAAAAAAACGTCTCCTGTGTTCACCACTACGCTTTCATCGCCTCGCGCGACACGCCCGATCGACCTGTTTGCTGCGATCGCCGACCTCAAGCGCGAACTCAATGCTGTGATTCTGGCACACTACTACCAAGATCCAGATATTCAGGACATTGCGGACTATCTCGGTGATTCCTTAGGGCTTTCGCAGCAGGCAGCTAAGACGCAAGCGGATGTCATCGTCTTTGCAGGCGTCCATTTCATGGCGGAAACCGCCAAAATTCTCAATCCCAACAAGCAGGTGCTGCTGCCGGATCTCGCTGCAGGTTGCTCACTCGCAGATAGCTGCCCACCCAACGAGTTTGCAGCGTTCAAGGCAGCGCATCCCGATCATTTGGTAATTTCTTACATTAATTGCACTGCAGACATCAAGGCGATGAGTGACATCCTCTGCACCAGCGCCAACGCTGTCCAGATTGTGCAGCAGGTGCCTCTCGATCGACCAATCATCTTTGCACCCGATCGCAACCTGGGTCAGTACGTGATGGACAAGACTGGACGAGACATGGTGCTGTGGCAGGGAAGCTGCATGGTGCATGAAACCTTCTCCGAGAAAAAAATGGTGCAGCTACAGATCCAGCATCCCGATGCCGAGACGATCGCCCATCCCGAATGCGAGCCTGCGGTGCTGCGTCATGCCAGCTACATTGGCTCTACTACGGCGCTGCTTAAGTACGTTCAACAGAGTTCCAGTCAAGCCTTTATCGTGGCGACGGAACCTGGGATTATTCACCAGATGGAGAAAGCCGCCCCGCACAAGCGGTTTATTCCCGCTCCACCCATGAATCAGTGCGCCTGCAACGAGTGTCCCCATATGCGGCTGAACACACTAGAAAAACTCTACGACTGCATGAAGCACCGGACTCCAGAGATTACGCTACCTAAAACAACGCAGGTCGCTGCTCTCAAGCCGCTTCAGCGTATGTTGGAGATGAGCCGCTGATTATCTGCTGGAGGTGGGCACGGAAGCATCGATCGCTGGGCACACTAGCGCAGTGTTCAGCCGAAGCGTCCTACCAGTCCATTTCAGGGGCGATCGTCCATGTCAACTCGACTGTCCAACCGTTTTGGTACACTGCCCCTGCGCCTGGTACTGGTGGTTCCGTTTGTGCTGCAAACGTCGCTTCTCGTTGGGTTACTGGGCTGGCTGTCTTTCTACACCAGTAAGCAAGCGGTTACAGAAATAACCAGCCAAATTCGAGACAATACAACCACCCACATCGAACAGAATCTGCGTCAGTACCTTCAGGTGCCTCATCAAGTGATTCAAAACAATGCGATTGCTTTTGAGCAGGGGCAGTGGAATCTGCGGGACTTGCCACGCCTAGAGCGGTACTTCCAGCAGCAGATAAAAATTTACGGCGGCATTACCTTTACCGGGCTAGCGCTGGAAACCCGAGAGAATATTGGCGCGGAGCGATCGGAGCAGGGACCACTGTCCCTTTATGCCGCAGGTGCGGCTACTAATCACGAACTGCGCCTCTATGCCACCCAGCGTACGGGCGGTCACGGACGCCTGATCAAGCGGGTCAAAAACTTCGATCCGCGCGCTCGCCCGTGGTATCGAGCGGCTGTTCGCGCCGATCGTCCGGTTTGGAGCCCGATCTACTTACACGTCGCGAGAGCCAACGCCTACATTGCTGCCTCGCTGCCCATTCGCGGTCGCGATGGCAAACTTAAGGGCGTGGTTGTCAGCAGCCTCAATCTTTCGCAGATTGGCAAATTTCTGCAAAATCTGCGGATTGGTAAAACTGGACAGAGCTTTATTATCGAGCGCTCTGGGCTAATGGTGGCAACCTCAACCGGAGAAGCGCCCTTCCAGAAACCTAATCGTCAGGGAGCGTTTCGGATTCGGGCGATCAACAGCCAAAACCTGGTGACGCGAGCAACGGCTCGCTATTTAGCCGATCGCTACGGCAAGTACCTCCCCATCGTGCCAGAGACCTTAGAGTTGACGATCGCGGGCAACCGCCATCTCGTTCAGATTCAGCCATTAAAAGACAGAAAAGGCTTAGATTGGCTGATTGTGGTGGTGGTGCCGGAAGCGGATTTCACAGAGCAGATTACAGCCAACACTCGCACCGCTGTTGTGTTGTGTCTGGTGGCTGTGATTTTGGCGATCGGGGTGAGTGGATGGACCAGCCGCCGGATCGCAACGCCGATTTGGCAGCTAGCCGACGCCAGCCAGCGAATTGCTCGCGATACCCTGAGTCAGCCAGTTAAGGCAAACGGGATTCAGGAACTCGGAGTTTTGGCGCAGTCGTTTAACCAGATGAGCCAAGAGATTCAGCAATCGCGCCACAAGCTAGAGGAGCATTCGCGATCGCTCGAATACACCGTCAAAGCCCGTACCCGAGAGCTTCAGCGAGAAATCCATGAACGTCTGGTAGTCGAGGACGCCCTCCGCGCCGCTAATCAAGAGCTTCAGCGGTTAGCCTATATGGACGGGCTGACCCAGGTTGCCAATCGTCGCTACTTTGACGAACGCCT
>NZ_JACJPG010000170.1 GCF_014695955.1 Leptolyngbya sp. FACHB-36 | reverse complement strand
GCAGACAGCTTGGACTTGCTGGAGCAGGTCGATCGCCTCGTGCGTGAGCGAGGCTGGGCGATCGGCAATATTGACTCGGTGATTGTTGCTGAGCGTCCAAAGCTAAAGCCGCACATTGAAACCATGCGCGATCGGCTTGCGGCTGTGTTGCGCCTTCATCCCAGCCAAGTCGGCATTAAAGCCACAACGAACGAGAAATTGGACGCCACCGGGCGCGAAGAAGGCATTGCCGCCTATGCGGTGGTGCTGCTGTCGGCTAACCCGCACAGCCCTGAATAAAGTCAATAATTTCATGCATCACTCCCGGCTTAGTAACGATTAGCACGGTGGAATCCGGTTCCAAAATCGTGTTGCCGTTGGGAATCAGCAGATCCATGTGGGCGTGCGGTTGATAGCCGATAATCAGGGAGCCGGATGGGAAGCGGGAATCTTGAGCAATGTCAGCGACGCTGCGTCCGACGACTTTACAGTCTTTGGGAATTGCCAGCTTCAGCACTTCTATTTGCCCTTGCTCAAAGTGCATCATCGATTCAACTTGGGGATATTCGATCGCGTTCGCCATCGTGGAAACGGCAAGATCGATCGAGCTAATGACATGCGTTGCACCCGCAAGCCGATAGGGTTCTGCAAAGTCCCGGTGGCGCATTCGGACTAGGATGTGCGGCACGCCGTAATGCCTCGCAAGCGTTGCCATCGCCAAATTTAGGGCATCGTCTCGTAGCACTGCTGCCAGCGCATCCGCTTTGCGAATTCCAGCATCTAGGAGGCTCTCGATGCTGACAGCACTGCCTTCAAACGCCATGACGCCTAATTGCTCACGGGCATAACGACAGGCAACTGGATCAATATCAATGATCGCCACGGTATGCCGCAGCTCAATCAACCGCTGCGCTAGTTCTAAACCCATCAGTCCTGCACCACCAACCAGCACGTACATAGGATCTCCTGCTGCGTTCAGTGTTGATCACACTGTACACGAGTGAACCTTGACTTGGTTGAGACTCTTCGTGAGGAACAGCGGAACGATAAAAATTGAATGAACTTAGCTGTGACTTAACCAACTCGAAAAAGAATTCAAAAAATAGAAAAGGAGGGCGCGATCGCGCCCTCCTCCTTTAGAACCTCAACCTAGAACTCGGAGCTATTTAGGGTTAGCAGCCATTTCGTCTTGTACTTTGCTCTTGTACTGCTTAAACTGGGTTGCCAGCTGCTCGCTTTGGTCGCTGCTGAAGTTGTCACGAATTGCCGCAAAGAAAGTGCTTTCTTCCTGACGAACGTGATCCATGATTTCTTCGCGTAGCGTGCGAAGCTCATTCATGAAGTGCTCAGACATGGGATCCATCGATCGCATTTGATCCAACTTGGGCAGCCAAGAATCTTGCTCGCTGTACAGCTCTTGCAGATCGCTTTCTGCGTACTTACCACGAACCGCAGGATAAGCTACGTTATCTTCAGCCAGGATGTGAGCACGCAGATCCTTGTACATCTGACCAAAGTACTCACGACGCTTGTTCGGATCTTGGCTCTGCTCAATTTCTCCAAACAGCACCACCACTTTCTGGTGGTCCATGCGGAGGATATCTTGCAGGTTCATGTCCGACTTGTCGGAGGCTTGAGTGACTGCGCTACCAACTACACCCGTCATAGCGGCTACAGCGTCTTGCACCCGTGCCCACAGTCCTTGATCAGCTTCTTGTCCGGTTAGCTCACGCACGCCCAGGATTTCTAGAACGCCTTTGAGTTGCTCCTGGTGAGCGCGGTTTTCAAAGTTAACGGTGTTCAGCGGTGTGATAGCAGCTTCCACATCTGCACCCACTTTCTGAGCTGCCTTGTGAATGATTAAGCCAAGCATCACTTGCTGATGCTTTAGCAACTCATGCTGAAACACTTTTTCGTAAATGGTTAGCTTATCGCCGGACATCAGCTTTTCAATTTGCTGCATGTACTCGTTAAAGGTTTCTTTAGCTTCAGCTTTGACGCCATACTGCACCATCACGGTTTCCAAAACGCCCATGTTTTTCTGGTCGTCTTGTAGCATGTCTTGCAGGCGCTTGCTAATTTCGCTGTCGCCCACGGCGGAGATGAACTTTTGCTCGTTAGAAATTAGAACCTGCTGCAGAGCTTTCATCTCTGAGAGTTGCATGGCGATCGCCATGCGCTTCGTATCATCTAAAGTCATTACCATGGTTGTCTCTCCAATCGTTCTTCATCGGCGTATCTTTCTGTAAGAATGTCACATGGATCACGGTCCTTCATCTTTCGGATGGCTGAGGAGAAAATGTTTGCCCGCTCTGACTTCTGGCGTAGAGAGCGGGATTCGGCTTTAAGAACGGTTAAAAGAGCGACAAACCGCTCTTTTATTCCCATCACCATTAGAAGCACCTCATAAATCAATCAGCTCTGCGATGAGTTGTACGCTGATTGCGTCAAAGAACGTGAATGAAGCTAAGCGACCTATTCACAATCGTTGTGGAAATTTGCCCGATTCCAGCTATCACCTTCTAGATACTTTTCATACTGGATATCACTTCAAACGCAGTCATTTGGCTCCACACAGCGATCGGTAAACACGATCGATCCTCTAACCAATCACGCTGCTATCTCTGCCCTAGAAGTTTAGGTTCGTATCGTTAGCGCACAAAATCAGAGATTTCAAGCCAAGGGCGATACAATTTTTGCTATCCATGCCTTTTGAGTGATGGCGACTGATGCATGCAATCTTTATTTTCAAGATTGAAGAAATTGAATCCTGGAGCCTCACGGATGCAAGCCTACGATGTTGTGATAATTGGGGCAGGGCACAATGGGTTAGTATGTGCCGCTTACCTGCTAAAAGCAGGATATAGTGTGCTGCTATTGGAAAAGCGATCGGTTCCAGGCGGAGCCGCCACAACGGAAGCCGTGATTCCAGAGCTGCCGGAGTTTAAGTTCAACTTGTGCGCGATCGACCACGAGTTTATTCACCTCGGACCCGTGGTAGAAGAGTTGGAACTTGAGAAATACGGGCTGGAATATTTATTCTGCGATCCGGTTGCGTTCTGTCCGCACCCCGACGGCAGGTATTTCCTGGGGCGACGATCGCTCGACGACACCTGTAAAGAGATTGCGCAATTTAGTGAGCGCGACGCCAAGAAGTATCGGGAATTTACCGAATATTGGCAGCGGGCGATCGGGGCAATGATTCCGATGTTTAATGCGCCTCCGAAGTCGGTCGTTGATATTGTAGGCAACTACGACATCGCTAAAATTCGTGACTTGTTCTCGGTGATTGGCTCCGCCGATAAAACGCTGGACTTCATTCGCACCATGCTGACCAGCGCTGAGGATTTGCTGAATGAGTGGTTTGATGAGGAATTCCTCAAAGCCCCACTCGCGCGATTGGCAGCGGAACTGGGCGCACCGCCGTCGCAGAAGATGCTGGGCATTGGCGCAATCATGATGGCAATGCGGCACAATCCTGGCATGGCGCGTCCCAAAGGGGGTACAGGCGCGCTGGTGCAGGCATTGGTGAATTTGGTCACCCATTTGGGCGGCAAGATTCTCACCGACCAATCCGTGGAAAAAATTCTGATTGACGATGGACGTGCGGTAGGCGTCCGCACCCGGGACGGCAACGAATACCGCGCCAACAAAGGAGTGATTTCCAATATTGATGCGCAGCGGCTGTTTCTGTACATGCTGGACCCAGCTGATGTGCACGCCGCTGACCCCAACCTGCGAGAGCGATTGGAGCGTCGCATCGTCAACAACAACGAGACGATTCTTAAGATCGACTTGGCAATGGATGAGCCGCTCAAGTTCGATCGCTGGAACCACCGCGACGAGTACCTGATTGGTTCGGTGCTGATTGCCGATTCCGTTAAGCATGTAGAAATTGCCCACAGCGAGCCCGCGATCGGCAGAATTCCCGACGCCGATCCGTCGTTTTATCTGGTGCAGCCGACGATGCGTGATCCGTCGATGGCTCCCGACGGCAAGCACACCGTGTGGATCGAGTTTTTTGCCCCGTACAACATTGAAGGACTGGAAGGTACCGGGCAGCACGGCACGGGATGGACGGACGAGCTGAAGAACAAAGTCGCCGATCGCGTCGTGGATAAACTCGCTGAGTACGCACCAAACGTCAAGACGGCAACGATCGGGCGGCGCGTCGAAAGCCCCGCAGAACTGGGCGAGCGGTTGGGCACGCTCAAGGGCAACTACTACCACATCGACATGACGCTGGATCAAATGGTGTTTTTCCGTCCGCTGCCGGAACTGGCAAATTACAAAACGCCGATCGACGGCTTGTTCCTGACTGGCGCTGGAACTCATCCGGGTGGCTCGATTTCGGGAATGCCCGGACGCAACTGTGCGCGAGTGTTTCTGCATACGCAGGAGCCGATCGCTCAGAAGCTCCGCGACGCGAGAGACTCGCTCAAGTCCACTGTAGAATCAGTGTTCCGGATTAATTAATGATTTAGGGCGGGCAACTGCCCGCCCTAGTGAATGGTTAGCTGAGCAATCAGCAAGGCTCATTGGCTGCCGATGGCTTCAAGGAATTCTTAGATGGCGACAATATTGCGATGGGTTAGATTTAGTCCGGTTGCGAGCTGTGCGATCTGAGATTGAGCCGCTGCACCAATGCCATCTTCATCAAAGAACAGCGAGCCTGTGGATGGGTTGTAGATGAAGCGATCGCTAGTAGACTGCGCCGCTGCACCGAGCGTGAACTGGGCTTCTGTGATCGCCGCAAATAGCGCCAGTCCCTCAAACCCGAGCGCAGAGGCAAAGATGATATCTTCGGCAGTGGAGAAGTCAGTGATCGTGTCACTGCCCTCAAACGGCGTGAGGAAGCTAAAGAAATCGGCTCCGGCACCGCCAGTCAGAGTGTCAGTACCCACGCCGCCGATCAGCCGGTCGTTACCCTCACCGCCGTAGAGCAAATCGTCGCCTGTCCCGCCCTGCAGCCAGTCGCTACCCTCACCGCCCTCGATCGTGTCATTACCGCTGTTGCCAAACAGAGTATCATCACCGCCTTCTCCGTAAAGCACATCATCATTGGCGTTACCGCTGAGCCTGTCAACTCCCGCTCCCCCGTAAAGGGCATCGTTGCCGTTGCCGCCGTTTAGGGCGTCAACGCCATCGCCGCCATAGAGGCTGTCATGTCCGCTGCCGCCTGTAAGTTGGTCCTCGCCTGCATCGCCGTAGGCAACGATCGGGGTTGAGGTCGCGCTAGCGTTAAGTTTGTCATTGCCGTCACCGCCTGTAAATTTAATCAGCGTGACCGCAGTTCCCGTCAGATCGCCGACCGTGAACTGGTCATCTCCCGCTAGCCCATTGACCTCAACTGTTTCAGAGGTGTCGGTTGTGAGGGTAAACGGAACTAAGTTCGTACGATCGAAGACTGCCTTGTCGCCGCTCGCCTTGAGCACGAATTCATCGCCTGCGCCTGCCCCGTTGACTTCTACGACATCGTAGCCCGCACCACCGCTGATGGTGTCGCTGCCGTCACCGTTATTCCAGATCAAGCGATCGTCGCCCCAACCGCCGATCATGGTGTCATCGCCTCGGAACCCAACCACAGTATCGTTGCCCTCGCCGCCCGTGAGAGAATCAGCAGCTCTGCCCCCAGTCAGCAGATCATCGCCTGCACCACCGTCGGCAGAGATTGGCGTGTTGGTGCCACGACCATCGAGGCGATCGTTGCCATCGCCGCCCGTGAACCGAATCCGCTGCACATCGGTTGCCGACAAATCACTCACTTCTAGGCTGTCGTCGCCGCCGCCGCCATTGATCTCAAACGCCTCGGCATTATCGACCGTCAGCGTAAACGGCACTAGATTGAGCCGATCGAAGAGTGCCTTGTTGCCCTCTTGCTTCAGAGTAAAGACATCTCCTGCCGCGGCGGCTCCGTTGACTCCAACAAGATCGCTGCCTTCGCCACCGTCGATCGTGTCGCTGCCATCGCCGTTATTCCAGATCAAGATATCGTCGCCCCAACCGCCGATCATGGTGTCATCACCTCGGCTGCCGACGACGGTATCATTGCCATCGCCACCTTCTAGTGTGTCGCTGGCGTTGCTACCAATCAGAAAGTCGTTACCGCCATCGCCAAATGCAAAAAAGGAGGTGTTCGTTGCGCGCCCATCAAGGCGATCGTCGCCCGCCCCACCCGAAAATTCTATTCGTTCAACACCCGTGCCTGCGAGGTCCTGAATTGTGAAGCTGTCGTTGCCTGCGTCACCAGTCACCTTGAACTTCTCAACCGTGTCTACGGTGAGCTTGAACGGTCCTAAATTGGTGCGATCGAAAATGGCTTTATCGCCGTCTTTTTGCAGCGTGAAGATTTCGTCTTTTGTGGGCGCGCCAATGACATCCACGACATCGTAGCCCTCACCACCGCTGATGCGATCGCTGCCGTCGCCATCTGCCCAACCAATGGTGTCATTTCCCAGACCGCCCAGCAGCAGATCGTCACCTATGAA
>NZ_JACJPG010000017.1 GCF_014695955.1 Leptolyngbya sp. FACHB-36 | reverse complement strand
GGCGTTGGGCGCGCGGATGATATCCTGCGTCACTTCTGTAACCCATTGACCCAGCGTTTCTATCTTTTCTCGCTGCTCTGACTGCTGTTGAGCTTGTTGCAGTCCGTGCAGCGATCGCTCTAACTGGTAGGCTTTTTCTCGCTCTTGTAGTTCACTCATCCGCAGAGCCGACTCAAGCTGCTGATATTGCACCAGTTCCAGCTTAAGAGTCTGGCTCATTTCGAGCATTTGCTTCATGGTTGAAAAGGCTCTGAGTGCCGTAACCACGACAATAAACAGCTTTTCGGAGGTCAGCTCTGTTTTGGTTTTATAATCATCAATTCCGTAATTGGCGACTAAAACCGCTTCGGGAGCCTGTCCCGGCTGCCCCGTTCGTAAAATAATTCGGACAGCCAAGTTGCCCAACTCTTCCCGGACATACTGAATCAATTCCAAGCCCGCATTCTCGGTTTCCATCACCACATCCAGAAAAATAATGGCGGTATCTGGATGCGCTTGGATTAGCTGTTTTGCTTCTCGCAGCGAGTAAGCGCTAACAAAGCTGAGTAACTGATTCTCAAAGGCAAAGTCACTCAGAGACAGCTTGGTCACTTCATGAACTTCAACATCATCATCGACGATTAAGATTTTCCAGCATTCCTTAAGCGGGTCTAACTCGGCTTCTTCAGCAGATGGGAACTCATCCTCCTGAGCAAAAATAACCTCATCGTCTTGAGAGGCAGGGAGAGGGTTTTGGGCGTTGCTCGACATGGACCAGCCTTCTGTAAAGATGCTTAAGTTTTCGGCAGCTTGATGACAAACCGGGTTCCTTCAAACGGCTGACTCTCGCATTGAATCGTTCCGCCTAGCTTCTGAGTGACCAGGTTATAGACGATATGCAATCCCAACCCACTACCTCCCTGACCCCGTTTCGTGGTGAAGAAGGGTTCAAAGATCTTGCTCAGGTTTTCTGGAGGAATTCCCTGACCATCATCAGCATACTCAAGAATAACTTGCTCCTCGGTCTGGCTTAAAGTCAGCGTAATATGTCCACGATCGTCGGGTGCATATGCATGCAGCAGCGAATTCATTACCAGGTTGGTGACAATTTGGGAAAATGCGCCAGGATAGCTGTTGAGGCTGAGGTGACGATCACCGTGCACCTCGACCGTATGCTTTGTCAAACCAAGTTTTGGGCTAAGCTGAAGCAAAATCTCTTGTAGATAAGCGTTGAGGTTAAACACCCGCTGAGATTCACTGAATTGATCGACGGCAACTTGCTTAAAACTCTGAATTAGCTCTGCGGCTCGGTTAAGATTCGCCAAGGTCAGCCGACTACTCTGTTGCGCCACATCCAGAAACTTTTCTAACTCAGAACGCTTCATCGTCCCGCGCTGGAAATAGTCAGACAACGCGGCGGTCTTTTCTGCCAGCAGCGAGGCAGCTGTGACGCCAATGCCGATCGGTGTATTAATTTCGTGCGCAATTCCGGCAACGAGTCCGCCCAAAGCCGCCATTTTCTCTGTTTGAATCAGGTGAGCCTCTGCCTGCCGCAAATTGTGCAGCGTTTGTTCGAGCTGTCGCGCCTTTTCCTGTAGCTGCAACTCTGCAAGCTGTCGCTCTTCCACCTCCTGCTGAAGCTGTAGGTTTTGCTTATCCAGTTCTTCTTGCGCCAGTTGCCGACTCTCCTGCGTCAGCACTAGCCACCAAGACCCCATGCCAATCAGCACGAAAAAAACCGCAGACACCTCGATTAAGGTTGCAGTCAGCCGATCGATCGTCAGCGCAGGCAGATC
>NZ_JACJPG010000169.1 GCF_014695955.1 Leptolyngbya sp. FACHB-36 | reverse complement strand
GCGTGCGGACCAACGGGAATTGGCAGAACGATCGGCTTAGATCCCGCACTATGGCTCAGCCCCTTGCAAACCGCTTGATACTCAGCTCCTCGACAAACCAGAATCGTTGGCGTTGACATTGTTTATACCAATTTTTCAAATTCCAGCTACCACTCAAAACACTAGAACCCAAATGGAATCTAGCGTTTGCAATTCCAAATTACGAATTACGCACTGGCGTCAAGCGGTGTAGGAGCAGGCATAGACGCCCGATCGCCACAGCTGCCGCCCGTGAATGCCATCGTCTGCTGTGAAATATAGCGTGCCATTGATGTTGGTCAACCTTTGAGGATTGGAGCCTAAGCCGCCAGAATAAAGGTCTGCCACGGGTGCTAGATTGCCGCTGCTGTCGATCTGCCACAGCTCAGAACCGCTAACGCCGTCATCGCCAGTGAAGTACAGCGTATCGTTAATGGCAAGCATCGTAGGCGGATTGAGAGAGTTACGATCGGGCTGAATCCCCAATACCTGCACAGCAATCCCGCTGCTGTCTACGCGCCACAGTCCGGCATCGCTGATGCGATCACTGGAATCTGCTGTAAAGTACAGCGTGCCGTTGACGTTGCTCAAATTTCGAGGAAACGAGCTAAAACTGCCAGGGCGAATGTCTGCCACTTGCACGGCAGTAGCGCCACGGTCTACGCGCCACAGCTCAAAACCGCTGATCCCATCATTAGCGCTGAAGTATAGGCTGTCGCCAATACGAGTCACCCCAAACGGATCTGAGCTGCCGCGATCGCGGTTGATGTCAGTCACCTGCACAACGCTACCGCTGCTGTCGAGCCGCCACAGCTCAGCGCCACTGATGCCGTTACTCGCTGTGAAGTACAGCGTACCGTTGACGTTGGTTAGAGACGATGGATTGGAACTCTCACGACCTGGAGCAAGATCTGCGACCTGTACCGCTGCGCCTTTCTTGTCGAGTTTCCATAACTCCTTGCCGCTAATGCCGTCATCCGCTGTGAAATATAGCGTGCCGTTCACATTGGTCAAACTGTACGGCTCAAATCCTAGAACATTAGAATTGCCTTTCGTAACTTGTATGGCTGTGCCGCCACTGCCGACTTGCCACAGATCCCGACGACCGCTGCGCTCCTTGGCTGAGAAGTACAACGTGCCGCTAATATCGATTAAATCAAGCGGACCAAACGTGTCAAGGTTGGCGTTGACGGCGGGAACTTGTACGGCTGCGCCACGATCGTCAATCTGCCACAGTTGGCTACCATGACTGCCATCATTTGCTGTGAAGTACAGCCTGCCGTTCACATTAGTTAGCTGGGATGGAAAGGAACTCGACCTGCCAGGAACGATATCCGCGACCAGCGCGACGGTGCCCGTGTTGTCGAGCCGCCATAGCTCTTGCCCAGTCGCGCTGTCATGAGCGACAAAGTACAGCGTGCCGTTCACGTCGGTTAGCTGTAGAGGCGACTCGATCGATCGTCGATTAATCTCTCCGACTTGTGCAGCACGACCGCTGCTGTCGAGCCGCCACAGCTCCCTACCGCTGATGCCATCGTCCGCTGTGAAGTACAGCGTATTGTCAAAGATAGTTAGCTCCAACGGAGAAGACCCATCACGACCGAGATTGCTGTCTGCAACTTGTGCGGCGCTACCGCTCCTGTCGAGCTGCCATAGCTCCTTGCCACTGACGCCGTTGTCCGCTGTGAAGTACAGCGTGCCGTTGACGTTGATCAACTTGGAGGGACCGGACCCGAAGAGATTGGGGCTAATAGCAGTGACCTGTACGGCGGTGTTGTTCTCTAGTTTCCAGATTTCTCGATCGTCGGGGTGTCCCTCAGCGACGAAATACAGCGTACCGTTCACGTCGGTTAAGCTGAGCGGACCTGCTCCTGCCGGATTTAAGTTGATATCGGTGAGTCGGACCGCTGCGCCGCTGTCGTCGAGCCGCCAGAGTTCCTGCCCACTGCTGCCGTCATTGGCTGTGAAGTACAGCGTGCCGTTAAAACTGATCAAATTGGACGGACGGGAGCTAGAAGCACCCTGGTAGATATCGGCAACTTGTACCACACTGCCGCTGCTGTCAAGCCGCCACAGTTCCTCTCCACTGCTGCCGTCATCGGCTGTAAAGTACAGTGTGCCGTTCACGTTTGTCAAATTAGACGAATTAGAACTGTACTTTCCAGGGTTAATGTCTGCAACTTGTCTCGCCGTACCGCTACCGTCCACTTGCCACAGCTCATCGCCGCTGATGCCGTCATTCGCCCCGAAGTACAGTGTGCCGTTTAGGATG
This sequence comes from Leptolyngbya sp. FACHB-36, assembly GCF_014695955.1. Classification (GTDB taxonomy): domain Bacteria; phylum Cyanobacteriota; class Cyanobacteriia; order Leptolyngbyales; family Leptolyngbyaceae; genus FACHB-36. The sequence continues at coordinate 4,147 of NZ_JACJPG010000169.1, read as the reverse complement.
CTTAGGACTGGAAGGCTGGCGGAATTCAGCCCGCTGAGGCTGCCAGGGCGAATATCGGCAACCTGCACCGGAGTTCCATGATCGTCCAGTCGCCACAGCTCACGTCCGCTGATGCCGTCATCGGCTGTGAAGTACAGCGTGTTATTGAAGTTGATTAACTGTGAAGAACTGCTGAGACTGAAGCTGCCAAGATTGCCTGGGAGAATGTCCGCTATTTGTTCGGCTGCCCCATTCCGATCCAGTCGCCACAGTTCCTCTCCGCTGATGCCGTCATCGGCTGTAAAGTACAGCGTGTCATTGATTTGGGTGAAGTTTAACGGGAAAGAGCCAAAGCTACCGGGGCGAATATCGACAACTTGTACCGGAGTTCCGCTGTCATCCAGCTTCCACAACTCCGTACCGCTGATGCCATCGTCGGCGGCGAAGTATATCGTGCCATTCAGCACCGTTAACCGGGATGGACCGGAGCCATAAGTCGGCACAGTAAAGTCGGTTAGCCGGGTTGGGGCAGCGATCGGCGCCGTTATCGGTGAAGCACTGGAATGAGCCGCGATCGCTGGCAATGACTGCAGAGAGCCGTCCGTCGTCCCTAACGCAGGCATCAGTGGCGCATCCAACGATGCCGCGAGAACGTTGTTGGGCAGTGGGCTACTGTCGCTGCTGGGTGACCACATCGATTCCATGAGCTTGTCCGTTGGGGAATGAAGAATTTTGAGGACACGATCGCCCACCGCTCACTACCTGCAAAGAGCGACGAACTGCCCTAAAACTGGTGTGGGGCTTAGAGTGTTGCGAGGACCGATGCTACTCAATTTTCCTCACAGACGGGTTAACTCTACCTCATCAATCAGGTTAAGCTTAGGGTCGAACCAGGTCCTCAGCCTTCCGATTGACGGACTGCCCAACCTCAGCCTTCCGATTGACGGACTACCCAAAAAGACGTTACACGAGAGCGCTACGATGACAGGTAGTTTGTTCATGACGGCAGTCTTCTCATGGTTGAACCAAGTCATAGGTTGTCCCTGCGGGAACGCTTAAACATTTCTCGGCTGGCAATCCAATTTCCCTGGGTAACGCTGGGTTTCTGGATTGCTGTAGCCGTAGCGGGCGTGCTGGCGTTTAGCTCACTCAAGTACGCGCTGTTCCCAGACATTACCTTTCCTGTTGTGGTGGTGAATGCGTCGGCTCCCTTAAAGACGGCGTTGGACACCGAGCGAGACTTGACAACGCCGATCGAACAGTCGCTTCAAACCCTGAGTCGGCGCACTGGAACCAACTCGACAACCTATGCAGGGCAATCGGTGATTCGATTGCGGTTTCAAGTTGGAACAAACCTGGATGAGTCCACGCGACAAGTCGAAAATACGCTAAAGCAGTTGAAGCTGCCTGCTGGAGCGACATCTAAAGCTATCCCCATCAATTTGAACGAAGCGGCAGTGGTGAGCTACGCCGTAGAGGGCACCTCGCAAACGCTAGCGCAGTTAGCTCAAACAACCAACGATCAGATTTTGCCCACGATCACCGACGTTCCCGGCGTACTGAAGGTCAATTTGCTGGGTAACTCGCGCCCGATCGAGGTAGCTCAACTGACCAATCCTGAGCAGGCACAGCAGGCGATTTCGCAAGCCGGGACCAGCGTTCAGTTCAACGGGCGCGAGGCGCTGGCGTTTCAAGTGGTTAAGCGCAGCGATGCAAACACGTTAGAGGTTGTGCAGCAGGTAGAAGACGCGGTTCAGCGCCTACAAAACCAGCTTCCCACTGTCAAGCTGACCTTAGCGACGACGCAGGCAGACTATATTCGTTCGGCGACCCAAGAAACCATTCAGGCGCTCATCGAGGCGATCGTCCTCTCGGTGGTGGTGATCATGCCATTTCTCCGCAGTTGGCGTGCAACCATCATCTCAGCACTGGCGATCCCGATGTCGCTCTTGGGGACGTTTATCGTCATGGCAATCTACGGCTTTAACTTAGAGACGATTACGCTACTAGCGCTGGCAATGGTGATTGGCAGCATCATCGATGACGCGATCGTGGATGTGGAAAACATTGCTCGTCACTTGGAGCAGGGCGAATCGCCTAAGCAGGCAGCAATTCTGGCGACGAACGAGATCGGATTGACCGTCACCGCCGCAACGCTGACGGCTGTCGCGGTATTTCTACCCGTGGGGTTGATGGGCGGCGTGCTGGGGCAGTTTTTCAAGCCCTTTGGCATCACGATCTCAGCCGCCATGCTGATTTCGCTGCTAGTTGCTCGCACGCTGTCGCCCTTGCTCGCGGCGTATTGGCTCCGCCCTGCGAAGCGCTCCGAGACGCCGAATCCCCGTCGGGACTGGCTCGCAGGCATCGATCGCGGCTACCGAACGCTGTTAGGTTGGTCGCTGAGGCATCGGGGCGTCGTGGTTGGTGTGGCGATCGTCAGCTTCGCTGTGGGGTTAGCGCTGATTCCGCTGATTCCCAAAGGCTTCATTCCGAAGCTCGATCGAGGCGAATTCAATATTACGTACACGGCACCGCTGCCCAAAATTCCAACGGATTTGGCGGCGCAGGCGCAACAAGCTGCCGCCCAACTGCCACCGGGAGCCACGCCTCCGACTCCACCGCCGTTTGATCCGCTGGCAGATTCGCGCAAGGTGGCGAACGAGTTGGATGCCTTTGTGCGGCGATCGCCGGATGTCGACACTGTATTTACCGTCGTGGGAACGCGGCAGGGCGAACCCAATAAAGGCAGCCTCTACATTAAACTAAAGCAGCAGCGCTCTACGGATACGGCGCAACTGCAAGATCAATTCCGGCAGCAGCTTCCTAAGCTGGCAGGCGTCACAACCAGCGTTGAGGACATTCAGTTTGTGGATACGGGCGGCGAGAAGCCTGTGCAAGTGCAAATTGTTGGCAATGATTTGACTGCCTTGAACAAAGCCGCACGGGACATCAAAGCCAGACTGGAAAAAATTCCGGGCATTGAGGATCCCTCCACTACTGCCGACAACAACAGCACGACCATTACGGAAATTAACCGTACGGGTGGTCAGCGCGTTGCCACTATCAGCGCCAATCTGGGGCAGTCGCTGACGATTGGCGAAGCCACCGATCGCGCGGTGGCTGAGGCAAAAGCAGTTCTGCCTGCAGGAGTCTCGTTACGGTTGGGCGGCGATTCTGCTCGCGTTGATGAAATTCTTGGCAGCTTTGGCTCAACGCTGGGCCTGTCGCTGCTGTGCATTGTCGTGGTGCTGTTCGCGTTGTTTAAACGCTGGACGGATACGCTGGTGATTTTTGTGTCGCTGCCGCTGTCGATCGTCGGTGCCATGCTGGGATTGCTGCTGACGCGCAGCGATTTCGGCATGATTTCGCTGATCGGCATCATTTTCCTGCTCGGCTTGACCAACAAAAATGCCATTCTGATTGTGGACTACATCCGGCAGCTGCGGCGATCAGGGAAATCCCGCACCGAGGCGATTTTAGAAGCCGGTCCGGTGCGCTTGCGCCCAATTCTAATGACGACGGCAGCAACAATTTTGGGAATGCTGCCGCTGGCGCTGGCGTTGGGAGCAGGGGCTGAACTCCGCGCGCCAATGGCGGTGGCAATTATGGGCGGGTTGGTTACGTCCACGCTGCTGAGCCTAATTGTGGTTCCGGTCATCTACGACTTAGTGGATGACTGGCGATCGCTCTTCAAACGCCAGCGCAATCGAGTCTGAGACGAAATCTAGCGTTTGCTATTCCAAGTTCCGAATTCCGAATTCCGAATTGGTATAACGGGTCGATCGCGCTATCAAGAAAATGCCGTAACGCGCCAATGCTCGACAGGCATGTTGCCGTCTGCTAGTCGTGGTGCTGCGCCGCACAGGTCGGATGCTAAAATGATCAAACCATTCGGGGAGTTAGCTCAGTTGGTAGAGCGCTGCGATCGCACCGCAGAGGTCATCGGTTCAACCCCGTTACTCTCCATTGATGTTGTTGTACATTCGCACATTAAATGTCGCGTTTCGCACATTAATGTCGTTCTAGGGCATTTCTGTTGTATTCGCACATTAATGTCGTTAAGTGAGAGTTTGCTAGCATTTCGCACATTAATGTCGTTTCTGCTGAAATCGTCAGATTAAGCTTAGTTCGCTTAATGGTGAGATCGCAGCGCTCCTTTCAGTCCTCC
>NZ_JACJPG010000168.1 GCF_014695955.1 Leptolyngbya sp. FACHB-36 | reverse complement strand
GTTGCAGTGCCGATCGCCCACAAAATTGGGTATGACAGCCATGCTACTGTCCAGAAGGGCCACAGAATCCGTAACACTCGACGCTTAAGAAAGCTTCCGACTTCTAGCGGCTTGCCTTTCAGCGATAGCACCAAACTAAAGCCGCTGAGTAGAACAAACACGTCTACAAATTGGAACCCGAACCAGATTGGCGCTGTAAGTATTCCAGTCAAAGGACCTGCGTCAGGCGAACCGCTGACAGATAGCAACTGCTGCAGATTATCAAGTAAGCCCGTCGGTTGGGGAGTGTAGGCATATCCTGTAAACAGCAGTTGGGCATGGTACAGCAGTAGCAGCACTGCCGCAGAAATGCGGATTCCTTCCAACCAGGCTAAACGCTGCGATCGAGATTGACCTTGGTAAACGTTCACGTTTTATCAGTTTTGCTTATGGAAAAGTAGCCAGGACGACAGCACTCATCGCAAATTTTTTACACAGTTGTCGGGCTAATCTGAGGTTTATAGGAACTTGCCTGCGACTTGGGTGAACTGGAACATCCCAGCGTAAACGCTGAAACTGACTGTTCTGGTAGCACTAAAAACAAGATGTCTGTCAAACAATCAGGAGCCGTGCTGATGATTACGCTTACTATGTGGCCTAGTGCTATACAGTACAAACTTTTTTAATTGATGACACCTTCATAAGCAATTCATATTTTTGATAAGGGATACGTCGTACCATTAGCATCCTCCTTCAGCAGTACATATTTCTTTATAGTTTATACACCAGTCGCCGTTCGATTCCGCAGCTATTCGGCTCAACAACCTAACTCTGCTTCACCTTCATAGAAATTTTTTTACAAAATATAAAATTCATCTGGTTATTCAGATCACCTTAGCTCTTGGCAGCTAAACAAATTGCCAACGTGTTGGAGCAGGAGCGCTAGGATTAGGCTTGCCAGAGCAGTGGTAAACTCCATCAAAAGCCAGCAAAGCCAGGGATAAAAAGTAATGTCATCTTCAGTTCCTCGACATCATGCCGCAGACGTCTGACTCAGAAGCAGATTTTTTTCTTCAACAGGGATGGCAGCTTAGTCAGGTAGGGGCTTACGAGGATGCGATCGCCAGCTTCGATCAATGCCTTGAACTGAGGCCTGACTCGCATCGTGCCTGGTGTGCTCGCGGCACTGCACTTTACGAACTGGGACGCTTCGAGGATGCGGCTCGCAGCTTTAATCAAGCAATCGACCTGAAGCCTGACTATCCAGAAGCGCTTAATAGTCGCGGCATGGCTCTGTTTAGCCTAGGCAGCTATGAAGCTGCGCTCGCTAGCTATGATAAAGCGATCGCGTTTCAGCCCAGCTTTCACCAAGCCTGGTACAACCGAGGCAACGCACTTGATCGCGCAGGCTGCTACGAAGCGGCGCTGCAAAGCTATGAACGAACGCTGGAGCTAGAGCCCGACTACTCCAAATCCTGGTACAACCGGGGCATTATGCTGAGTAAGCTGGGACGCCACGAAGAAGCGATCGCCAGCTACGACAAAGCAATTGAGTCCAGACCGCACTATTCGATGGCGTGGTACAACCGGGCTAACGCGCTAGTGTTGCTCAAGCGCTACCGAGATGCCCTTCAGAGCTACGAGCGCGTTTTGAGCATCAGGCCGCAGTGGCACGCTGCCTGGTACAACCAAGGCAACGTCCTACATAAAATCGGTCGGTACGAAGAAGCGATTGCCAGCTATGACGAGGCGCTGAAATCTAAGCCCGATCTGTATGAAGGATGGTACAACCGGGGGAATGCATTTGATGCGCTAGGGCGGTACGATGCGGCGATCGCCAGCTACGACCAGGCAATCTCCTTGAAGCCAGATTTGCAAGAAGCCTGGTACAACTGGGGCAGCGCTCTGCATAAGCTGGGACGTTATCAAGACGCGATCGCCAATTACGACAAGGCGATCTCTCTAAAATCAAATTTTTCCAAAGCCTGGTACAGCAAGGGGACTGCCTATCGCAAACTCGGACGCTACGCCGAGGCGATCGCCAGCTATGACCGAGCGCTTCAGTGCCAACCGGACCTATATGAAGCGTGGTACTGTCGCGGTATCGCGTTGGGGCATCTTGGTCGCAACGAAGCGGCGCTAAAAAGCTACGACAAAGCGCTAGAAGTCAACCCTAATTTTCATCTCGCCTGGTACAGCCGCGGTGCAGCACTGAGCCATCTAGGGAATTACGAAGACGCGGTTGCCAGCTACGATCGCGCGCTGCATATTAAACCTGATTTTCCCGACGCCCATACCCGACGCCGCTTGGCGCTGGAACGGTACCAACAGCTGCATCGGGATGTCTCTGATGAGCGGACTGAACCTCAAACTCTGCCTGATCTGCCGTTTGTAGAACCTCTACAACCGTTTCAGCCTAACCTCTAGGGCAGCGTGAACTTGTGTTCTATCAATCGTCGCAGGGGCACAATATGAAATCTTTAGTGTCGACTTGCAAATTTACGAAGTTTACGGCTCTGCTCTGATAAGATCATCACTTGGATAGATGTTTCTTTGTACAGCGGTGTTGGGAACCTTAACCTCAATATCGTCAATGATGAGCTAGAGTCCATGAGCAACGCTCAAGATGTCGAAGTCGCCTTTTTCTTTCAAAAGGGGCTTTACCTGAACAAGCGCAAAGACTACGCTGCTGCCATTGCCAGCTATGATCGCGTCTTAGAACTGCAAGCTGATTTTCCAGATGCTTGGTACAACCGAGGCAATGCGCTGTACTACATGGGTCGATACGACGACGCGATCGCCAGTTACGATCAAGCACTGGAGTACGAGCCAGGGTTTTCGGAAGCGTGGAATAACCGAGGCAGCGCCCTAGATGACCTACACCGCTATGAAGCGGCGATCGACAGCTACGACCAGGCGCTCAAATTCCGACCAAATTATGCCTGGGCGTGGTACAACCGGGGCATTTCGCTTCGCAACCTAACGCGCTATGAGGATGCAATCAACAGCTACGATCGCGCGATCGAGTTTAAGCCCGATTACTACTGGGCGTGGTACAACCGGGCACTGGCAATGCGGCAGCTCAATCGGATGGAAAGCGTTGTCGCCAGCTACGACAAGGCGCTGGAGTTCAAAGTGGATTTTGAGGAAGCTTGGACCAATCGCGGTAATGCCCTGTACTTCATGGGGCAGCTAGAGGCGGCGATCGTCAGCTATGATCAGGCGCTAACGATCAAGCCCAACAGCCCAAACACCCTCTACAACAAAGCGTGCTGCTATGCGCTGCAAGGCAAAGTGGACTTAGCGTTCGAGTATTTGCGTCAGGCTGTGGATCTCAGCCCCGACGAGTATCGAGAAATTGCTAAGACCAACACCGACTTTGATCAATTGCGCCAGGATGAGCGCTTCTCCGCTCTCATCAACGAAGTTCAAGGCTGCTAGCAATCCGATTCGTGCCAAAGGCGCTAGAGAAGATCCATATGAGCCGAATCAATGACTTACACACTCTTGATGAGCAAGAGTTGAGCCTGCATGAGCCTGAACCTTCTAAGGACGCGATCGCGACGTACAATCGCGTCCTGCTGATGCAGCCAGATGATTACCGAGTTTGGAATAGTCGAGGCTACGCGCTAGAGCGCACCGGACACTATGAGGACGCGGTCGCCAGCTTTGAGCAGGCGATCGCCATTCAGCCAGCGTTCAGTCCTGCATGGCAGGGCAAAGGCATCGCCTTGGCGAAGCTAACTCGCTACGAAGATGCCCTTGTGAGCTTTAATCAAGCTCTAAAACTGCAACCGGGCGACTACCGCGCTTGGCAGAATCAGGGCAAGGTTTTGCTCAGCCTCGGTCAACACAACGACGCGATCGCTAGTTTCGATCGGGTTCTGAAGCTGAAGCCCAACAGCTACAAAGCCTGGTACAACCGGGCAGTGGCGCTGGCGTGCCTGAATCGGTTAAAGGGCGCGATCGCCAGTCTGGATCACACGCTGCGCATTAAGCCTACCTGCTATTACGCCTGGAGCTACCGAGGCATGGTGCTTGCCAAGCAGCAACAGTTCACCGAGGCACTCGCAAATCTTGACCAGTCGTTGCAGATTCGGATAAACAATCCGAATGCCTGGTATGGAAAAGCGTGCTGCTACGCTCTTCAGGGCAAGGTTGAGGAAACGCTAGAGGCGCTAGAGCGAGCGATCGTGTTTAGCCCAAATCTATGTCGCGTCATGGCAAACAGCGATCCCAGCTTCAATCGAGTTCGGAACGATGCACGCTTTCAGGCGCTAATCCAGCACTCAACTATGTGAGCGGAGAGTGACTACTTAGCGACCCACCTGCACCAAGGCAGCAGAATCGCGTCTGTTTGATTCGCACGGTTTAGACTGTAGCTTGCCCAAGTAAAGCGCGGTGAGCGGCATGGGCGATGTGCTTTATAGCCGTGAGATCTGGAGCAGGCGCATCAACGGGTTGTAGCGGCAATGGCGCATTCGTTAGCCACAGCAAATACTCAATGTTGCCTGCTGGACCTACTAACGGCGACCAAGTTAGTCCCTGGTAGCACCAGCCTATCGCCTGAGCTGCCTGTAGCACTTGTTGAATCGCCATGGCTTGGTCTTCTGGGTCACGGACAACGCCGTGCTTGCCCACGCGAGTCCGCCCGACCTCAAACTGCGGCTTCACTAACAGCACTACGTCGCGCGGCGACTGTAGCAAATTCCACAGCGCGGGCAGCACTTTTGTTAGCGAGATAAACGAGACATCTACCACGCCTAAATCTGCCCAAGGTCGATCGTCACCGTATAGCTCCACAGGCTGCAAGTGGCGCAAGTTTGTGCGTTCAAGTAAAGTAACGCGCGGGTCTTGACGCAGGCTCCAAGCCACCTGTCCATAGCCCACATCTACCCCATAAACGTGGGCGGCTCCGGCTTGCAGCAGACAATCTGTAAAGCCTCCCGTGGAAATGCCGCCATCTAGACAAATCCGTTCAGCAGCCGGAATTTGGAAATCAGCGATCGCTTTTGCCAATTTTTCGCCGCCTCGTGAGACGTAGGGCGATCGCTGTCGTACCTGAATCTGTGCTGCTGGGTTTACTTCAGTTCCTGGCTTATCGACGACCTGCCGATCTACCGTGACCTCGCCCGCACGAATCCATCGCTGCGCCTGCTGCCGCGTCTCGCACAAATTTAGTTCCACTAGCAAGACATCCAGTCGCTGTTTTGCCATTCACCCTCACTGCGTCTGCTTCAACCGCTGCTTTGCCTGCTGCCAGAGTTGCTCTAGTTGCTCTAACGAATACGTCGATAAAGGACGATCGGCAACGGCTTCCATCTGCTGGAGCCGCTGAATAAATCGCTGATTCGTGCCTTGTAGTGCTGCGTCAGGATCGAGGTCGTACCAGCGCGCTACGTTGATCAACGTAAATAACAAGTCGCCCAGCTCTGCCTCTTGGTGCGCTTTGTCAGTTCCCGCCAGCGCTTCTTGGAACTCGCCAAGCTCCTCGTGAAATTTTGCCCAGACGCCGTCTACCGTTTCCCACTCGAACCCAGCGGCAGCCGCTTTTTGAGATATCTTCATGCCTGCCACCAGGGGCGGCAGCGATCGGGCATAGCGACTTAGCTTATGGCTGAGCGGCGGAACCGCGTTGGGGTCTTCACCCTTCTCGATCGCTTTGATCTGCTCCCAGTTGCGATAGAGGTCGTCAAAGTTTTGCACCTTAACATCGCCAAAGACGTGAGGATGACGCCGAATCAGCTTGTCAGCGATACCGTTTGCCACATCGCCCAGGTTGAACTGTCCAGAGTCGCGCGCAACTTGCGCCTGTAGGACGACTTGCAGTAGCAGATCGCCCAACTCTTCCGCGATCGCCGCTGACTCACCGCCTCGAATCGCATCCACAACTTCATACGCTTCTTCAATCACGTACGGAATTAACGTTTCTGGTGTCTGCGCCAAATCCCACGGGCATCCATTGATCGGCGATCGAAGTTGGGCAACGATCTCCACGAGTCGCTGCACCGCGTCTAACACTGCTGCTGGGCAAGCTGCCTTTTCAGAATCAGTCATGCAGAGGTACTTCACGAGTATTGACACTTCCCTACTTTAATCGCTGTTTGTGCCGATCGACGTTACTGCTAGACATCCAGGGCATAGAGTTCCATGCGGCAGCAAACGACTCTGATACGCCTCAAGCAATCTTGACCGCTGAAATCCCAGTGTCCCTAGTGGCACAACTGTCCTGCTTGAATTTGTCACAGCTAGACGATCGGGCTACTTCCCATAGCGGCTGCCATCGGGCATTCTGGCTCCGGTGAGTTTTGCCTCGTCTAACTTTGCGCCGCGCATCTTCGCCTTGAGAAGGCTTGCCTGTTGCAGGTTTGCTCCGGTTAG
>NZ_JACJPG010000167.1 GCF_014695955.1 Leptolyngbya sp. FACHB-36 | reverse complement strand
TCTAGCCCACACGTCGCTAAGCACACCCCGATCGCCGTCCACTTCAGCGAAGCGCGAGGAACCAGCAGCAGCACCAGCAGAATCCAAAATACCTCGTAGGCAATGCTGCCCAGCGCATCGTTCAGCCACGCAGGTCCTACCGAAGAAAACCGCACGGCATAGCCCAGCGGCACAATTAAAATCGCGCTAAGCAGCAGCGCTAATCGGTAGTAGAGACGTCGATCGTGCCCCGGTTTCTGCATGGTGACTCCTTACTGCCACAGCGCCGCTGCATGATGTCGAATATGGTCTTCAATAAACGTGGCAATGAAGTAATAGCTGTGGTCGTAGCCCTGCTGCATTCGTAAGGTGAGCGGCTGACCGACTTTAGCGCAGGCTTGCTCAAAGACGTGCGGCATCAACTGCGAGTCGAGGAACGAATCGGCGGCTCCCTGATCAATTAAAATTGGACGATTCTCTTTCAGAGCCGCTGCCCGATCGCGGAGCGTCGCTAATACTAATTCACTCGCATCGTATGCCTTCCAAGTTTCTTGGTCAGCTCCCAGATAGTTTGTAAAGGCTTTTTGTCCCCACGGGGAGCGCATCGGCGCGGCGATCGGCGCAAAAGCAGAAACCGATTGGTAGCGATCGGGCTGCCGCAGAGCGCACACCAGCGCCCCGTGTCCACCCATCGAGTGCCCAAAAATTCCTTGACGACTTGGCTGTGCCGGAAAATGCTCCGCGATCAGCGCGGGCAGTTCCTCGGTAACGTAGCTATACATGCGGTAGTGCGATCGCCACGGCTCCTGAGTCGCATTCACATAAAAGCCTGCTCCGGTGCCAAAATCCCAGTCGTCTGCTTCACCGGAAATTCCGGCTTGGCGCGGGCTCGTATCAGGTGCCACTAGGATTAATCCGTGCTTCGCCGCAAACTGTTGCGCTCCGGCTTTGACCATAAAGTTTTCTTCGGTGCAGGTTAGCCCCGATAGAAAGTACAGCACCGGTACCGGTTCAGCTTGCGCCTGCGGTGGTAAGTAGACTGCAAATTTCATTTCGCCGTTACAAGCCGTAGAGGCATGGCTGTAAAAGCCGACGGTTCCATCAAAACAAGCGTATTGATTGACGAGCGTGGGTGAGGACGGCATGGGACATTCCAGAGCGCTCACCCCATCGTAAACCGCTGAGCAACTCTAGAACCGGTCGATCGAGATGATCACAACAATCGAGCAGTACTATACGATCGTAAAAAGTGGCAATCGATCCTGCAATGGCGCTCAAAATTATTGACCAGTTTGACGGCAGCTTTACCCTCGACCCCGATGCAAAAGCAGCACTCTTTGATCTGCTTCAGAGTCAGGCATTTCTTCAGCAGATCAGCGAGGCGCTAAATTGCCAGCATGTGGAATTTACTGAACTTCTGTTTCAGCCCGTACCCTATACGACTGCAACGCCGAAGGGAATGCCTGCGGAGTTTGAAACGTTTCACGCTTCTGAGGATCACGCCATCATTAACGTGCCTCCGAACTTTATGTTCAAAGCGAAGATTAGTCAGCCGAGCCGTCTCTGCGCCGTGTATCGGAAGGTGACTCGCTAGTCGTTACGTTGTTCGCGATCGGTGGTTGAGTTGTACAGCGTCTATATTTATTTATGATTTCCCCGACTGAGATTCCCACGTTAGCCAGCCTAGAGGCGGTTCCCTTCCTCGACGATCGCGGACAGCTGCCCGAATCCCTGCAAGGCAAAGTTGGCGTCTATGCAATTTTCGATCAGGCACTCGTGCTGCAACACATCGGCTATTCTCGTGATGTCAGTCTGAGCCTGAAGCAGCATTTGGTTCGACAACCGCAGGCGTGCTACTGGTTGAAGGTGCAGACGATCGAGCGTCCGAGCCGTGCTGTTTTGGAAGCCACTCGTGATGCTTGGATCGCCGAGAACGGCTCGGTGCCTGC
>NZ_JACJPG010000166.1 GCF_014695955.1 Leptolyngbya sp. FACHB-36 | reverse complement strand
GTCAGGTTCGTCTGGTTTAGGGTTGCTCCAGTTAGGGTAGCGCTGTTTAGCACTGCCTCAGATAAATCTGCGTTGGTCAGGTCTGCATCCCGCAAGTTCGATCGACTTAAGTTGGCTTTGCGGAGCGTCGCCCCTCTTAGCGTCGATCGCCACAAATTTGCTCCGCTTAAATCGGCTCCGATGAGCATCGCCTCAGATAAATCTGTCCCGGTTAATTTCGCTCCGCTGAGACACACATCTGTTAGGTTGGCTTGTCTAAAAACAACCCCATTCAAGTTCACATCAATTAAGGTTGCGCCTGACAAATCTGCCTCAAATAAAATTGCCTTTCTTAGGCTGGCACCTCTAAGGTCTACTTCGGACAGCCTCGCACCGCTTAAGTCTGCGGTGCTGAAATCTCGTTCTCCTCCTGCATAGCGTTGCAGGAGTTCTTTAGTGTCCATAGCCGTGAACTCTCTTTCGTTAAGTTCTAATTAGCTGCTGCCTGAAGGCATTTTTAAACTGGAGTGAGGCTTCAGTCAGACTTACAGTTTTGCGGATTCACTCCCCACTCAATTGTTGCGATCGCCTGAATCTTCAGTAAGGATCAGTGCAGCGCAACCATAGGAATTCAGCAACTCAGTAATTGCCTAATTAGCTGAACAAAATTAAACTGAACATGCCGTAATTACTAGCAATTAACGATTAGCTAATCGCTAATTAGTAGATTAGTAAAACCGTTACTTTTAATTCTGCAAAACTTGATCGCCATCCGCTAATCTTTTTTATATTTATTCATACGCATTATGAGTATCGCTATGGCTGCACCTTCTATTTGGCAAACCGCGATCGTCCCCGTTGAGCAGGGTCCATCCAGCGTTCTAGATAGCTGAAGCCTTGGGACGAGAGCAGCGTTAATGCCAGATAGATCAGCGCGATCGCGAAATAGAGTTCAAACGGGCGGTAGTTCTCTGCCACAATTAGCTGCCCGCGTCGAAATAGCTCCTCGAAGCCGATGATGGCAACCAAGCTGGTGTCCTTGAGCAAGCTGATGAACTGGTTGCCCAGCGGCGGCAGCATCCGGCGAAGCGCCTGCGGAAAGACGACGAATCGCAGGGTTTGAACCGAATCCAGCCCCAGCGATTCAGCGGCTTCGGACTGTCCCGTTTCGATCGACTGAATTCCCGCCCGGACAATTTCTGCAACATACGCCGCGCAATTGAGGCTGAGAGCCACGATCGCCGCTAGGAAGCGGTCAAAGCTAAACGTCAGTCCTAACGCTTGAAACGCGGCAGGAATGCCGAAGTAAATCATAAAAAGCTGCACCAGCAGCGGTGTTCCCCGGAAGAAGTCAATATACACCGCCGCCGCCCAGCGCAGGAGTCGCACTTTGGACAAGCGGACAATGCCAATTAGCGAGCCACCGACCAAGCCAAGGATGACCGCGATCGCCGCAAGCTGTAGCGTGATCAGCGTTCCGGCTAGCAGCGGCGGCAGCGACGCGAGAATCACCTGAGTGGAACTGGGAATGGCGGTCGTGTTTCCTGTTGCAGAGGCAGGCGCAGTGGCGGGCAGTTCCGGTGGCTGAGCATTAAACCACTTCTGATAAAGCTGCGCGTAGGTGCCGTTGCTTAAAATAGCGCCAAACCCCTGGTTAATTCGCGGCAAGTTGGGAGAATTGCGCGGCGTGGGAATGCCGTAGAACTCCTCAGTCAGCAGTTGATTGACAACGCGAATGCCCCTGAGGTTGCCTGTTTTGATTGCATACAGCATGACGGGCGAGTCGTTGATCACGGCATCCACGTTGCCGTTGCTGAGTTCCTGAAGCGTCAGCACAGCGGCGTTAAACGTGCGAATGGTTACCCCCGGAATTTTCTTAGCCGCGTCTGCGCCAGTGGTGCCAATCTGGACGGCGATCGACTTGCCGCTTAAGTCTTCGAGTCGGTTAATGTTCTGAGTCCCTTCGCGCACCGCGATCGCCAAGCCCGCTTTGAAGTAAGGACGCGAGAAGGTGACGACGTTCGATCGGGCAGGCGTGATCGTCATTGCCCCGACTGCCGCATCTACAGTCTGCGCCTGCAATGCGGGAATAATGCCGTCGAACGCGATGCTTTGAAACTGGACTGTAAAGCCTGCTTCTTTTCCGATCGCCCGAATCACATCGATGTCAAAGCCCTGAATTTCGCCGTTGGCGGCGCGGAACTCGAACGGCGGATACACTGGCTCTACCGCGACCCTCAGTTCGGTGCTCTCTGTTCGCCCCATGCTTACAATTAGCAGCAAACAGCTTAAACTCAACAGCAACGATCGCAGCAGTCGGCGCACAGTTGTCATGATCTAAATTGGCTAGAGGACAATCTCTCCTAAAAAGGAGAGATGCGTGAAGCAGATTTTATCTATAACTGGATTAATTCATTGAACTCTGAATCTGTCTGGAGTTCCATTTTTGGTTTTTTGAGCTTATGAGCACGCCCCCAGTTCTGTTTGAGCATGTCGAGAAATACTACGGACCCCTGCATGTTCTGAAGGGGATTAGCGGTCACGTCGATCGTGCGGAAGTGCTGGCAGTGATTGGTTCGTCGGGCTGCGGCAAAAGTACGCTACTGCGCTGCCTCAATCGGTTGGAAACGATCGATCAGGGACGCATTGTTGTCACAGGTATCGAGCTGTCGCAGCCAGCCCTGACTCGGAAGCAACTCCGCGATGTGCGATCGCAAATTGGCATTGTGTTCCAGCAGTTTAATCTGTTTCCCCATTTAAGCGTGCTGGACAATTTGACGCTGGCTCCGCAGCAGGTGCTAAACCGATCAAAGCAGGAAAGCCAGGAGCGGGCGCGATTTTATCTGGAGCAAGTCGGGCTAGCAGACAAAGTAGATGCATATCCGGATCAGTTATCTGGGGGGCAAAAGCAGCGCGTGGCGATCGCGCGTAGCTTGTGCATGGAGCCGCAAATTATGCTCTTTGATGAACCGACGAGCGCTCTGGACCCGGAACTGGTCGGTGAGGTGCTGGAGGTGATGCAGCAGCTTGCCGATAAGGGCATGACGATGGTGGTCGTCACTCACGAGATTCAGTTTGCCCGCGATGTTGCCAATCGCGTGCTGTTTTTGGATCAGGGCTTGATTGTGGAAGAGGGTCCGGCGCGTGAGGTGCTAACGAATCCACAGAGCGATCGACTCCACACATTTCTCCGCCGAATGCGTCAGGCATGATTTGCGCGATCGGGTCTGTAAACGTTTCCATCTCAACTCGTCTCTAATTGTTAATCTAGAATCGTTAATCTAGCAGGTGCTGCTGCGCCCAGATGACTGCCTGAATGCGATCGCGCACCCCTAGCTGACTCAGAATTCGAGTGACGTAATTTCTCACGGTTCCTTCGGTTAAGTGAAGCGCTTCAGCAATCTCACGATTATTGCTTCCTTTGCCAATCAGCCTTAACACGTCTAATTCTCGCGGCGTCAGGAGTGAATCTGAGACCGCCGATGAAGGCGGGCTACATTGAAGCCGAGCAAAGACCTTGGGAGCGATCGAGGGACTCAGTTGAGCGTAGCCCAAGTAGACCGAGCGGATGGCACCCACAAATTGCTCATCTGGCGTATTTTTCAACAAGTAGCCGAGTGCACCCGCCTGCAGCGATCGCTGAACATCATCGCTATCTTCAAACATCGAGAGAATCAAAATTCGGACGAAAGGATAGCGGCGATGAATTTCGCGAGTTGCCTCTACACCATCGCAGACGGGCATTCGCATGTCCATCAAGACAACATCAGGCTGAAGCGTTTCAGTTAACTCGATGGCTTCTTGCCCATTAGCGGCTTGCCCAATGACGACAAAATCGTCTTCGATCGACAGTAATGCAGATAAACCTTGCCGAAAGATTGAGTGATCATCTACCACCAAGAGTCGAATCATCGCGGAATTACAATATGAATCTGTGTCCCATTGCCAACGGCGCTGTCGATCTTGAGAGTGCCGCCCAGCAGGGTGACTCGTTCTACTATCCCTGTTAACCCAAATCCAGATTGTGTCTGGTGTAGCTCAAATCCACGACCATTATCCTGTAATTCCAGCAGAACTTCATCAGCCGTAGCGTGTCCTCGCAACTGTACTGAAGATGCCTCTGCGTGTTTTTGAATATTGATCAATCCTTCTCGGATAATGCAGTAAAGATGATGGCTGATTTGTGGCGATAAAACGGGAAAGTTAATGTCGCAATCCAGGGTCGAAGCAAGATTGGGCAATCGTTGTTCGATTAGTTCTGCGATCGCCTGGTTGAGATCAAACTGGGGACGACGTAATGTTTGTACAGTCTGTTGCACCTCCTCAATCGAT
This sequence comes from Leptolyngbya sp. FACHB-36, assembly GCF_014695955.1. Taxonomy (GTDB): domain Bacteria; phylum Cyanobacteriota; class Cyanobacteriia; order Leptolyngbyales; family Leptolyngbyaceae; genus FACHB-36. Next base: position 1,239 of record NZ_JACJPG010000166.1, on the reverse strand, counting down.
TGGTTTGCCAGTAGTTTAGCTGTATTAACGGCTTGTAGCGCCTCAGAGTTGCCGTCTTGAAGTGCTTTTTGAGCGAGCGATAGATGAATTCTGAGTGCCGTTAGCGTGTGCCCCAGAGAGTCATGAATGTCGCGGGCGATGCGCGATCGCTCTAGGGCGGTGACTAAATCTTCCACCTGTTGAGCTAGCTTTTCAGCGCGATGTCGGCTGGTCTGTTCTCCAATAATTGCAAAACTAAGCGGAATAATAAAAGCACTCGCGGTAAGGTGACTGTATAAAGCTCCAGTTGCAAACTGAAGAACATGCCTGGATTGTGAGGGGTCAAGTACCCAGAATGGTTCAACATGAACAATGGTAGGCATTGACCAGACTGCAACTAGAATTGCAGCGACAACCGATGCACCTGCGGTAAACAAAGCAAATTTGCGATCGAGTAGAAAACAGCCTTTAACAATATAAAGATACAGAAAAAAATCAAACTCAAATCCTTGTGAATTGGCTAAAAGTGCCGCTAAAATGCCTGATGCGATATAGGTTTGTCTAATCCAAAGCGCTGCCCGAACTGGAAAAAGATAACTCAGTACCAGATAGACAGATAGTAAAGCGACCTTCTGCAAAAGAGTTCTACCTGCAATCCCATAAACGCTGTTAATCAACTCGGTGCAGAGATAGGTTGTAATGAAAAACAACTCCATGTAGCGCAGGATTTTGCGAATGGAGGGAGAAGCGGAAGAAACCAGAGTCATGGGAGTGAGTTCAGAAGGGCAAGCTAGCCTCACAATAATGGCTTCAAGCTTTTTGTCAAGATGATCCAGCTCATGATTTCTCCTGATTTAATCATGACAAGGAGCACTTATGCCGGAGTGATTTCCTAAGATACACTGCCCCTCAATGTCGATCTAAGAGGGGTAAAATGCTGCGAGCCTGGTTACTCACCCTTGATGTTCTAATTCGAATCGGACTTGTAAAACTGCCTCAGCAAGACCGATCGGATGAGTTAGAGCTACACCACTGCAACCGAAACGCAGATGAATCTCTTTACAAATGCTGCGCCTCTGAGATTGATAATGCTGAGAATTACACTGATTCAAGAAGCTAGCCTATTGAAGTGAAATGAAGTGAAATTGTCTAACGTTCCCAATCAGCGGCGATAGATGCGACTGAGACGAAGCACAAGGTTCTGCTCATCCGATGCATTGGGATTGTTGTACCGCGCAATACAAGACTATACAGCTTTTT
>NZ_JACJPG010000165.1 GCF_014695955.1 Leptolyngbya sp. FACHB-36 | reverse complement strand
AAGCGGATTTTCAACTGGTTATTGGAAATTCCACAAGCAACAACCCGGACTTCCCGATATGCAAAGCTCATGACTCAGTCTTCAGGTTAAGCAATGTTTCGCCAGCAGTATCACAACTCAGGATAAACCGCTCTTGGGACAATACCTCGGTACTCATACGCTTAACTCCGTAATGAAACAGTGATACTGCGTTTCACTGAGCAGCGCAGTTCCTACAAGTATCCCAATGACAGGTCTGGAATCTAGTTCAAAGCAAGCAGAGGTGTAAGCAGCCAAGCGAACCAGTTCGTCTTCGATTACTTGTTGAATTTGGCTAGCGGAGCCTGTTGTTGCCTTCGCTTCGATCAAGTAGGTTTTACCGTTCCCCATCATGACAATATCCGGGTAGTCGTGATTTGGACGTGCTAACTTGCGACATCGGAATAATTGCTGAGCAACCAACCCTGCGAGTCCCTCACCGATCCCTGCGATCGCACTTTTGCTGGGAGTAATCAGGCGATTTTCGGTACGGCTATAGAAAAGAGGAGCATATCCAGGTTCTAGGAAGGCTCCACTGGTGTAAGTAAAGTAATGCTGGATCTCCTCCAGCGGACGATAGACCAACTGCTCTGAATACTTTCGGATCATCTTTCCCAGCACCCGTTCATCCACCTGCAAGGGGCATAGTGATGTGTAGGTAGAAGGAATATTTGCTAGTTGGGATTGAAATTGAAGGCGCATCGCTTGCCTGCTAGCTGCTGCTTTCGCCAAGGACTGCTGCATGGGGGACAGGTTTAACTGTCGATGCTCAAGGGTGAGATAAATGGGCATGATTGCGTGTGCGATTGATTGTCCTATGACATGCAGAATAGTGAAGGCTTATATCCCTTACAAGCCTTTAGACGCCAACTTACTCACGAATCGTGACCAACTTACTCACAGAGCAAATCAAGCGAAAGATTAACCTGATCACGTTGCTCTAGTTCTTCAATCTGGTTGAGTAAATCTGCTTGCCGGAGAATATGTAAGACATAGCGAGGTCGCCGCTCAAAATTAGCTCCCCAGTTACCGATCGTCCTGCTACTGAGTCCTGTTGCTTCTGCCAGCGCATTAATGCAAACCTTCCGATACCCCCTAGCAGGGTCAGCCTTCACCCAGCGTTGGCAGTACTCCATCGGTTCCAGAGGGAGCTTGCGAAGGTAACGGAGCCGACGCTGATTTGGGTGAGAAGGTGAGCACATCGTATCCCCAAAAGCACGTTGCCTCACTCGACACTGCCTGCCGCTAGCCTTCAGCAGACAGCCCTTTTGCTATACTCTGACAACTTGATGGCTTACTGAACAAGGGAGTTAAGCCAGAGTAGGGCTTCCAATCCAAGTCTGGCTTAACTAGTTTTAGAGACTACTTAGCCTCTAATTTACTAATTCTAATCGAATTAAAGGCTATGTAGCCTCTAATCCTGCTATATGATTGTAGGAAGAGGCTGATGCCTAAAAAAGGGCAAAAAAAACTTAGGGGACAACCCGAAATCTACAACGAGGTGAAAGGGCAAGTGAGCTTGTCAATGACCCAAACTGGAGTTCGAGGACTCGATGAACTGGCTGCCACAATGGGTTTGTCAAGGTCAGAGTTCGTTGAGCAGGTTGGACGGCGTTTAATTGCAGTCTTATCCTTAGAGGATAGGGAATCCGTCAAACAAGCCTTACAACAACTGATTGCGACCTCGCTGGATGAACTTGCAGGGCAAAATTTGTTTGATGGGCGAAAAGCAGAGGGCAATCGCGCTATCATGCTTCAGCAACAAGTTAAGCAGTGGGAAAAATTGCTGAAGAAGTTGGAGTAGAGATTAAAAATCATTCCTGAACGCCTAATGTGAAGTAAGAATAGCAAGATTACGCCTGACCGAAGGTTAGCACGTCAATGCCGAAACGCCTTCTGAGCAATAAGCACAGGGTGTGACTAGCCAGTTTAGCGGCAATATGGACACACAGACCCTTAATGGTTTTGTTGAGCAGTCGACTCCGGATTGCGTCCGGTGTTCTGAATTTCATGAAACACCCCTTCAATGCGTTGACGCATCCTAGAGATGAAGCGATTGAGCGAGGGGGAATGCTGATATTGCTGATTTTTGCGCAAGACCGTCCAGATCTGATTGCCCATGCGTTGCTGCACCTGAATTTGCCAGTCGCAGTCAATGAAGCCCTTGTCGCCATAGATGGTACAACCTTGAGCCATCTCTAAAAGCGACTCAATTGCCACTCGCTCATCGGTGTTAGCAGGCGCTAAATCATAGGCAATCGGAATCCCGTTCCAAGTGCTCAACAAGGTCAGTTTGTAGCCAAAGTAGTAATCAGACGGGCAGCACAATAGCCAGGAGCGGCGTTGCCCGAAAAGTCACTGCGCCTTTTGTCTCGCTTGAGTCCAAGGATTAGAATGGCTTGGTGTTCACGAGCAAATACATGTGCTGAGTCCCTCCTAATGCTTCGACCCAACTGCGCCGCAGTGACTCCAGCACGCCGTCTAACTGTGGTGAACGGCGATTGAACTGGCTCTGATCCAACAACTGAGAAACCCAACTGTGATAGCTGGCACGGATGAAACCCAAAAACTGAGGTTTACCGGGAAATGGGACATAGTCCATCAGCAGGGCTAACGTCAGCACTTCGCTGTCACTGAACTGGACCCGCGCCCCTCGACGCTTTGCTGGCAGGGTCGCTTGCTGCTGTTGGTACCAGTCGTCTACCAAAATGAACACCGTCGTCATTAAACTGGCAAAGTCTATGCTAGTCATGGGAGAGATAAGAATTAAGTTGGTACTTCGATTCTCAATCTCTCCCTCCTCTTTGTCTAATTCACATTAGGTGTTCCTGATGAACAGGCAATAATAATGCTGAGTTAATTTTTAGTCTCCGTTTCTTACTCAGAAGGGAGTTTAGCAATCCCATGCCCAGCGATTGGCTTTAGCCTATCCATAACCTGGAAGCATAACTTTGCCGAACTGAATCGGAAGCATAAGTTTGCCGAAACGGCAAACTTATGCTTCCAGTCACAAGAACATGTTCCACAATCTTTTATTCAGAGGATGGAGCTAAGCGGATTCGAACCGCTGACCTTCTCAATGCCATTGAGACGCGCTACCAACTGTGCTATAGCCCCTAGCGTGTTTTCCATGATGCCGTGCAGCGGGTAATTCGTCAAGCAGCCCCGCCCTCTTTTTCAATCATCAGGCGACTGGACGATCGATAAACCGTGTAGGGTAGAGAATGTGGTGCGTGCACCGCCACAACTGCACTTTAGGATCGATCGCTATGACTGAAACTCCTCACGACTCTTCCCAATCTGGCAACTCAGATGCCGAAGCGCTGTTGCGATCACTGCGTCGCAAAGAAGGTAGCTGGGTAGAGTGGGGGCAAGCGTGCCAGACACTGCAAAAAGCGGGGTACAGTCCCCAAGCCATCTTTGAGGAAACGGGCTTTGAGCCGATTCAGCAGAATCAAATTATCGTGGCAGCGCAAGTTTACGCCAGCATTATGAGCGGGGGCGCATCTGAAGCCGTAAAAGCTCATTTTGGCCACAAGGGCAGCGATGTGCTGTACGAACTGCGCATACTCACCGAGACGGAACGAGCCGCCGTCGCAGAACTTGTGGTAGAGAAAGGGTTGGACTTAGACGAAGCGCGAGAAGCGGTGAAGTCGGTCAAGGACTTTTCGCGGCTGAGTCGGGCACCGGAAGGATTTACCGAGCATCCGGGCGACGCGATCGCCTATCAAGCCTGGAAGTTGACAAAGCAAAAATCCGATTTACAGGAGCGATCGCGGCTTATTGCCAGAGGCTTGCGCTTTGCTCACAGCGATACCGCCCGCAAGCAAATGGAGCAACTGTTAACCGATTTTAGTGTCGCACCAACGACGCCCGCGCCTCGCCTGCCCGTGTACCGCCTGGATTCGGAAGAGGAGCTTCCAAGAGTCTTACCCGTAGTTGGTAAACTGCCGCTGACGAAAGCCGATTTGCAGGCAGTGCCGATCGTCGAAGAAGCCCCGCCCTTCGGCATCGTGCAATTTTCTGGTGCAGGGGCATGGGTACCTGTACCGGGATGGCAAGTGATTCTGACCGCAGAAGATCCAGTCGTAATTTTGACTGAGAGCGATAAACTACCAACCGCGCTGCCAGGTAAGGTAGAAGACGTACTGGTGGTCGTGGACCGTGCCATGCGCAACTGGACGGACGATCGCTTTTTTCTCGCCGAGCAGGCAGACCAGCTACAAATTCAGTGGTTTGCTCAAGCGCCAGATGTGCCGCTGCTGGGGCAAGTTGTTTTGATTATGCGTCCAAAGAAGGTGTTAGACGAGAACTACACCATGGAGCTTTGGCAGATCGACGAGTAGCTATTTCGCGTCGCATTGATAGCGCTGGTAAGGAATGCCAATGCGGTGATAGTGTGCCGAATCCCGCAAGCAGCGAACGCGATCGCGCGATTGATCCCTCAGCATTAGCTGCGCCGGGAAGTCAACTCGACGTAGACCGGGACCGATGATCCAGAGGCTTAAGGGAGCCGTGAACGGGAGTTGCAGCGATGGAAGCGTCTGCCAGATATGCGTGTAGTCATGCGCTCGCGACAGAAACGCAAACTGGCGACTAGATGTGGACAATTCATCATTCCGCAGCGCCAGTGCAAAGCTCAGCCCCAGCGCTACATCCTGCAAATCCTCGTATGACATCCCGACCAGCAGCGGTAGCTGGGGCTCTACCTGCAAGTTGTGAGCAACCTCGGTGGGGTAGTAAGGTTTCTGAAAGGTGACGTTGTGCACAACGAAGACACTGCTAAGAACGCCGACCAGCAGGGTCATTCCGGCGATAGAGGACGATCGACGTGCAATGTGCCGCCAGCGATCGCCCGATCTCACTGGCTCTCTGTCTGACTCATTGCCTGCTTCATTCAGTGCCACTCCTAGTAGCGCGCAGACCGCTGGGAAATAGATGAAGTTGTAGCGAGGAACCTGCGTCAGGTCTTTGTCAAGCAAGTAAGCGATCGCCAGAAACTCCAGCACCACAACGCCCACATACAGCACTAGCAATCGAGTTGCCGATCGCGTCTTTGGCGCTTGCCAACACTGCCAAAGTTTGGCAACGATGCGCCACCCTAGCCACCCTGCAAACAGCAGCATCAGCCCACCTGCGGGCACCGCGACCCACGCTGGCTGATTCTCAACGGGCAGCGCAATCACCATCAGCACCCACCCCAGCGGC
>NZ_JACJPG010000164.1 GCF_014695955.1 Leptolyngbya sp. FACHB-36 | reverse complement strand
CCGCGAGTATTTTACGGTTACTCTACTGGAGCTGCCACCAATACCCTAGACCGATACTGATAAATTTACAGACCGGAAAGTGAAGTTAACATTGCCGTTTTCTGCAAGGTACAGTTCTAGTTTATGAAATCAAGGCGGCGCAAAAATCTCTTGTGAACCGATGCTATTACAAGCATGATTACTTCAGTTCACACCACGACCTACATAAGTCGATCGCGGGGTCAATTAACACGATCTGTTATTCCATCAGGCGGTATGAACAAGACCTTTAATCCGTCAACTTAGGAGATTTCTACTATGCAACTTCAAGAACAAACTGCGCAATCGTGCCTTTGGGTTGCTGATGTCGCTCAATATGCTGATTGAATTTGGCGATGCATTTGACTTTACTGGTGCAGATTTTTGGGGTTGGTGCCAGCAAGCAGGTTTTAGACGCTACGAAGTTCTGCATCTGGCAGGACCTTGTAGTGCAGTCATTGCATATAAGTAGTTAGTCAATTAAGGTAATCACTGTAATCCATTAGGCAGGTAATCGTTGTGTGAACACATTTCTATTGATCGGATTGCTATTGGTAGGATGCTGGTTGGTTCTGAGATGGCATCGTCTCCAGCAAGCGTTGCGATGGTGGTATCGACAGCACGTTTTACGGCTGGTTGATGAAGCGGAAGCTGTTCGGAATGGCGTTCTGCAAGACGCATTTACGCTTCGCCGCACGTTGGAGTTATCCTCAGCGCAGCAAGCAGCGGTCGAGTTATGCTCTATCCCCATCGCCACCGCAGACGGAGAATTTTTGCTAACAACCTTGGAAGCATTGCATCACTCCTTGCAGCGATTTAGTGATTTTCTGTCGCCGCCCTATCTGGAAGATAACTTTCCGCTGGCGATCGATCATTTACTCAAATCCCATCAGCAGCAGCACCTCCACGTCGCTCTAGATCTCTCTATGCCCGAACAATGGCAGCCCGATGCATATGAACAAAGCCGCATTGTATGGATAGCGATCGATGAATTTCTCCGGCTTGCCCTCACTCAACGTCCTTCAGCGCGATCGATTTCAGCCTGTCTGACTCAAGAGACCCATGCGCATCGATTAGTCGTTAAAGTCTTGTATTCACAAAGACCGCACGATGAGATCGTAGAGCTATCTCACCTCAGGCGATCGGCGCAATTTTTAACCGCTGGAACTTGTGCTTATCACCAAGAGTGTGAAGCTTTGATCTGGTCAATGTGCTGGTCATAGCTTAAATTTTATAATCTGATTTCAGTGTTGGGAGAACCGATATGGTGAGCTTGAAATTTGTAGTCGTTGACGATCATGAGGCAGTGTTGAATGGAACGGTTGCCGTGCTGCGTCAGCACTATCCAGAAGTTGAGATTTCGGTCGCGCAATCCGCACAACACGCACTACAACAGATTGAAAGCGTCTCTCCGGACCTAGTAGTGATGGATTTAGCGATTCCGGATGGGAGTGGTGCAACAGCGCGTCCCGATGTGGGAATTCAACTGCTTAAAACATTATTAAAGAAATATCCTAGCCTGCATGTTGTGGTGCAAAGTGCTCATGTGCGATCGCTCGTTCGTCTAAAGCCTGAAATCGGCTTGCATGAAGGAGGTTTTGCCATTGTCGATAAAAGCCTCCCGATGAAGGACATGGTGACGCGGGTTGATTGGGCGCTGCAAGGGCTACTGTATACTCCCAAGGAAATGCGAACCGGATTAGAAATTAAACCCGAATGGTTAGAAGTGCTGCAATTAGCCTTTCAGGAAGGATTGCAGGATAAAGCGATCGCTGAACGGATGAACGTTTCTGAACGCTCAGTTCGGCACTACTGGTCTAAGATTCAGGACGCACTCGAAGTGTATCCAGACGCCGGAAAAAATATTCGAATTCAAACGGAAATGCGATCGCGCCAAGAAGGATTGATCGACTAGGACGCGATGATGACCCAGGGATGGCAAAAACTTAGGGCAGAACTTTCCCTTTGGCGCGTTGGCGCAATACCCGGATTGACGGTCATTACAGGGGTTGTCGTCCTGCGCTTTTTTGGTTTTTTACAGCCATTAGAGTTAATGGTATTCGATGGATTTTTGCGATCGCGCCCTGCAGAACCCATCGACGAACGCATTGTCATTGTTGGAATCACAGATGATGATATTCATCGAATTGGCACCTATCCCATTCCTGATCGCGATCTTTCTACCATTATCCAACGGGTTCAGAGCTATCAGCCCAATGTGATTGGACTCGATTTCTTGCGGGATGTGTCGGTTCCACCGGGACGGGACGCATTGCTGAAAGCATTGCAGTCTCCTAATTTAATCGCGATCGAGAAGGCACTTCCCGAACAAGGTGGATTTAGTGTTGCAGCTCCCCCCAGCTTGCCTGCAGAACGAATTGGCTTTTCTGATGTCTTACCAGACCGAGATGGGCGAGTGCGGCGTTGGCTGCTCGGTGCATCCACTCCGAAAAAGCAATATCGATTTTCGCTCGCTTTGCAATTAGCGCGATCGTATCTGTCTGACCAAGGACTCAGTTTAGAAAACGGCGTGCGCGATCGCGCAGCGATGCGCTTTAGTCAGACTGAGCTAACGCGATTCCAGCCAAACTTCGGCAGCTATGTCGGCGAGGATGCAGGGGGCAATCAAATCCTGTTACATCCTCGCGCGGGACGTAACCCGTTTCGTCGTGTCTCTTGGCAAGATATTCAATCGGGGAGCGTCAATCCTGACTGGATTCGAGGGCGCATTGTTCTAATTGGGTTGACGGCAGTTAGCGTCAAGTATGATGTTGTCAACTCGAATGCGATTCCCAGCCCAATCGCGGGACTAGTCAATGGTGTGGAAATGCACGCTCACGCGACGAGTCAAATTTTGAGCGCTGCGCTGGACGATCGCCCCTTGCTGCACGTATGGTCAGACGAATGGGAATATAGTTGGATTATCGCTTGGGGGCTGGTGGGGATTGGGTTAGGACGATTTGCTCGATCGCCCAGTCGAATTTTATTTGGGGTTGCAGCAGCCTGTTTGGGATTAATTGGAAGCGCGTTTGGAGCAATATTGATTGGATGGTGGATTCCATTGGTTCCCGCCGCAATGGTTCTCGTGCTGAATGGAGCGGGACTCGCAGCGGCAACGTTCTACCGCTACGAGCAAAACCTACGGGAACGCTTACGCGATCGCCAAGCGGTGATCGATCATATGTTTACGACGATTCATAACGGACCGCTACAAACGCTTGCAAAAATGCTGCGTGAAGTACAGATGCAGGATGACTCGTCGCAGCAGCGAGCGTTGTTGCCAGAGTTGCAGCACCTTAACCAAGAACTGCGTACGGTCTACGAAGTCATCCAGCGAGAAGCGTTAGAACAAGAAACCAGCCTTCAGCTTGATTCCAATGCAGCACTCGATCTGCAAGCGCCACTGCATACGATCTTGTATGAAGTCTATCTGCGAACGATGGAACGAGAATTACCTTATTTCCAAACGATTCGGACCCGGATTGTCAAATTTGAACCGATGAGCGATCGCGGTCTTAGTCTATCGCTCAAGCGCAGCCTTTGCCGATTTCTGGAAGAGGCATTGTGCAATGTTGGCAAGTACGCGATCAACACGACTCGCATTACCGTCATTTGTGCTGAGGAAAACGGCAAGCAAGTGATTCGCGTGGTGGACAACGGAAAGACACACAATGATGAGCAATCCCACTCTGCCGGAATGGGCACCCAACAGGCAAAGACTCTAGCACGACAGTTGCGGGGCACGTTCCAGCGGTTGCCTAATGAACCTACAGGAATGCGGTGTGAATTAAGTTGGGTAGTGCGCAAATTTTGGTTTTAGGAATTTGCTAGGGCTTCAGCCATCAGGGACTATTTGTACACAGAACTGAAGAGTGTATGGATACAAGAGGATCCATTCTGTCGCCTTACAGATGGCAGCGATTGCAAGCGACCAAACAGCAGGCAGAAGCGGAGGAAGCCTGGGGAAAGCAGTAATACGAATTTGTAATTCGTGATTCGTAATTACGAATTGGTAAGGCGTTGGTTCCACAGCCAATTCAGTGCTCAAGTGGGCATCCTCAGAAGAGGCGATCGCGTAGAACTCGTCGCAGCCAGGTACAAACCCATGAAAACTCTGCACTGTCATCAGAGCCAACTGTCACAGGCAACGGACCAGACATTACGATCACAAGCACGAGCAGCCGATCGACAGGCAACAGCACACTTTTTTCCTGGTTGCCACTTGGCTAGAAGCACGAGCAAGCGGAGCCAGCAAGGCATCCAAGCGTTGGGCTTACTGCTAGCAGCGTTATGCACACAAGGTGTTTTGCTGCTACCCGGACTTGCTCACCCCTCGAACAACGCATTGCAAGCAGCCTATCGCGCTGCCATTCAGGATGCCGCGTTTGTCGAGCTGGAAGAAGATGTCAATACGCTCATTCCGATTACACCGGACAATCCTCTCTTGGTGTGGAATTCAACCAAAACGCACGTCTTAGTCGTAACTTGGAAAAGCCAAAGCGTTTATGAGCGTTATCTCAAGCCCAACACGCAAAGTTCAAAACGAGAAGACCAACTTCTCTGGGTCACAGTTGCACCACAGGTCCAAGCTTTCTGTCAACGCTATCTGCAACAGCATCCGCAGGCTACCGAGGCCGATTTAACGCTTCGCTTAAAGCAATACCTGGGTCTGAATCCCAGTTGGGAGTACGATCGGTTTGTTGAACTCTGGGTGAGTCCCCATGATCTCTTTCGACCCTGTGTGAACCCAGACATTACGCAGCGATACTGCCCCCTGAATTTTGTCGGTGTCCCGCCGAAAGTGACTGGTCACACTCCGGGTGCTGGCATTCAAGACTATCAATCGTTCTATCAAACGTTGTACTTCAGAAGCATTCGGGCGGCACTCCAACCCTGGACCGGACTGGGTTATACCTATGATTGGGGTAGCCCTATTAGCCATGTCGGTGCAAGTGAGTTTATTTTAGTGCCCGGAGCCACCTATGCTGTGAAACAAGCGACACCGACGCTACAGTATTGTC
>NZ_JACJPG010000163.1 GCF_014695955.1 Leptolyngbya sp. FACHB-36 | reverse complement strand
GGCGTTGGGCGCGCGGATGATATCCTGCGTCACTTCTGTAACCCATTGACCCAGCGTTTCTATCTTTTCTCGCTGCTCTGACTGCTGTTGAGCTTGTTGCAGTCCGTGCAGCGGTCGCTCTAACTGGTAGGCTTTTTCTCGCTCTTGCAGTTCACTCATCCGCAGAGCCGACTCAAGCTGCTGATATTGCACCAGTTCCAGCTTAAGAGTCTGGCTCATTTCGAGCATTTGCTTCATGGTTGAAAAGGCTCTAAGCGCCGTAACCACGACAATAAACAGCTTTTCGGAGGTCAGCTCTGTTTTGGTTTTATAGTCATCAATTCTGTAATTGGCGACTAAAACTGTTTCTGGAGCCTGTCCCGGCTGCCCCGTTCGCAAAATGATTCGGACAGCCAAGTTGCCCAACTCTTCCCGGACATACTGAATCAATTCCAAGCCCGCATTCTCGGTTTCCATCACCACATCCAGAAAAATAATGGCGGTATCTGGATGCGCTTGGATTAGCTGTTTTGCTTCTCGCAGCGAGTAAGCGCTAACAAAGCTGAGTAACTGATTCTCAAAGGCAAAGTCACTCAGAGACAGCTTGGTCACTTCATGAACTTCAACATCATCATCGACGATTAAGATTTTCCAGCGTTCCTTAAGTGGGTTTAACTCGGCTTCTTCAGCAGATGGGAACTCATCCTCCTGAGCAAAAATAACCTCATCGTCTTGAGAGTCAGGGAGAGGGTTTTGGGCGTTGCTCGACATGGACCAGCCTTCTGTAAAAACGCTTAGGTTTTTGGCAGCCTGATGACAAACCGGGTTCCTTCAAACGGCTGACTCTCGCACTGAATCGTTCCGTCTAGCTTCTGAGTGACCAGGTTATAGACGATGTGCAATCCCAACCCACTACCTCCCTGACCCCGTTTCGTGGTGAAGAAGGGTTCAAAGATCTTGCTCAGGTTTTCTGGAGGAATTCCCTGACCATCATCAGCATACTCAAGAATAACTTGCTCCTCGGTCTGGCTTAAAGTCAGCGTAATATGTCCACGATCGTCGGGTGCATACGCATGAAGCAGCGAATTCATTACCAGGTTGGTGACAATTTGGGAAAATGCGCCAGGATAACTGTTGAGACTGAGATGACGATCGCCGTGCACCTCGATCGTATGCTTTGTCAAACCAAGCTTTGGGCTAAGCTGAAGCAAAATCTCTTGTAGATAAGCGTTGAGGTTAAACATCCGCTGAGATTCGCTGAATTGATCGACGGCAACTTGCTTAAAACTCTGAATCAGTTCTGCGGCTCGGTTAAGATTCGCCAAGGTCAGCCGACTACTCTGTTGCGCCACATCCAGAAACTTTTCTAACTCAGAACGCTTCATCGTCCCGCGCTGGAAATAGTCAGACAGCGCGGCGGTCTTTTCTGCCAGCAGTGAGGCAGCCGTAACGCCAATGCCGATCGGCGTATTAATCTCATGCGCAATTCCGGCAACGAGTCCGCCCAAAGCCGCCATTTTCTCTGTTTGAATCAGGTGAGCCTCTGCCTGTCGCAAATTGTGCAGCGTTTGTTCGAGCTGTCGCGCCTTTTCCTGTAGCTGCAACTCCGCGAGCTGTCGCTCTTCCACTTCCTGCTGAAGCTGTAGGTTCTGCTTATCCAGTTCTTCTTGCGCCAGTTTCCGGCTCTCCTGCGTCAGCACTAGCCACCAAGACCCCATGCCAATCAGCACGAAAAAAACCGCAGACACCTCGATTAAGGTTGCAGTCAGCCGATCGATCGTCAGCGCAGGCAGATC
>NZ_JACJPG010000162.1 GCF_014695955.1 Leptolyngbya sp. FACHB-36 | reverse complement strand
CGTTGATTCTGCCAGCGCGTGGGCAAAATATCTTACGGACACGGCAGGGCTGTCTGCTTTCGTCGCTCGTCCTTCGGATGCGCCTCCTCCGATTTCTGCTGCCCCGCCGCAAATGCCAACGACACCACAGGCTCCGTCTCAGGCTCCGTCTGCATCTGCCCCACCGCAGCCAACAGCCGCACCTCAGCAAACGGCTGCTCGCACGTCATCGCGCTACAATCCTCAACCGCTCGGCGCGGGTTTCGCGGTGTTGGTGGATTTCTTCAGTCGCCCAGAACTGGCGGGGCAAATCCAGCAAATTCTTGGAAAAGACGTTGGGCTGGTGTCCTACGGTCAGCGTCCGTACCTGCTGGCAATTTACACAGGCGACCAGACGACGGCAAACTCGATTCTGCAAACGCTGACCGATCGTGGCTTTTGGACGATGGTGGTCGATAGCCGCCGCGTGACGCTGCTGCGACCTGCCGTTAGTCTCACAGGATCGATCGTTCAGAACTGAACGTATTGAGCGGTGATGTCTGCACGGGTTGTCGATCGTGCAGGGCAAACGCATCATGTCAACAAGCAACAATTTCGCCCTTCTTGCCAAATTACTTCTCAACAGTTAGGGCTTATTGAGAAGTAATTTGACGACTGATAGTGGAATCGACTACCCAAAACACAACTGTTATTCTCCAAGCAAGTTAGATCCGTTTGCTCTGCCTAATGGTTCCGGTCAGCGGTTGCAAATAACCTTGAGCTAAGCATCAGTAGCCTCTTTCAATCCGCTGCACCAGGATTGTTCGACTGTGATGACGGCTCAAGTTTGTTATTTAACATACTCTTTTTCAGGGGCTGAAAAGGAGTTTGAGTCATCCAGGGTTGAACTTCAAGATTGCAAAGCCAGTCTTCTACAGTTGGAATCCAACCTAGATCATCCTGGATATGTTGTTCCGCGATGAGACGAACAGGAATCTTCTGTCTAACAGTGTTTTCGATAGTAATCCCAAAAACTTGCTCACAAAGGAAAATACCTTCTGCATGATGGCGTAGAGCGCGATGGCGCAAATCGGGTAGAAAAGCTTTTGTCTCATCAAACCAGTTGTGAATATTTAGGTAATCTTCGGGAACACCACCAAAGAGATCTGCTGAACGAATTGAGTGGTACCAAGAATGAGTCATAGGATTACTACCTTACTGCCTCTGTTCATCGGTGATCTCTCCGGTTTCAAGATTTGCTCTAAAGGAACCTTTCATTGAGTATTCACCAGTGCCGTAACCTTGACCAAGTAAGAAAGTTGCTAATGAACTCGCTAACAAGTCAAGAAAAAACTCCACACGCTGCTCTGGAGACGGTTCTCCCAGAGAGTGATAGTAACTGCGTAAGTATTGAGATGTTTTACTACCAAGTGAACCTTCTGCAAGTTGGTACTTGAGGTCGTCGAACTCTATGATTCTATCCTCAAGCTTAACTCCACTAAAATGAGCGAATCCCTCATCACCTCCCCCGTTATATCTGCAATAGATAACTTTTACCCCCAGGTCACGAAGCACATCAAAAACCTGACGTGAATCTGGATCAAGATTTTCACGGTTGAACTGCCCACTAGCTAGTTCATATTCGTACTTTCTTTTACCGCGATACTTAAAGTACGGCATACCTAGATATGAATCCTACAGCAACAAATATACTTCAAGCTTTGTCAGACATGATTAGCCTTATTGCAGCATATTTTTCCTACTATACAGATTTGATGAAAACCACCAACACTTCTAGGGGCATCAACTGTAAATAGATATTGTTACGTGAACTAACTGCCAATAGATTATGCAGTCGAACAACTTATTACACAGACAAAAGTCTTGATAACGTCCTGATTGGAACATTACCAAGACTTTTGTCTGTGTATTCACCCTGTAAAGAGCAATATCGAGACTTTTGTCTCATGATATCTCCGCTATGGGACATTATCGAGAAGACCTCCGTATTTTTTGAGATCCCCTCAACCGATCGTCCCTCCCTCCCAATTTCAAACTCTCCAGCTCTCCAGCCAAGGGATTGACGGAACACCCGCACTCCCGTTATTCTCACTGACTAAGGTTGCAAGTGTGTTCTCTCACATGCAGCCCGTATTCCCAAAAATTCAGCGACGCTACCCAGCGCTGTTGCAAGCAGCAAAGGGTAGCTAACCTCCGAGACTGTTAGTGGCAGTCACGGTGGCTAAGGGCGGATCTTAGCATTCTCCTAGCCACCTTGCTTCCTTGTGTCGTGGGGTGGCTGAGTTTTTGGGATTTCCTCAACGTGAAATACAGGAGATCCCAATCATGCTACGAGCGTTTTTGTCATCGCTGCCGCCGATCGATCCCGGTGCGCCGCTACCCGATCGTCAACCTTCTGACGCTTGGGAAGAAGTGCGCGTTCTCGTTATCAGCAGTCCTGAAGGCGTGCGCGAAACCGTGCACGAATTACATCGACGCGGCTTTGCCCAAGTGGGCGCGTGGAGCAAACTGCTACCCGCCCCGACTTCCGGAGAAGTCATGAGCATCCTGACGCGCAGACGTGCACGAGAGCGACGCGAATAAGCGATCGCGCAATAAGGGCGACGCGGCAGCTCCATTGCGCCGATCGCCCTCTTCCTTTCTTCGCCGCTGTTTTAGGTGCGTTTGCCCCAGATCGCAGCATGTAGCCTCATTGCAGCGCATCCCTGTTTTATACTAAAAACTCTAAACGAACGGCAGAACTATGGTCAGCGAAGTCAAGACAGTTTTGGGACGCGGAATTCCTCTACACGGCAACGATATCGATACCGATCGGATTATTCCAGCTCGGTTTTTGCGCTGCATCACCTTCGATGGATTGGGTGAGCAGGCGTTTGCCGACGATCGCGCTGCCCTCAATGGAGAGCACCCCTTCGACCAACCGCAGTACCAAGGCGCAACCGTGCTCGTGGTAAACGGTAACTTTGGCTGCGGTTCCAGTCGAGAGCACGCGCCACAAGCGCTCTCTAAATGGGGCATCCAGGCGATCGTGGGAGAGAGCTTCGCCGAGATTTTCTTTGGCAACTGCGTGGCAATGGGCATTCCCTGCGTCACGGTCGATCCTGAAACTGCCGCACGGTTGCAGAGCCGCCTCACCGCCGATCCGCAGAGTGAGATCCAGGTGGACTTGGACGCGATGCAGGTTCGGTGCGGAGACGTTGTCGCTGCGATCGCGCTGGGCGACGGTCCTCGAAAAATGATGCTGTCTGGCACATGGGATGCCTGCGGACAACTGGTTGCTCAGGCAGATCAGATTGAGGCAACAGCGGCTCGTTTGCCCTATCTGGCGTGGAGCAAGGTGGCGGTTTAGTCTCGCTAACCGTTCGACGCATAGCCTCTGGGTAAAACAGTGCCTCCCACGATCGCCTGCTTCAGGTCGAGGTCCGCAGGGCTTACCTGCTGCAAGGATGCCCAGCGAAGGTCAGCACCATCTAGCTTTGCTCCGGTTAAGTTGGCTCTCAGCAGGAGAGCCGTCCTTAAATTTGCGTTCGTCAGATCGGCTTCGCTTAAATCGGCATCGCAAAGCTCGGCACCGTGTAGATTGGCTCCTGCCAAATTTGCTCCCCGCAGGTTGGCGCCATTCAGTACGGCTCGGTCTAGCTTGCTGCTCGATAAATCTACGTGAGATAAGTTAGCTCCACTTAACCGTGCAGCCTGCCACTCGCAGTGGCTAAAATTCCGCTCCCCAGCAGCATACCGCTTGTAAAGTTCGTCTGAATTCATCCCGATCGTCCATTAGCTCTTTGCTACTGCGGTTCCTACGATAGGGTTTGAATTCCTACTGGACGTCTTTCAACAGAAGGACGCAGCCGTAACATTAGAACGTAGTTTAAAGCACTGCTAGGACTGAAAACATAACACTGGTATGTCAGCCTTTCTCCTCGCTGCACTACTTCCGGTAGAGGACTGACTCGCTATCCTGGAAGAGTGATCAGACGACATAAAACTATGGTTGGATCGGTGACACAGATTGAGCAAGACCTTGCCGCACTAAACACCGCGATCACCGCGATCGCTGACGAGTTACACGATGCTTACTCCAGCTATTTGACCGCTTTAGGGCAAGCGGTTAGCCAGCAAATGATTCTTGCCTGCTACCACGTCTGCACGCAGGGCTACCCAGATGGATTTCTGCGTCTCCCTGTGAGTCAACGGCAGCACTTGCAGCAGACCCTCCGACATTTGGCACAACACGTGCAAGAAGAACTCTTGGCGCAGCTTCACGTGCCGATCGTGCCAGTAAACTTGCTCGATGAACCCGAAACCGATGAGGAAAGCCCTGAGCCTGCGGCAACGCCCGAAACGCTTACGCCAGCTCATCTAGCTCAGTGGCAGCACGACCTAGAACAGGCGATCGTCGAGGAACTCCGCACAGCCTCTCACGCCGCAAACCGACTACTTCAGCAGGCAGATGTTCTACCGAAGAAGCTGCCAGAACCCGTCTTAGAAGCGGCGGCAAAAGCAGATGCAGCGGAGGGTGCAGGCAGCACACCCAATCTGCTGACCATGCTGGTCGAAACGGTGGATGATGCCGACAGAGACAAGCCCAAGTCCGACGCCAAAGGGCACGCCGTGATGCACATCGTGGCAATTTACCTACGATTGGCGGAAATTGAGTTTGCCGATACATTAGTCACAGCGGCGCGGACGCAGATTCGCAGCTTGACTGCGCGGCTCAAAACGCTAGGACGCGAGTATCAGAAAAAGCAGCGCGAGCGAGCAGTTGCCGAAGCACAAGCCGCTTGGCGATCGACGTGGACAGATGAGTAATGCTAATTCGGAATTCGGAGTTCGGAATTTGGAATTGTAAACGCTTGATTTGGTCAAGGTTTTAGTCGTTTGATCGGTCGCTGGAA
>NZ_JACJPG010000161.1 GCF_014695955.1 Leptolyngbya sp. FACHB-36 | reverse complement strand
GTGGGTGTGCTAGCGGGTGCGTTTTTGATTGGGCAGTCGAATGCGTCGATCGCTTACCTGCTGAATGACCCAGCCGCACGAGTCATTGTGCTGGCGGCAGTGATTGTCTTGATTCGCTACCGACCAGAAGGTCTCTTCACCGTGCAGAAGCGGTCATAAAGCAACGCACTCGAACAATAGTTAACGCGAGAGGGAAAGATGACCGAGGTTATGGGACGCTTGCGGCAGTCTGCCGTTCCCAAAAGATTACTGATTACAACGAGTGTGCTGCTGCTGATTTTGGTCGTGCTGCCATTTGTGGCAGGCGGGTTCCAGACCAATCTGATGGCAAAACTGCTGTTGTTCGGAGCGCTTGGCGTTTCCCTTGATTTAGTCTGGGGATTCGCGGGAATTTTGAGCTTTGCGCACGGGGTATTCTTCACGCTGGGCGGCTACGCGATGGCGTACTACCTAAAGCTGAATTTGTCCGCTTCAGCCAACACCTATGGCGGCTCTCTGCCGGATTTCATGGTGTGGAACGGATTGAAAGAGCTGCCGTGGTTTATCGCGCCGCTGCAATTTTTCCCGATCGCCGCGTTTGCGATGGTAGCCGTGCCCGCTGGGTTCGCCTACATCATTGGCTGGTTTATTTTTCGATCAAAAGTCAGCGGCGTTTACATCACGATCATTACGCTGGCAATTTCCTCGGCGCTAACCACCTTTTTTGTGAGCCAGCAAGCCTACACGGGCGGCACAAATGGTATTACCGATGTCTCTTCGCTATCGCTGTTTGGATTGGTGATTCCCCCGATCGGGCTATACTTCATCATTCTCGTATTCACCGTTTTTGTGATTGCGGCAAGCTGGTGGCTAACGCAATCAAATTTTGGTTTGATCCTGCGATCGATTCAGGAGAATGAGCAGCGAATCTCGTACCTAGGCTACGACGTTGCCAGCTTCAAGATTTTCATTTGGACACTCTCTGCGGGCATCGCTGGAATTGCAGGCGGGCTATTTGTGCCGCTGAACAAATTTATCTCTCCCGTTTATTTAGCCGTAGCGTTTGGCACGCAGATTGTTATTTGGGTCGCTGTGGGCGGCAGAGGCACGCTGTTTGGTCCTGTAATTGCTGCAATTCTGTTAGGGCAAGTGCAAAATTATGCCGATCGCGTTACTCAAGATTGGCAGCTAGTCGTTGGAGTTTTGCTGCTAATCGTAGTCCTGTTTTTACCGGACGGCTTGATGGGATTGGTACCCAAACAGTTTAAGCTGAACGATTCCACTCGTCTCGGGGCGATCGTGCGCTCCAATTCAGCCGCAGGGTTTGTTCGAGCCAGCCTGTTTGATTGGTACACTCCGCTGCAAAATCTAGTTCAACAGCTTGGTCATACTTTGTTTGATCGATCGCGATCTAGCCATCAAAAGGTCCAGCAAGCAAAGACTAATCGCAAAACGGGCATCTAATGAGTGCTGACGCAGGCGGATCTTTAACCGAGTCTGACCGTAAAGATCGATCATCGCAGAATGTTTTTAGATTTGATCGCTAGATAACAGCAGACAGTGATTTCGCGGTGATAGTCTAGGTCCAATTGAATCCGAAAGGCGCATATAGCAACAATTTCGTCCATTAGTGAGGTAAATGTGGAGCCGCAAGAAGCTGTTTTATCTGTACGATCGCTCAAAGTGGTATTCTCTGGTTTCCAGGCTCTGAAAGGCGTGGATTTGGAAGTTGGTGATCGGGAGATCGTGACGATTATTGGACCCAATGGCGCCGGAAAAAGCACGTTATTGGACGCGATCGTCGGCAAGTCACCCGTTGCTTCTGGACATGTCTACTATCAGGGACAAGAAATTACCAACAAGAGCCCGTACGCAATTTCTCGATTGGGCATCGGGCGGAAGTTTCAGAACCCAAACGTCTACAACGAGCTGACCGTATTTGAAAATCTTCTGCTCTCGCTGAAGGGAACTCATAGCGTACTCGCGTCGATTAGAGCCAAGCTAACGAGCGGCAAACGAGAAAAGATTGAACTCGTGCTCGATCGCGTTGGTTTGCTCGACAAAGCCTTCACCAAAGTTGCCTCTCTGTCTCATGGTCAAAAGCAGTGGGTAGAGATTGGCATGGTGCTAGCTCAAGACCCGTCGATCGTGCTGTTAGATGAACCCACAGCGGGCATGACGCCTGATGAAACGCATCTAACTGGAGAAATCATCAAGAGCATTTCACAAACTCACTCGGTTGTTGTGATTGAACACGACATGGAATTCGTAAAACAAATTGCTCAACGAATTGTCGTATTGCACCAGGGTGAAAAACTGACCGAAGGCTCCGTGCGCGATGTACAGTCAAATCCCAAAGTTATTGAGGTGTATTTAGGTCGTGAAAGAATCGATGCCGCTGCTTGAACTGTCCGATGTGACAGTTTCTTATGGGTTAACGCCTGTTTTGTTCAACGTGAATATAGCGATCAACAAGGGAGAAATCGCCTGCTTGTTGGGGCGCAATGGCGTTGGCAAAACGACTCTGCTGCGTAGCGTGATTGGCTTAAACAAAGTTGTGTCCGGCAACATTGTGTTTGATGCTGACGAAATTGCCAAGGTTCCCACCTACAAACGCGCTCGGTATGGAATTTCCTACATTCCTCAAGGTCGGGAAATTATTCCCTATTTGTCTGTGTTGGATAACCTTAAACTGGGTTTGACCGCGAATCGGCAGAAGTCGAGTCGAATTGACGAAGTGTTTGAGTTCTTCCCGATGTTGAAGCAGCATCTCAAGCGGCAGGGCGGACTGTTGAGTGGTGGGCAACAGCAACAGTTGGCGATCGCGCGGGGCTTGTTGAGCAACCCGCAAATTATGCTGCTAGATGAACCAACGGAGGGCATCCAACCGTCGATCGTTCAAGAAATTGAAGCAACGCTGAGACGAATCAACGAAGAAAAGGGCATCACTGTTTTAGTCGTGGAGCAAAAAATCGACTTTGCCCGTCGGCTTGCTCAGAAATTTTTCATGATGGAGAAAGGCGCGATCGTCGCCCAAGGACGCACCTCGGAGCTAAACGACGCTCTTGTTCACAAATATCTGGCGGTTTAAAGACAAACTCAACAAACGTGGAGACATTCAAATAGCAGCTTGTGAATTTGAGTGGAGATGGGGGATCAGCAAAGGCTGATCCCTTTGTTTTGGTGAATAAGTTTTAATGGGTAATATCAATTCGGAATTCGGAATTCGCAACTCGAAATTGCAGAGGCTTGAGTCCGCCTACGCTTTAGTGGTTAATCTGTAGCTGGAATTTAGAGAACTGGCACCAGTAATTACTAGAGATTCTGCTGCAAACATTGCCCAAGGGCTAGCGCTTAAGTCGCGTTCTAACCCTGTGCGTCAGGATCGTTTAATCACCGAGTCCGCCCAGCCGAATAAAAACGCCGCCGCGCTGTACACCCGATTGGCGTCCGTAGCTCGTAATGGCTAGTGACTTAATATGATCCATGATCGGTTTGCCTGCCAGCTTAATCACCTTTAGTAGCGGAAACTGACGCTCTAGAAACGGCTGACTGGCGATCCAATCCAGGTACAGATAGCCATCATTCGGCTGAAGCAGCGGGTCGATCGCCGCCTGAAAGCGATCGTTTGTTGCCAGTGAGTGCTCCATCGCCTTGAGCGCCTGATCCATCGCCGCCAGCGACGTAGTGAACAGCTCGTAGTTGCCCACGGTGGCATGTACACCCTGCACCTGTGCCTGAAGCGCCAGCGGGTTCGACGACGGCTTTGCGGCTGTGCTCAAGCGCGTCCACGCAGCTACCGTTTGGGCACCGAGCTGAATTGAGCCAACGCTAAGTCCCTGCTGCTGAGCGATCGCATCCAGCCGTGCAATCCCTTCTGAAGCAGCAGGGTCCGATCGCTGTGCGACAAACACCCAATCTGCCGGAGCCGGAACCGACTTAGCTGAAGATTGAGCGCTGGCGACAGGCAGCAAGCCTAGTGCGTACTCCCCTGTCACCCAATCAAACACATCGTCGCGCAAATCCAGCTTCCAGCGATCTTGCAACTCCGCCAGCGACTGATCGACCAGTTGAGCCACTGCACCGTATCCCTTCAGCTGTTGAGACAGCCCCGTCCATAGCTGATTTAGGTTGCTACCGGACGCTGAAATCGGGCTAAAGTCGGGCACGTATTGCAGAGCACCGACTGGTTTAGATAGCGGCGGCGACACGGTTTCGGGCGGGTCGTTGGGCGACAGCAGAGCGGTTTCTGCCGCGAGTCCCCGCTGATCGAGCGTCAGGGCGATCGTCAACAGTTGAGCAGGCGGCGGAGCGGTCGCTGGCTGGGCATCGGCTGGGCGATCGCGCACTCCGGCTGCCCAACTTGTTAGGCGAGGCACATTAACGAAGCTCAGCCCAATTCGAGGCTGCTCCAGCGTCCCTAGCGCCTGCTCATAGAACGTGGCGCTGCTGAGGTTTAAATCTGGAGCCTGCACATTGTTGATCGCATCCCGTAGCACCTTCGGATGATTGGCAAACAGCACGAAGCGATCGCCAACAACCGCGCTAGCCAGCGAGGACGTGGGGCGGGTCGCGTCTTTTCCCACCTCCGTCACTGCCTTCCCGCTGCCATAAATCAGCTTCACGCCTTTGTACTGCTCAAACACAAGATCGGCGCCCGCTAAGGCGCGTTTCTGCCAGAACAGTTGCAGAAACTCCCGCGATCGCTCTGGGTCTTTGGTAGCCACTGCCAGCAGATATCCAGCTTGGCGACCGTTGTCTGTGTCGCGATCGAGGTCCAGCGTCGTCACAGCCGCTGTAATTTCCTGACCTAGCCACGGCTGGATGTCGCGTTG
>NZ_JACJPG010000160.1 GCF_014695955.1 Leptolyngbya sp. FACHB-36 | reverse complement strand
GTGGGTGTGCTAGCGGGTGCGTTTTTGATTGGGCAGTCGAATGCGTCGATCGCTTACCTGCTGAATGACCCAGCCGCACGAGTCATTGTGCTGGCGGCAGTGATTGTCTTGATCCGCTACCGACCAGAAGGTCTCTTCACCGTGCAGAAGCGGTCATAAAGCAACGCACTCGAACAATAGTTAACGCGAGGGGGAAAGATGACCGAGGTTATGGGACGCTTGCGGCAGGCTGCCGTTCCCAAAAGATTACTGATTACGACGAGTGTGCTGCTGCTGATTTTGGTCGTGCTGCCGTTTGTGGCAGGCGGGTTCCAGACCAATCTGATGGCAAAACTGCTTTTGTTCGGAGCGCTGGGCGTTTCCCTTGATTTAGTCTGGGGCTTCGCAGGAATTTTGAGCTTTGCGCACGGGGTATTCTTCACGCTGGGCGGCTACGCGATGGCGTACTACCTAAAGCTGAATTTGTCCGCTTCAGCCAACACCTATGGCGGCTCTCTGCCAGATTTCATGGTGTGGAACGGATTGAAAGAGCTGCCGTGGTTTATCGCGCCGCTGCAATTTTTCCCGATCGCCGCGTTTGCGATGGTAGCCGTGCCCGCTGGGTTCGCCTACATCATTGGCTGGTTTATTTTCCGATCAAAAGTCAGCGGCGTTTACATCACGATCATTACACTGGCAATTTCCTCGGCGCTAACCACCTTTTTTGTGAGCCAGCAAGCCTACACGGGCGGCACAAATGGCATTACAGATGTCTCTTCACTATCGCTGTTTGGATTGGTGATTCCCCCGATCGGGCTGTACTTCATCATTCTCGTATTCACCGTTTTTGTGATTGCGGCAAGCTGGTGGCTAACGCAATCAAATTTTGGTTTGATCCTGCGATCGATTCAGGAGAATGAGCAGCGAATTTCATACCTGGGCTACGACGTTGCCAGCTTCAAGATTTTCATTTGGACACTATCTGCAGGGATCGCTGGAATTGCAGGCGGGCTATTTGTGCCGCTGAACAAATTCATCTCTCCTGTCTATTTAGCCGTAGCGTTTGGCACGCAGATTGTTATCTGGGTCGCTGTGGGCGGCAGAGGCACGCTGTTTGGTCCTGTAATTGCTGCGATTCTGTTAGGGCAAGTGCAAAACTATGCCGATCGCGTTACTCAAGATTGGCAGCTAGTCGTTGGAGTTTTGCTGCTAATCGTAGTCCTGTTTTTACCGGACGGTTTGATGGGATTGGTACCTAAACAGTTTAAGCTGAACGATTCCACTCGTCTCGGGGCGATCGTGCGCTCCAATTCAGCCGCAGGGTTTGTTCGAGCCAGCCTGTTTGATTGGTACACTCCGCTGCAAAATCTAGTTCAACAGCTTGGTCATACTTTGTTTGATCGATCGCGATCCAGCCATCAAAAGAGCCAGCAAGCAAAGACTAATCGCAAAACGGGCATCTAATGAGTGCTGACGCAAGCGGATCTTTAACCGAGTCTGGTCGTAAAGATCGATCACCGCAGAATGTTTTTAGATTTGATCGCTAGATAACAGCAGACAGTGATTTGGCGATGATAGTCTAGGTCCAATTGAATCCGAAAGGCGCATATCGCAACAATTTCGTCCATTAGTGAGGTAAATGTGGAGCCGCAAGAAGCTGTTTTATCTGTACGATCGCTCAAAGTAGTGTTTTCTGGTTTCCAGGCTCTGAAAGGCGTGGATTTGGAAGTTGGTGATCGGGAGATCGTGACGATTATTGGACCCAATGGCGCCGGAAAAAGCACGTTATTGGACGCGATCGTCGGCAAGTCACCCGTTGCTTCTGGACACGTCTACTATCAGGGACAAGAAATTACCAATAAGAGTCCGTACGCAATTTCTCGATTGGGCATCGGGCGGAAGTTTCAGAACCCAAACGTCTACAACGAGCTGACCGTATTTGAAAATCTTCTGCTCTCGCTGAAGGGAACTCATAGCGTACTCGCGTCGATCAGAGCCAAGCTAACGAGCGGCAAACGAGAAAAGATTGAACTCGTGCTCGATCGCGTTGGCTTGCTCGACAAAGCCTTCACCAAAGTCGCCTCTCTGTCTCACGGTCAAAAGCAGTGGGTGGAAATTGGCATGGTGCTGGCTCAAGACCCGTCGATCGTGCTGTTAGATGAACCCACAGCGGGCATGACGCCTGATGAGACGCATCTAACTGGAGAAATCATCAAGAGCATTTCACAAACTCACTCGGTTGTTGTGATTGAACACGACATGGAGTTCGTAAAACAAATTGCTCAGCGAATTGTCGTATTGCACCAGGGTGAAAAACTGACCGAAGGCTCCGTGCGCGATGTACAGTCAAATCCCAAAGTTATTGAGGTGTATTTAGGTCGTGAAAGAATCGATGCCGCTGCTTGAACTGTCCGATGTGACAGTTTCTTACGGGCTAACGCCTGTTTTGTTCAACGTGAATATAGCGATCAACAAGGGAGAAATTGCCTGCTTGTTGGGGCGCAATGGCGTTGGCAAAACGACTCTGTTGCGTAGCGTGATTGGCTTAAACAAAGTTGTGTCCGGCAACATTGTGTTTGATGCTGACGAAATTGCTAAGGTTCCCACCTACAAACGCGCTCGCTATGGAATTTCCTACATTCCTCAAGGTCGGGAAATTATTCCCTATTTGTCTGTGTTGGATAACCTTAAATTGGGTTTGACCGCGAATCGGCAGAAGTCAAATCGAATTGACGAAGTGTTTGAGTTCTTCCCGATGTTGAAGCAGCATCTCAAGCGGCAGGGCGGACTGTTGAGTGGTGGGCAACAGCAACAGTTGGCGATCGCGCGTGGCTTGTTGAGCAACCCGCAAATTATGCTGCTAGATGAACCAACGGAGGGTATCCAACCGTCGATCGTTCAAGAAATTGAAGCAACGCTGCGACGAATCAACGAAGAAAAGGGCATCACTGTTTTAGTTGTGGAGCAAAAAATCGACTTTGCTCGTCGGCTTGCTCAGAAATTTTTCATGATGGAGAAAGGCGCGATCGTCGCCCAAGGGCGGACCTCGGAGCTAAACGACGCCCTTGTTCACAAATATCTGGCGGTTTAGCAACGAACTCAACAAAGGTGGAATTCAAATCGCTGCTTACAGATTTAAGTGGCAACGAGGGATTAGCATTTGCTAATCCCTTTGTTTCAGTGAATAAGTTTTAATGGGTAATATCAATTCGCAATTCGGAATTGCAGAAGCTTGAGTCCGCCTACGCTTTAGTGTTTGACCTGTAGCTGGAATTTAGAGAACTGGTATCAGTAATTACTAGAGATTCTGCTGCCAACATTGCCCAAGGGCTAGCGCTTAAGTCACGTTCTAACTCTGCGCCTCAGGATCGTTTAATCACCGAGTCCGCCCAGCCGAATAAAGACGCCGCCGCGCTGTACACCCGATTGGCGTCCGTAGCTCGTAATGGCTAGCGACTTAATATGATCCACGATCGGTTTGCCTGCCAGCTTAATCACCTTTAGTAGCGGAAACTGACGCTCTAGAAACGATTGACTGGCGATCCAATCCAGATACAAATAGCCGTCATTCGGCTGAAGCAGGGGGTCGATCGCCGCCTGAAAGCGATCGTTTGTTGCCAGTGAGTGCTCCATCGCCTTGAGTGCCTGATCCATCGCCGCCAGCGACGTAGTGAACAGCTCGTAGTTGCCCACGGTGGCATGTACACCCTGCACCTGTGCCTGCAGCGCCAGTGGGTTCGACGACGGCTTTGCAGCGGTGCTCAAGCGCGTCCACGCGGCTACCGTTTGGGCGCCGAGCTGAATCGAGCCAACGCTGAGTCCCTGCTGCTGAGCGATCGCATCCAGCCGTGCAATCCCTTCTGAAGCAGCAGGGTCCGATCGCTGTGCCACAAAGACCCAATCTGCCGGAGCCGGAACCGATTTGGCTGAAGATTGAGCGCTGGCGACAGGCAGCAAGCCTAGCGCGTACTCCCCCGTCACCCAATCAAACACATCGTCGCGCAAATCCAGCTTCCAGCGATCCTGCAACTCCGCCAGCGACTGATCGACCAGTTGAGCCACCGCACCGTATCCCTTCAGCTGTTGAGACAGCCCCGTCCATAGCTGATTTAGGTTGCTGCCGGACGCTGAAATCGGGCTAAAGTCGGGCACGTATTGCAGAGCACCGACTGGTTTAGACAGCGGCGGCGACACGGTTTCGGGCGGGTCGTTGGGCGACAGCAGAGCGGTTTCTGCCGCGAGTCCCCGTTGATCGAGCGTCAGGGCGATCGTCAACAGTTGAGCAGGCGGCTGAGCGGTCGCTGGCTGGGCATCGGCTGGACGATCGCGCACTCCGGCTGCCCAACTTGTTAGGCGAGGCACATTAACGAAGCTCAGCCCAATTCGAGGCTGCTCCAGCGTCCCTAGCGCCTGCTCATAGAACGTGGCGCTGCTGAGGTTTAAATCGGGAGCCTGCACGTTGTTGATTGCATCCCGTAGCACCTTCGGATGATTGGCAAACAGCACGAAGCGATCGCCAACAACCGCGCTAGCCAACGAGGACGTGGGGCGGGTCGCATCTTTTCCCACCTCCGTCACTGCCTTCCCGCTGCCATAAATCAGCTTCACGCCTTTGTACTGCTCGAACACCAGATCGGCGCCCGCTAAGGCGCGTTTCTGCCAGAACAGTTGCAGAAACTCCCGCGATCGCTCTGGGTCTTTGGTGGCCACTGCCAGCAGATATCCAGCTTGGCGACCGTTGTCTGTGTCGCGATCGAGGTCCAGCGTCGTCACAGCCGCTGTAATTTCCTGACCTAGCCACGGCTGGATGTCGCGTTG
>NZ_JACJPG010000016.1 GCF_014695955.1 Leptolyngbya sp. FACHB-36 | reverse complement strand
CCACCTGAAGCCGACGCTTAAGGAAATGCAGACGATACCGATCGTTTGTCCTTTATAAGTTCTTGCGACACAACCCGAAAGACTGCTTGAGTTTTAAACCGTCGATATCCAGCCTTCTCGTAAAAGCGATGGGCTTGATCCCAGATCACATTAGAGTGCACCGCGATCGTGTCCCAGCCTTGCTGTCGTGCCCAGTGCTCTCCCCACTGGAGCAGTAATCGCCCAATTCCATCTCCGCGATACTCTTCTTGCACAATCAGCCCATAAATCTCAGCTTGCCGCCCGACGATTAGAACGGTCACGATGCACACCTGAATCCACGCGATGACGCGTGCATTTGGCAGATCGGCAACGTAAATTACATGGTCTGGATCAGTTTCCAGCAGAGTTAGGCGTTCCTGCACGGCGGATATGGAGGCAGCATAACCTAGTTGCCCACACAGTAGGGCAATCCGCTCCGCACCCTCAGCCTGCGCCAGTCGAATCACTAACTCACTTTGCAACATGTAAGACGGCTTTGTCTGGATAACGCCGATCGAGCAATTGTTGTGCCAAATCTGCCACCTCAGTCCAAGGAGCTTCTACCGAAATTTGAGGTGTTAACTGACCGCTAGCAACCAATTTTAACAGGCGATTCAACCCAACTGCTGCGGATTCCTGCTTCAGCTCGTTAAACAATATCAGCGCATACAAACTTGCTCCACTGCTGACACCATAGAATCGCTGAGCATCGAATGTTACCTCTGTTCCACCAGAAGTACCAAATAATACGACTACTCCATCAGGGGCGATCGAACCCAGAGCCGCCGTGAGGGTTTTGCCTCCCACTGATTCCAGAATCAGATCATAGGGAGACTCATGATTGAGTGGCAGGTCTGTACCGATGACAACCTGATGCGCTCCTGCGGTTTTGATTACGTCTTCCTGGTCCGGTTGCCGAATGTGGGCAATCACCTCTACGCCAGATAACCGCGCCAATTGAATGGCAAAGTTACCGACACCTCCTGATGCCCCTGTAATGAGAACTGATTTACCCAGGAGTAACCCTCCTTGTTTCAGGGCGTGATAGGCAGTGAGTCCAGCCACAGGTAACGTCGCCGCTTGGGCAAAAGAAACGGCATCGGGCAGTGCGGCGATCGCATTCGTCGGTACAGCCACCACTTCAGCCCAGCCACCAGCCCGGACAAATCCCACGACTCGCGTTCCTGCGGAGGGTCCGGAGCCGTCAGATGCGGGGGTTTCAATCACCCCTGCCAAATCCCATCCCGGTCGCCAACCGGCTTCGGCAATGATCGATCGTCGGATTTCACCCCGGTTTAACGAGATTGCCGCTACTCGGATCAACGCTTCATTGGGTGCAGGGGTAGGGAGATCCACCTCGTGCAGCGCTAACCGTCCCGGAACAC
This sequence comes from Leptolyngbya sp. FACHB-36, assembly GCF_014695955.1. GTDB lineage: Bacteria > Cyanobacteriota > Cyanobacteriia > Leptolyngbyales > Leptolyngbyaceae > FACHB-36. Next base: position 2,837 of record NZ_JACJPG010000016.1, on the reverse strand, counting down.
TTGGATCAACAACTACTGCCTGAATTTTGCCCATACAAACTACTCTCGTTCTAACTAAACTTTTGTTCCAAGCGTATAAATGAAGTAGTGATCCGTCACCCTCACTTCGGCATCAATCCCGATCGCGGCTAACTGCTGCTGTAGCTCATCGGGTTGATAAAAGATTTTGACGATTTGAAATTCTCGCCCGTCATTCAATTGGCGCGTTTTATAGATACTACCGTCATCAACCAGCACATGGTTCTTGGCTGTAGACGTGGGTTCAAAGCGCGAGTCAATCATAAACAGGTGTCCACCCGATCGGATCGCTTGAGCAACTGTTTGTAGAAATGGGCTGAGACGATCGGGTGGAACATGAGAGAGCCAGAAGGAAAAGAATACCAGATCATATTGCTGCTCAGGTTCCCAGGTGAATACATCGCGTTGTTGATAGATGACCTGAGGAGAATTCCCTAGCTTATGGCGATTGATTTCAATCATTTCACGAGAGGCATCGATCGCCGTGATCTGATTGCCAATTGTGAGTAATTCCTGAGTCCAAATTCCTGTACCGCACGCTAACTCCAGAATGCGATCGACGCTTCCCAATTGATGTAGAGCGTGTTTGACACGTGTAACTTCGTCAAACCACTGCTGATTCAGGTCTAAGCCGCGATCGAATCGCCCTTGACGATAAAACCATTCGTCATACTCCTGCGATCGAGCACGATAGTACTCAATTTGGTTCTGAATAATCTGATCTGGCATTCTATCTAGAGGTGCAAATGTGTTGCACTCACAGTTGCTGCAAGAGACGGTTAACTGAGTGCGTAGGCTGCTACTTTATCAGGAGGCAAAACCGTATCGCTAATTTTGATTGGTTTTGGAATCAGTTTCAGTTGATAGTAGACATCCGCGACTTTTTGCTGTTCTGCCAGCAAATCATCTGTGACAGGTCTCAACCCAAACTGGCGGCGATCAGTGGCTGTTTTAACGGCTGTCGCATCTAGCTTCAACGCCTTGGTCAGCACCTCAGCGACCTCATCTCGATTTTTACCGGACCACTCCTCCAAATCCCGCACCTCCTCCAGCAGTGCCTTCAAAATTGCTGGTCGTTCTGTCGCAAACTGACGTGAGGCAATGTAATAGCCACCAATCCTGTTTACCCCTTCACCATTGGCAACCACGCGAGACTTGATCCCGGTTTCGCCTGCCGCAAAAAATGGGTCCCAAATCACCCAGGCATCCACGGTTCCCTGCACAAAAGCAGCGCGGGCATCGGCAGGCGGTAGATAGACGGGTTCAATATCCTCAAATTTCAATCCGTCTTTTTCCAGCAACTGCACGATCAAGAGGTTCGCACTGGAGCCTTTGGCAAATGTCACCTTTTTACCCTTCAAATCGGTTACGGCTTTAATCAGCGAATCTTCGCGCACCAGTACACCAGAGCCTTTGGGATTAGGCGCAATGGAGGCGGCATACACTAAGTTCGCTCCGGCAGCCTGAGCAAAAATCGGTGGCGATTCCCCGACCGGACCAATGTCGATCGCTCCAGCATTTAAGGCTTCCAGCAAGGGAGGTCCCGCCGGAAACTCTTTCCATTCCACCTGCACGCCTTCTGAGTTGAGCCGCTTGTCGATCGTGCCTCTGGACTTTAACATAATCGTCGATTTCTGATAGCCAATCCGCACCGGACCACTTCCCGACGACGTACTAGATGCCGGAGACGCTGCTTGACCACTCGAAGGGCTGCTTTGCGTTGTCGAATTGGAGGAATTGTTTGTGCAGCTTGCAGCCAGGATGGGTAAGCCCAAACTGGTCAAGCCAAGCAATACATCGCGGCGTTTAAGTGTCATAGTGCTTAATACCCAAGAGTTTTGTCTACTACATTCCGCAAGGGCTGACCTGCGCGGTAGCGATTTAAGTTGTCGAGAAACAGCGCGATCGCCCGTTCCACAATTCGAGGTGAAAATCCAGAACAGTGTGGCGTCACAAACACATTGGGCAGGGACCAGAAAGGGCTTTCCGGTGGCAGGGGCTCAGTGAGGAACGTATCGAGTCCAGCTCCGGCAATCCAGCCTTCTTTTAGGGCTGTAATTAACGCCGCTTCGTCCACAACGGCTCCCCGTGCAATGTTGATCAGATACGCACTAGAACGCATTGCCCGTAACGCTGTTGCATCGATTAGGTTATGGGTTTCTGGCGTCAGAGGGGTTGCTAAAACCACATAATCGGCTTCGGGAAGCAGCGATCGCCACTCATCTCCACCCACTACTCGCTCAAATCCTGCTGTTGGTTGAGGATGGCGACGGGACCCCCAAACATGCATGCCAAACGCACTAGCGCGTTTAGCAATTTCCTGTCCAATCGTGCCTGCTCCAATGATCAACAGCGTTTTATCAAATACTTCCTGAGTTGGCAATTCAATACTCTTTTTCCAGGCATGGTTGGACTGAAGTTCCAGCAAAAATGGCAGACTTTTAGCATGGAACAGAATATACGTCAGTACAAACTCCGCAATTGGAATTGCAAACGTTCCAGCCCCATTGGTGAGGATAATGTCACGCTGTAAGTAGGTAGGAGTGAGGATATGATTCACGCCTGCACTGAGGGTTTGATGCCAACGCAGTTGGGGGGCGGCTGACAACACCTCATGCAGCAAATCAGGTTTGAGATAAAACCAGTTGAGATAGACCTCTGCATCACTGGGATCGCCAATAAACTCACCCTGGCTATTGACCCAAGCTAACTGCAGTTCGGGATCAAGTTGAGCTAATTTTGGCTCAAGCTGAGGGATAAATTCAGTCGGCAACAGCAGTTTCATTCCATTACACCCCATACTGTTTAAACCATGCCTG
>NZ_JACJPG010000159.1 GCF_014695955.1 Leptolyngbya sp. FACHB-36 | reverse complement strand
ACGCTTCCTCCTCGCACTACGGGGCTGTCTCCCATCAAGGGAGAGATTACCAACGTGCAGCCCGTGCGGGTTCCGCTCGGAGATGCTGTCACAGGTTCCGAGACGCGAGTAACGCTGGGATTCACGCTGCAAGGGTGCCTTGACAAGCTGCTGCCCGTCGTTTCGCATTCCGAAGTTCGAGGTCGTCAGGTCACGTTTTATGTGACCGCACTGAATGCTCACAATGAACAATCAATGGTGGCAAGGTGTCGGGCGATGCCTCAAGCGTCTGCTCAAGTCAGCGTTCCAGGCATATTTCAGCGTAACCAGATTCGCGTAGTGTTTATGGGGCAGTCGCCACAGCAGACTCCATAACGTTTCAGCCACAACGCGTTAGCTGTTTGGAGCCCGGTACTTTTCGATCGGGTACTTTAGCAGAAAACCTGATTAGAACTAAGGAACGTGCTCCAACAGAAAACCTGTAATACCAATTCTCTAAATTCCAGCGACCGATCAAACCACTAAGACGTAGATGGGACGGAACTTCTGCAATTCCGTAGCTTGCTTCTCGCGCAGCGAGTATTGCGGATTACGAATTGATATAAAGGATATTTGAAACGTTAAAAACGTTGAGTAGAATTCATCAAGCTAGCTGTATGAAACGCATTATTACCCTTGGATTTTTAGCATTTTTAGCGGCTGGTAGTGCAGCTCAACCGCTGCTTTTCCTGACTCAATCGCGATCGGGTGAAGCTGCTGCTGCCATTCCTACAGCAAGTCCTACAGCAAGTTCTGCCGCTATGCAAAGCCGCGATATTTTTTACATGAGCGATCGCTTTGGCTTTCGCATTGTTTCTCCCAAAGGCTATGTGATTACGCCATCAGAAACAACGCAAGCGCCACAACCAGCGGTTCCAGTACAGGCATTAGAAGTTTGGCAACAAGCAGATTTTTTGAATCGTGCTAATTTGCCTGAAACTCCTCCTATCATCAGCATTACAGTCTACAACAACCCCAAACGATTGCCCCTGACCTACTGGAAAGGAGAACTAAGCCGCAGCGACGATCGCCCGCTCACGGTGGCTGGACAGGCGGCGATCGCTTACACCTCTACAGGGCTTTACGAATACAACAATGTGCTACTTAGCAGCCCGGATGGTCACTATGTGTTTCGCTTAAAAGTGGGTTATCTAAATCCCAAAGATGCGATCGGACAGACCTTTCAGCAAATTGTTTCCAGCTTTACGTTTGATGTTCTTCCTAGTTCTAATTCCTCTAAATGGCGCATCAACTACAGCCATCTTCAACGTCTTCTGACAGCTCGAAATTGGCAGGCAGCCGATAGTGAAACTCGTGCAATTCTTCAGCGATTAGCGGGACCCCAAGGAGATCTTCTCTTCAGTAGCAAGTCAGTGCTGAATCGCATTCCTTCAGACGATCTCCGAACTCTGGATACCCTTTGGTCAACTGCCAGTAACGGTCGATTCGGATTCAGTGCACAACAGCGTGTTTGGCAGCAAGTTGCAAGCTCCAAAAATCCCAAAGCACGGGTAGAACGCTTTGCTCAAATGGTCGGATGGCGCAGAAATCAACCCCTGCCAAACAACAACCCTGTTGGTATGGAGTTAGGTGGAACGCTGTGGCGATTGGATACAGAACTCAACTACACGATGAATGCACCCGTGGGACATTTTCCCTGGATCGGTGTTTCATCTCATCGATTAATTGATCTACTGAACGAGCGA
>NZ_JACJPG010000158.1 GCF_014695955.1 Leptolyngbya sp. FACHB-36 | reverse complement strand
GGCACGCTGGGAAAACTGGAAATTCGCGGTCCCGATGCGGCTGAATTTTTGGAGCGCGTCTACACCGGACGCTACAGCAGCTTAAAGGTCGGCATGACGCGCTACGCGGTGATGCTGGACGAAGCGGGCGTGGTCATCGACGATGGCGTGATTGCGCGACTTGGACCAGAGCATTTCTACTTCACCACCACCACGTCGGGTGCTGCGCCAATCTATCGCGAACTGTCGCGGCTGAATACGATGTGGCAGTTGAACTGCGGCATCGTCAATCTGACGGGCGCACGATCGGCGATTAATCTCGCCGGACCCCGCGCTCGCGAGGTTCTGGCTCAGCTAACCGAGTGCGATCTGTCTGGCAGCGTATTTCCCTATTTGGCTGTGCGCGACGCGATCGTGGCTGGAGTTCCAGCGATATTGATGCGAGTGGGGTTTGTGGGCGAGTGGGGCTATGAGATTCATGTCCCCGCAGAATCGGCTCTCCATCTCTGGGATGCGCTGATGGCAGCGGGAGCCGCGTGTCAGATTCAGCCGTTTGGTGTGGAGGCACAGCGGCTTCTGCGATTAGAAAAAGGACACTTAATCGTGAGTCAGGACACCGACGGGCTGACAACGCCGTTTGAGGCAAATTTAACCTGGGCGGTGAAGCAGGACAAGCCGTTTTTCATGGGTCAGCGCAGCTTGCAGATTCTGGCGAAGCGATCGCCGAAGCAAATTCTTGCTGGGTTCATGCTGGAACCCGATTTTACGGGAACGCCGCCGCAAGAGTGCCATTTGGTGATTGAGCAGGGCGACATTGCAGGTCGCGTTACCAGTATTGCTTTTAGCCCAACGCTTCAGCGCTACATTGGCTTGGCGTTTGTGTCGCCGGACCTGTCGAAGGTTGGGCAGCGCCTCTTGATTCGCGTCTCAGACGGCACGATGGTCTCTGCCATTGTCAGCCCTACGCCGTTCTACGACCCGGAGAATGCGCGTCAAAAAGATCCCCTACCGCAGTTGCAGGCAGTATGACCACACCGATTCGCCTCAGTCCCATTCACGAGCATCTGCCGCGTGGCATGTGGCAGATGATCAACGACATGCCAACCCTGACTCACGTTGCGGGTGCCAGCATCGATCGTCTAGCCATCACCGATCGCTCCTGTCTGACCCGATTTGGCGTCAAAGGTGCGGGTGCCGCAGAGTGGCTGAAGACTCAGGGAATTTCGGTGAGCGATCGTCCGAATACGTGGCGATCGCTGCCCGACGGCGGCATCATCGCCCGACTTGGCATGAGCGAATTTCTGATTGAAGATAGCCAGCGCAGCCGCGTTACTCCCCAATTAGCTGCCGCCTGCCAATCGCTGCCTGCAAGCGTCTATCCGGTGCTGCGGCAGGATTTGGCGATCGCGCTTTCGGGTGAACTCGTCAATGAATTACTGCTGCAAACGTGCAGCGTCAACTTTCGAGCGTTTGATTTGAACGATCGACCCGTGGTGCTGACCACAATGGTCGGCGTCAGCGTCACCGTCGTTCCCGACGATCGCGACGGGCTGCCATTCTATCGAATCTGGTGCGATGGCACATTCGGCGTGTATTTCTGGCGCACGCTGGTCGAAATTGTCGAGGAGCTTGGCGGCAGTGTCATTGGCTTCGCGCAATCTGAAATGGAGAGCACGCGGTGATTCTTGAAGTTGCAATTTTAGATGTTAAACCGGGTCAGGCGATCGAGTTTGAAGCCGCCTTTAAAGTTGCCTCCGCCATTATTTCAGCTATGTCTGGCTATCGTTCTCATGAGCTACATCGCTGTCTAGAAACGGCAAATCGCTATATTCTGCTGGTGCGCTGGCAGACCCTTGAAGATCACACGATCGGGTTTCGTCAGTCGCCCCAATATCAAGAGTGGCGACGCTTACTGCACCACTTCTATGAGCCATTTCCCACCGTAGAACACTATGAATGTCAATAAAATCTGCGATCGATGTATCAGGTTCTCGCAATCATTGTGACCCTTAAAAAGGACCTTCATATTCATCCAACCGTAGCGCCGTACAAGAACAATTAATAACAACCGCTAACAGCTAGTCGCTAATAGGAGCCCCGCAAGAATGACCCCGACTGAAGCCAAAAAATTCCTCGAAGACAATCACGTAAAATTCATTCTGGCGCAATTTGTCGATATCCATGGCACCGCCAAAACCAAAGCGGTTCCCGCTTCACACTACGAAGACATTCTTGATCCCGGTGCTGGATTTGCCGGATTCGCCGTTTGGGGCTTGGCGCAACTTCCCAATAGCCCGGACTTTATGGCAGTAGGCGATCCGTCTACGCTGTCGCTGGTGCCGTGGATGCCCGGATTCGCGCGGATGGTTTGCGTTGGGCACGTCAAAGGCAAACCGTACGCTTACGATTCTCGCAACGTTCTGATGCAGCAGCTAGAGCGCCTGACGCAAAAAGGCTGGACATTTAACACCGGATTGGAGCCAGAATTCGCGCTGCTGCGGAAAGATGAACACGATCGCATTTCGCCAGCCGATGGGACCGACACGCTCGAAAAACCCTGCTACGACTACAAAGGGCTGTCGCGCAGCGTTGCCTTTATCGAAAAGCTGGTCGGCTGCCTGCAAACGGCAGGATTTGACGTGTACCAAATTGACCACGAAGACGCAAATGGTCAGTTTGAAATCAATTACACGTACACGGATTGTTTAACGTCCGCCGATCGCTACATCTTTTTCAAAATGGCGGCGTCGGAAATTGCCAAAGAAATGGGATTAATCGCCTCCTTTATGCCAAAACCGTTTGCGAACCGCACCGGAACGGGAATGCATATGCACATGTCCATGTCCGATGGCGCGTCCAATATCTTTGCCGATGACAGCGACGTGCGCGGCTTGGGTTTATCCAAGCTGGGCTATCACTTTCTGGGTGGCTTGTTGGCGCACGCGCCTGCGCTATGCGCGATTTGTGCGCCAACGGTCAATTCCTACAAGCGCTTGGTCGTGGGTCGATCGCTCAGCGGCGCGACGTGGGCACCCGCCTACATCAGCTACGGCGACAACAATCGCTCCAGTATGGTCCGGGTTCCGGGTGGTCGATTGGAACTGCGACTGGCAGACGGGTCCTGTAATCCCTACCTTGCAGCGGCAGTGGCGATCGCGGCGGGATTAGACGGCATCGAAAAGCAACTCGATCCTGGTGAGCCGAGCAATTTCAATCTCTACGATTTATCGCTGTCCGAACTCAGCGACAAAGGCATCCAAACCCTACCGCAGAGCCTCAAAGAGGCGATCGACGCGCTGGCGGCGGATGACGTGATTACGGGCGCACTCGGCGATTTAGCCGATGAATTTATTAACCTGAAACAAATGGAGTGGGTGGAATATATGCGCCACGTGTCCGAATGGGAAGTGCAGCGCTATTTGGAATTTTTCTAATGATAGTGAATCAGCCATTCGTGATTACGCCGACCAATCCTGCCAGCTCTGAAATGCGCGAATTAATTGCAGAGCTGGATGAGTATTTGGCGGCGCTCTACCCGCCGGAAAGCATTCACGGGCTGAATTTCGCGGCGGTGCAGCCCGACTCCGTAACGGTGCTGCTGGCTAAATTTGGTGCCGATCCAGTTGGTTGCGGAACGCTGCGGCGGTTGGACCCTGGTTTTGCGGAAGTGAAGCGGATGTATGTTCGACCGACGGCTCGGGGGCGCGGAGTTGGACGGCAACTGCTGAGCGCGATCGAAGCGATCGCAAAGCAAGCCCATGTTCACACGCTGCGGTTAGAAACGGGCGTGCATCAACCCGAAGCGATTCGCTTGTATGAACGGGCTGGCTTCTACCCAATTCCGCCCTTTGGGGACTACAAACTCGATCCCCTGTGCCTCTTCTTTGAAAAGCCTCTCACCTAAACGCAAACCTATGTGCGGAATTGTTGGACTGTTGATCAAAAAACCAGAATTGCGGGACAGGTTAGGCGAACTCATGGTGCCAATGCTGATTGGCATGAGCGATCGCGGACCTGATTCTGCCGGACTCGCCGTGTTTACGGCAACGCTACCGGAGAACCATCGTAAATACAGTCTGTTTTCTGGCAGTAGCGCCTTCGACTGGACAAAACTGGCGCAGGATTTTCAGGCACAATTCGGGCAACTGCCGGACCTTCAGGCGCACGGAAATCAAGCCGTTTTAACGGCGGATCTAGCGCCCGATGTCGTTAAGCCATGGTTGAAGCAGCAGCCACACCTGCACGTTTTATCAACCGGACGCACGATCGACCTTTACAAAGACACGGGAAAACCGACTGAGGTTGCCGATCGCTACGGGTTTCAATTTCTCAAAGGCTCTCACGTGGTTGGGCACACCCGCATGGCAACCGAGTCGGCGGTGACGCCTGCTCACGCGCATCCGTTCACCGCAGGCGAAGACTTCTGCCTCGTCCACAACGGCTCCCTTGCCAATCCCCATGAGATTCGCCGCAAATTGGAGCCGAGGGGAATTGAATTTGAAACCGACAACGACACCGAAGCCGCCTGCCGCTTTTTGGAGTGGCGCATGCGCGAAGGCGACGACCTAGAAACCGCGATCGCCAACGGCTTTGAAGAACTCGACGGCTTCTACACATTCCTAATGGGCACGGCTGACAAGCTAGCGCTGGTGCGCGATCCGTTTGCCTGTAAGCCTGCGGTGGTTGCAGAAACCGATGAGTACGTGGCGATCGCTTCGGAGTTCCGATCGCTCGCTCACCTGCCCGATATCAATCACGCCCAGCTTTACGAACCGGAGCCGGAGGAGATGTACGTATGGACGGTCTGA
>NZ_JACJPG010000157.1 GCF_014695955.1 Leptolyngbya sp. FACHB-36 | reverse complement strand
ACAACAGTTGGGTGTGGAGCGTTGCCTACAGTCCCACGCAGCCCATTCTTGCGAGTTGTGGTCAAGATCACCAAGTACGGCTGTGGGATCGTCAGACCGGGCAATGCCTCAAACGGCTAGAAGGACACACCGGAATTGCCACTTCGGTTGCTTTCAGCCCAGATGGTTTGTGGCTTGCCAGCACCAGTGGCGACCAAACCATTCGGCTCTGGAGCGTCGCCACCGGGCAGTGTGTGCAGTCACTCCACAGTCACGCTGCTTGTGTTTGGAGTGCTGTGTTTCATTCATGTTTCATTCAGATGGGAAAACCCTCTTCAGTGGCGGGGAGGACAATGTTATCCGACGCTGGGAGGTTGAGAGCGGGCAATGTGTGCAGACGCTCGCCCTGAGTCCAGATGGACAGCAACTCATCAGTGGCAGCTATGACCAAACTCTGAAACTCTGGGACATTGACACAGGGACTTGTCGAGCCACCTTGAGCGGTCATCACAAACCTGTCACCTCTCTAGCCGTCAGTGCGGATGGTAAAACGCTGGCAAGCAGCAGCTATGACCAAACCGTGAAGCTCTGGGACATGGCATCCAAACACTGTTTGCAAACGCTTCAGAAACATACAAACTTTGTCTGGTCGGTTGCCTTTCATCCCACTCAACCGCTGCTTGCTAGTGGTGGCGAAGATTACACGGCGCGGCTTTGGGATCTGCAAACCGGGCAATGCACTAAAACGTTACAAGGGCACAGCAACTCGATTTATGCGATCGCCCTCAGCACCCAGCATCATTTGCTCGCGAGTGGACACGAAGACCAGACAATCAAACTCTGGGATTTTAATCCACAGACCCTCACTGATTCATCCCCCCATTCCCCCTTTCGCACTCTAAGAGGGCATACCGGACGCGTGCTATCGGTTGCCTTCAGTCCTGACGGTCAAGTCCTTGCGAGTGCCAGTCCCGATGGTACGGTGAGACTCTGGAATCCCCATACAGGGCACTGCTTGAAGACGCTGCATGGACACACCAGTTGGGTTTGGGCGATCGCCTTTCATCCGAATGGTAAACAGCTTGCGAGTGCCAGCTACGATCACACGGTCAAGCTTTGGGAGGTGGCGACGGGTGATTGCTTACAAACACTCAAGGAGCATACCAGTTCCGTTCTATCAGTCGCCTTTAGCCCCGATGGACAGTGGCTAGCGAGTGGCGGCTATGAACAAACAATTAAACTCTGGCATCCGAAAACTGGGCAGTGTCTGAACACGCTCAGAGCGCATCTAAATCGCGTCTGGGCTGTCGCCTTCAGTCCTGATAGTCAGTGGTTGGCAACGGGAGGTGACGATCGCACGGTCAAACTGTGGAATGTTGAAACAGGGCAGTGCATCAAAACGTTTGAGGGACACACCAGCCAAGTTTTATCGCTAGTCTTCAGTGCCGATGCAGCAGCAGTGCTGACAAAACGATCCGCCTCTGGAATGGTGCCGCCGGTGAATGTATCGCCATTCTCCAACAACACCAGAACTGGGTGTGGTCGCTTACCCAAAACCCGCATAACGGAATTCTCTTAAGCAGTGGTCAGGATGAAACGATCAACGTTTGGAACCTTGCAGCTGGAACGAGTCTAAAAACCCTGCGGTGTCCCCGTCCTTACGAAGGAGCCGTGATGACAGGGACAATGGGTTTGACAGAGGCACAGAAAATTACCCTGCAGGCGTTAGGCACGACTGAAGCAAGGGTGCACTAGTCCGAGTTCTCAGCGGCGATCGCCGCGTCAATCTCTTCTGGATGTTGAGCGTAGTAGGTACGGGCCGCTTTAAGATCGTCTTTGGTCAGTTGCGGGTAGTCGCTGAGCAGGTTGGCTTCTGAGCAGCCCTGCAACTGCAAAGCGATGATTTCCCATACCGGGATCTGCGTCCGCCCGATACACGCGGCTCCATTGCAAACTCCAGGCGTCTTTCTGATTTTTGTCGTTGCCATCGCTCGGTTTAATAGTCTAGTAAAGGGGTTGTCAGTGTCTGGATTGAAGCTTGAGTCCGGTGATCAAGCTGTGATCCAGCGCGAGGCTTTGCTCCGGCACAGGTTGAAGCGCTTGAAGGTTCAAGCAGCAGCCTGACCAGTTGCCGTTCATTGAAGTAGAGGGTATCCGCCATCTTCAGTTCGATCGTGCCACAGATGCTGAGAGAGTGGCGAGATCAGTCTCTTGCTATCAACTATGACCGCACGGATGATTGAGCTTTAGAAGATTGATGTGTGTCAAACCAGAATGCCAAGTGGATACAATGCTACCGCCAAGCCCCAACTGAGGTTCCTCTGATCATTGGTCAACTTCCCGCCCAACTATTGCAGAAAGGAAAGCTGGACGGTAGTGCGGCACGCAGCTTGATTTTGGCGCTGGAGGCGATCTCGCAGTCAGAACCCACTCATCTGGAGGTCGAGCAATTCAGCCAACAAGTGCGTCAACTGCTGAGCCCTATCAATCTTCGCGTCATGCCGGGAGAGGCGGAGGCGATCAACTTACTCAGTGCCCTCGATCGTCTGGATAAACAAGTTTTAGCCCAAATCGTTCGCGTGAACTGTCCATCTTTAGCTCAAAAAATCTGGGACCGTAACATCTATGCTGTCGTTAAAGCGATTCGGTGCACAGGAAATAAACACGCAGCGATGCTAGATGAAATACTGGCAAGTGCGTGGTGTAGGAGCAAGGTCACAAACTACGTTTTAGAGGCAAAAGGCAGTTAAGTCCTCCGTCTTGTCAACGGGAATTCACTTGATGCCTGTGGGAGCAGTCAGCGAAAGTCGCTTTGGACAATTTTCTGGTATGTATGTGGTTAGCACGGTGCTGTTCGGCAGCGCAATGGCGGGATTCGCAGGCGGTTATTTATCGCTAGTTTATACGCCGCTATGGTCAGAGAACATGACGGCTGGATTGCGTTTGCACTGGTTGTGTTTGCCACCTGGAAATCGGAGCGAATTTTGCTGGAGCTTACTTGTTTGGTGGGATTAGCGTTTTGGGATTATTTCTCCAGGGAGCGGGGGTGAGTATTTCACCCTTTTTGTTGTCGGCGTTGTCCTACCTGGCAACGGTTCTCGCATTGGTGCTGATTTCGCGATTTCGCGAGATGCCGTGCGACTGAAGTTAGAAGCTCCAGCCTCGCTAGAGGAAACATTTCAAGCTAGAGAGTAAGCATTTCTGCTGCTCATCCAGCAACGCCGGATTTATCTGCCCCAAGACGATCGCCTGCTCCATGTAACTAGGCGATCGTCTCGGGCAAGCTAGTTTTTCCACCTCGCAATCAAACCGAAGTCAGTGGAGTGGATTGAGCCGCAGAAATTGGGAGGAACAGATCGCGCGTCAAGGCGCTGGCTTGCACGTTATTCAGCGTCATCACCGTATCCCCAGTGCTATTGAGCTTCACCCAGGTGCTGCTGGAATCAATCCCGGTGCCCTGAACGATGTTGAGCTGGTCAAACGTCAAGTTGTTGGCGAGTCCGAGGCGGTCTTGACCCAGCGTGAAATCGAGTACAAGGTCGGTGCCTTCCCCCGATAGAACAAAGGTGTCTCGACCTAAACCCCCCAACAGCGTATTGCTGCTGCTGCCACCGAACAACAAATCATCCCCGCGATCGCCCACGAGAAAATCATCCCAGTCTTGACCGAACAGCATGTCATTGCCGTCACCCCCAGCAAGATAATCTTTGCCAGCGCCCCCAAAGAGGGTATCGTCGCCAGCCTCGCCCCGCAGCAGATCATCCCCGCTCAAGCCCCAAACCACGTCGTTGCCGCCCTGGGCGTTAATCACATCGTCTGAGAGGTCAAAGCCTGTTGTAGAGCGAAGAAATTAGTGTCACAACCGAAGGAATGTCACAATAGCCCTTCGGCTCAAAGCCTTGTCCTGCAAACCTTCTGGGTTTTTTAGCTATTGATCTTTAAAGAAAATTCAACCGAAGAATTATGTGTCATTTCGTGGGGCTGCCGAAGAAATAAATGTCACTGCGTAAGTCATTGCTTGAAACCTTTGCCCTGAAACGATTTAATCGTTCTTCTGCGATCACCGAAGAATTCCATGTCATTTTGTTAGTTTAGAAGCTTAAACCTATACATATCAGCAGTTTCAAGCCTTACTAAATTTACCGAGGGATTACATGTCATTTCGTTGGAGCAGTTTCGCCTTCAGCTTTGCGATCGCATACCAACTACAGGAAAACTTCGCTCAGAGATGCTCCCGGTAGAATATAAGGAGATAAACTTGTTGTCCTCGTATGACTGCAACTGTCACACTGCAACTTCCAGACCCTATCTATCAACGACTGGTCAATACAGCGATCGCAACAGGGCGATCGCTTGAAGAGGTCATGCTCCATGCGCTGAAAGTCGGTAGTCCTCCAGATTGGGAGAATGCACCCGATGAGTTTAAGGCAGATTTAGCCGCTCTTGACCGTTTGGAAGATGAGGCTTTATGGAAGGTTGCCACAGGTCACAAGACTAAGGAGGAGATGGCACGGCCTTTCGAGTTGTTGGAGCGTAACCAGGAACACACTCTTACCCTAGCAGAACAGGTGGAGTTGGTAGAACTACGATCGCAGGCGGATCTTTTCATGTTACGGAA
>NZ_JACJPG010000156.1 GCF_014695955.1 Leptolyngbya sp. FACHB-36 | reverse complement strand
AATGCTTTCGGCTTGCATTCGAGTCGTGTCGCGTCGTTCTAAGCGTTCTGCCTCAAGCTGTTGAGCAAGGCTGTCAACCTGCTGTACAAGACTGTTAACGGCTCCAACAAGTGCGTCTACCGCATTGTTCGTATCGCGTATCTCGCCCTGTACCTCTTCGACCTGCCCCTGAAACTGGGTTTGGCGGGTTGCAAGGCTTCTCAATTCACCTTGCACTTCTTCAACCTGCCCTTGAAACTGGGACTGACGAATTGCAAGGGCTTCTAAAATTCCTTCAATTCGGTCTAGACGCTCAGACATAGATGAACTCCGAGTCAGTACGCTCATTATCTCTTAGAGCACGCTAGCGCTTTTTGGAATGGTATTCTCAGAAAGCCGATCGCCCCCTCTCCGCAATGAAGATTGCCACTTGGAACGTTAATTCGATTCGGACTCGCCTGACACACGTGCAGGACTGGCTACAAGAAGCCGCTGTGGACGTGCTGTGTCTACAAGAGACGAAAGTAATGGACGATAGCTTCCCGATCGCCGCGTTCACCGAAATCGGCTACCACCCGCATATCTTTGGGCAGAAAAGCTACAACGGTGTGGCGATCGTCAGTCGCTCCCCACTCGATAACGTTCAGTTGGGGTTTGCGGCAGTGCTGGGTGAGTCTGTAGCGGAACTTGACGAGCAAAAGCGGGTGATTGGAGGAACGATCGACGGCATTCGGATTGTCAATCTTTATGTGCCGAATGGATCTTCTGTAGGTAGCGATAAATACACTTACAAACTCCGCTGGCTGGAGGTGCTGCGATCGTACCTCAGCGCTCTGCTAGAGCAGCCTGAACCGCTTCTCGTCTGTGGCGACTTCAACGTTGCGCCCGACGACATCGACATCCACGACCCAACCGGGCGCGAAAAAATGGTGATGGCAACCGACTTAGAGCGCCAAGCACTCCAGCAGGCGATCGCGGATTTAGGGCTGTCCGATGCCTTCCGCAAATTCACGCCAGAGGCAGGACACTTTAGCTGGTGGGACTACCGCGCTGCCGCGTTTCGCCGCAACTTAGGCTGGCGAATCGACCACATTTATTTAACGCCAGACCTGTACGATCGTGCGATCAACTGCACGATCGATCCTGCTCCACGCAAGCGTGACCAACCCAGCGATCACACTCCTGTCATTGTCGAACTTTAGATAGTTGTCAGTTTTTAGCGTTTCGTTTTTAGTTTTTAGTGACTAGCTTCAAGAGTGCAACTCACGAACGACTAACGACTGACGACTAATCACTAAAAACTAACGACTAACCATTATGTTTCTCGTCACTGGAGCCACGGGCGGATTAGGGCGGCGAATTGTGCGGGTTCTGCGAGAGCGAGAAATGACCGTGCGGACCTTTGTGCGGCTAACATCACGCTACGCGGAGCTAGAACATCGGGGAGCCGAGGTATTTATTGGCGACTTACAGCGGGAACGAGATATCCGCAAAGCTTGCGAAGGCGTGCAGTACGTCATTAGCGCTCATGGATCAAACGAGTCATCGGGCGGTGATGCAGAGACGATCGACTATCAAGCCAATGTTGAGCTAATCGAGCAGGCAAAAGCCGCCGGAGTGCAGCATTTTGTGTTTATTTCGGTGCTGGGGGTCGATCGCGGCTACGAAGACGCGCCGGTGTTCAAGGCAAAGCGGGCGGTCGAAAAGTACTTGCAAGCGAGCGGGCTAAACTACACCATTTTGCGCCCGTCGGGATTCGCATCAAATCTGCTGCCGCTGGCGGAGCGATTTCGCCAGAGTGGAATTTATGTGCTGATTGGCGATCCTTGGAACCGCACGTCGATCGTCAGCACAGATGATTTGGCAAGAATTGCGGTCGATTCGGTTTTTGTTGAAGAAGCACGCAATCAAATTTTTGCGGTCGGTGGTCCGGAAATCCTCAAGCGAGAAGATATTCCCCGCATCTTCAGCCACATTTTTGATCGAGAGCCGTTTCTGATCAATCCGCCTGTGCTCGCGATCGACGGACTGCGCAACGCGATCGGGCTGTTTAACCCGAAGCTGCGATCGAGTTTGGGAACGCTGCGGACGCTGTTAGCTAACGAATTTTTCTGCACCTCTGAAGAGGCAGCGCGATTAGAAAGCGTCTTTAACCTAAAGCTGGAACCGCTTGAAATGTTTCTGCGGCGATATGTCAGCGTCTAATTTCAGCGAATAGCCGTTTGCGAATCGCTATTAACGAAATGCTTACCCACCCATTACTTCCACATTGACCTCAATTTCCCGTCCCAAGAGTTCTGTAAACGCTTCTTCGACTTTCAATAACCACTTCGGATTCATCGAGAACAGTGCCTCAGAGCTAATACCAATCTGTGCCCGTTCACCATCAAATGACAATAGGCGGCTGTGCTTGCGTAGAATTGCTTGCGTGGTTGCTGGCTGAATTTGCTTTAACACGCCGTTCCAGAGTGAAGCAAGCATAGAACTGCGCTTAGAAATTGCAGGCGAACCCTGCTGTGGTTTGGCTGATTGGTGGCGATTGAGTAATTCTTGAATGGCTTCTTTTAAACGTGAAATTTGCTCGATCGACAATGGATATTCCCAAGTGCCAATTTGAATTGTTGCGAGCGTTTCGGTTGATTTGGAGGTTTCCGGTCCCATCGGCTTGTTTGATGACGGTCGCTTCGATTCGTCTGCCTCTGCTTGCAGCACTTGCAAAAATCCACGAAGTCCGCCAGTGTACAGTAAATTCTCTAACCCGATCGACGTTTCATCGCCGTTTACCTCAATCAGATAAGTAGGCAGAAAGCCAGACAGGACCAAGTGATAATTCGACTGTGCTTCATCCACTTCCTCAGACACCAGCACACAGACGATCACCGCGTTCCGTTTGACGTCTTCCCGGGTCACTGACCAACGCACAGTTTCAGCATTGCCCTGTGCAACTTTTACCTGTAGGCTAGCAGACGGATTAGAAGACAGCCGCAGCCGACCAACCGGAAACAGATTCACGGGCAAAAATTGCTCTAAATACTGATAGGCCTTGATGTAAGTAATAAAGATTTTCCACTGCCGCGCATTAAAGCTTTTTTTGTCATTGGCTCGAATCAAATCTTTGTAGTTAGCGCGGGAGAGCAAATCATTCAACTGTTTGTTGATAGCTTCTTCACCCAGTTTTCCGGCTAAGTTTTTCAAAAATACTTCATGCACCGAGTCCAAGTTTTTTTGTTTTTCCGTTACTAACCAGGCTGCCTCTCGCAGCGGTTTTAGATCCGGCTCTGAAATGATTACCAGTTCGCTAAAGTGGTTTTCTAATTGGCAAAACAGCAGCTGATTCAGTCCCGATCGTAACCGCTTGACAAAGTCAGTTTGTTGAAACTTGAGAGGAGTTTGCCAGTCCATGCCTGCCTACCGCATGTCATAACCAAACAGATTCGGATCGACCTCGCCTAACTGCACATCTGCCAGCCCGTACTCTGCCCACCGCCGCTCGACCATCGCTGCGATATCGGGGTCAGACTTAAGTTCTGGACTCCACTGACGATCGGTTTCAGGAGCAATTTTTGTCGTTGCATCAATTCCCATCCGGCTACCCAAGCCAGGTTTATCTGTGGCAAAATCCAACGCATCGAACGGATTATCCGGCAGGATAAACACATCCCTAGCTGGGTCTACCTTGGATGTCATTGCCCACACAACCTGTCGCGGATCGCGGATGTTGATCGCTTTGTCCACCACAATTACAAACTTCGTGTAGGTGAACTGCGGCAGTGCGCTCCAAAACGCCAGTGCTGCCCGTCGTGCCTGACCCGGATAGGCTTTATCGATCGAAATAACTGCCGCTTTGTAGCTCAGCGCTTCCATTGGCAGAAAGAAATCAACAATCTCTGGTACCTGCTGCCGCAAAATCGGCGTATAGATGCGATTGAGCGCGATCGCCATCATCGCGTCTTCCTTCGGAGGGCGCCCGCTAAAGGTCGTGAGATAGATCGGGTCTTTACGGTGTGTCATGCAGTGGAAACGAATCAGTGGAGCCTGATCGTTCTTGCCGCCGTAGTAGCCCATGTGGTCGCCTGCGGGACCGTCGGGACCCGTCTCACCGGGTGTAATGGTGCCTTCCAGGACGATTTCTGAATCCGCTGGCACCTCCAAATCCACCGTTTTGCACTTCGCTAAATGCACACCCGAGCCGCCATACAGCCCAGCAAACAGCCACTCCGATAAGTCGATCGGCAGCGGAGTCGCCGCCGCCATAATTAGCAGCGGATCAACGCCAAGCGCGATCGCCACCTCTAGCTTTTTGCCGTTTTCGGCAGCCTTGCGCAAATGGCGCGTGGCTCCACGCACCGACAGCCACTGCACGGTCATTGTGTTTTTGGACTGCAGCTGCAAGCGATACACGCCCACGTTGACGATTTTGCTTTCGCAGTCTTTTGTGATCATCAGTCCCAGCGTCACCACCTTGTCTGCATCACCCGGATAGACCCGCAGCAGCGG
>NZ_JACJPG010000155.1 GCF_014695955.1 Leptolyngbya sp. FACHB-36 | reverse complement strand
ACTGGTAGCGGTCCGGCAGATGTGTTCCGCATTCCTGGAGCAAAAGGCACCCTTGGTTTTATTAGCCAAATGTCTGAGTGCTTCTGCGATCGCTGCAACCGGATGCGCTTATCTGCCGATGGATGGTTGCGCCCTTGCCTGCTCAACGAAACTGGACAGCTTGATCTGCGATCGGCGCTTCGCTCTGGCACGTTGCCTGCCGATTTGCGTGAGCAGGTCCGATCCCTGGTGCTTCTAAAGCCAGAGATTAACTATAAGCAGCGGCAGGCTGGAACGATCGCAGGCGCTTACAGCCGCACTATGTCGCAAATTGGCGGGTAGCTTAGGCATTACGCTAACGCAGTTAGTCCCGTAGAACGACTAAAATAACGCCGCAGGCAATTAGCCCTAGCCCTACTAAACGACTAAAGGGAATCGATTCTCGAAACACGAAGTAGCCCAGCAGCACCGAGAAAATGTAGCCGATCGAAACGGCAGGTCCGACCACGCTAAGCTTGACGCGGGTGAGCAACAGGATGTAAAGAACAGCACTGAGACCATACAGAGTCAAGCCGATGAGCAATTCCGGCGTCGTGAGAATTCCCAAAATATGGCTGACAACATTGCTGGCGTTCACTTTGCCCAGCTTTAACGCACCCGTTTTGAGGAAAAACTGTCCTCCCACGGCAGTCAAAACCGATACTAGCAGTAAGCCAAATTCATGCAGAGTCACGGAGAAACCTTGCGTCTTTCGATATGGTCTTTCAGTTTACAGCTAAGTCAGTCCGGGTTGAAGCTAAAATCGACCCGTTGTATGTGATTGACAGTGCAACAATGACTCCCACTTTACAACCGCCTGATAAGAGCCAGCAAATTTCCGTCTGGCTGCGTGGGCTGCTGACGATCGCATGGGCAGACAAACACTTTGACCCCGAAGAACAAGCGTTAATTGCGACGCTGACTCATCAGGAATTGACCACGATCGACAAAACGATCCCGCTAGAACCTATATCGCTAGAGGAATTGATAATCGCGCTAGGCAACAATCCCCACATGGCAGAAGATTTTCTCCGAACGGCGGTCATGGTAGCCGTGGTGGATGGCGTGTATTCCCAAACGGAAGCCGAGTATCTCTCGCAGTATTGCGAGGCGCTAGGGCTAAAGAGGGAGGCTCTAGATGTGCTGTATCAGACCGTGGCTGAACCGAGCGAGACGCCTATGGAAGGTGCCACAATTCACACGGCTCGTTTCGATCCAGCACAGCTTGAAGCGCACCACGACGTGCTACAGCCCGTACGGGACTGGCTGGATCAGCTCAGCATTCACGACCCCAGACTGGCGCGCTTCCTTTGTAACTTAATTCCTGCGCAGTGTCCTTTCGAGCGAGATATCAATCTCTTTGGACGCAAAATTGCTCATATTCCGCCGCTGTGCAAGCTCAATCCGCTCTATGAGCAGTTAGTTACCTTACGCTTCCGCGCCCTTTGCTACCTAGCCGACACCTGTGGTGAGGATGTTTCGCCTTACTGCTAGCCCCTCTATGCAAGACTTGCCCCCCAAAGCACTCCGGCTGTAACCAGCAGGAGCAATAGACCGACGACGCCTGCTAGAGGCTGTCCTGCCAGTCCAGTCATCCAGGCGGGACCCCGATCGGTATAGCGCATCAGCTGCGCCGTATCAATGCTT
>NZ_JACJPG010000154.1 GCF_014695955.1 Leptolyngbya sp. FACHB-36 | reverse complement strand
GCTGGACAAACCCAATCGTCGCTGCACGCATTGGTGAAATTTGGACTGGAGCTGATGCGGATCTTTCATCCAGGATCGCTGACGCTGGGGCAGCAAAAACTGCTGTTAATTAAGTTCTCTCAATACACACTGGTTGGATTTGCCGGATTCTACGGCTGGCTGCTGTGGCGCGGCATTCGCAAAAAAGACTACGCGCACACTGACTTGATTGAAGACATGGGCTGGGTGACGCTGGTGCTGTTGCTATTTGCAACGCCGTGGCTGATGCCGTGGTATGCCTCGGTGCTGATCACGATCGCCGCTCTGATTCCTAGAGCACAGCTATTTGGACTGACTAGCCTGATGTTTGGGCTATCTAGCAGTGCCCAGTATGCGCTGCATGGACACGACGCGCTTAAGGGTCTGGTCGCGATCGGGATTCCCTTAGCGAGTTTAGCGATCGCCGCATTGATGCAAGTACCGCGATCGGTGAACGCGCCTGATGCTGAGGCAGTGCAGTCGTAAGCGCTAGACGATCGAATTCTACGGTAGACTCTGAGCATTAACGCACACAGAATCCGCTCTGCTTGTACTCGTTCGTAAAACACTGCCTATGGAAACGTTTTTGCAGCAGGCAAGAGATGCCGCGCAACAGCAGAATTGGGCGCGTCTGGTTCACTGCTTAGAGCAACTGCTGAGTACGGAGGCAATGTCCTCGGATGCATCTGACCCAGAGGCGATCGCGCTGGCGCTCCAAGTGCTCGAATTTGGTGACTTTCATGCCCAGTGGGACGCTGCCAAGCTGTTTTCCAGCTTTGGACACGCCGCGATCGCGCCCCTGATTGCGCTGATGCAGAACGAAGATGCGGCTTTAGAGTCGCGCTGGTTTGCCGTGCGGATTCTGGGTGAGTGCAGCCATCCGACGGCGATTCGGGCGCTGATTGATCTGCTGCAAACGTCAGATGATGACGATTTGAGCGCAATGGCGGCGACGGCTCTGGCAACGTTGGGAGACTCTGCGATCGCCGCTCTCAGCGAGCTATTGAGCGATGCCAGCATTCGTCCGCTTGCCGTACAAGCCTTGACGCAAATTCGCCGCTCTGAAACGATCGCGCCGCTGCTGACCGTAGTAGACGATCCAGACCCCAGCGTGCGGGCGTTAGCGATCGATGCGCTGAGCAGCTTTCACGATCAGCGCGTTCCGCCAGTTCTAGCGCAGGCGCTGACCGACAAATCGGCGGCGGTGCGGCGATCGGCGGTGGTTGGGTTAGGGGTTCGTGCCGATCTCGCTGCCGAGTTAGAGTTAGTGTCGCTGCTCTCCGATCGCCTGCGGGATCTGAATTTGGATGTCTGCCAGCAAGCCGCGATCGCGTTAGGACGCTTAGGAACCGATGCTGCCGCGACGTCGCTATTTAACGTACTGAAGCCCCACACGCCGCTGCCGCTGCAATTAGAGAGTGTCCGGGCGCTTGGCTGGATCGGCAGCGCGATCGCGCTCGACTATCTGCATCAAGTCCTGTCCACGATCGAGCATATAATCGGCGATGCTGAAGTCAGGCGTTCCATGTATCAGGAAATCATCACTGTGCTGGGACGCTGGACGGATCCCTTGCTCAAGCCGCACGCCGCTAAGATTCTACTGGGGCTATTGGACGCTGAGCCAGTGACAACCGCGTCTAGCCTCAAATCGCCGATCGCGCTGGCGCTGGGACAGTTGGGACAGCCACCCGCCTTGGACCCGTTGATTGGTCTGCTTGCTGAAGCGGATGTTGGCGTGCGGCTGCACGCGATCGCAGCGCTAAAAACGCTGGACGCCCGCCTCGCCCTTCAGCGATTGGAGCGTCTTGCAGTTGAGGAAACTGTGCCAGTGGAGCTACAGCAGGGCGTGGCGATCGCGCTTCAGGAATGGGGACAGTAGCCCGAACGCCGCTTTTACTCGGCTAGGACTGACGCATTTTGACTAAAACCTCGGAGGTTTAAGCCCCTAGATTGGTCGCACTGCCTGATTGGTTGAAACCTCCGAGGTTTTAGTCAGTCCTATTGGCATTTAGTTGGCGCGATCGCGCAGTAGAACTGCCGCGTCGCCCCTGCTTTGCAAGCGCTTATTCGCGTTGCTCTCGTGCTCGTCGCCGCGTCAGGATGCTCATGACTTCTCCGGAGGTCGGCGCGGGTAGCAGTTTGCTCCACGTACCGACTTCGGCAAAGCCGCGTCGATGTAGCTCATGAACGGTTTCGCGCACGCCATTGGGACTGCTGATGACCAGAATGTGCACTTCTTCCCATGAGTCGGAAGGGGCACGAGCAGGTAACGGTTCACCGGGGTCGTTTGGCGGAAACGCGGACAATAGCGCATCTAACATGGTGGGATCTCCTGTAGTTTGTTGGGAAGGAAATCCCAAAAACTCAGCCACCCCACGACACAAGGAAGCAAGGTGGCTGAAGAGGATGCTAAGATCCGCCTTTAGCCACCGTGACTGGTGCTACAGTCTCGGAGGTTAGCTACCCAATGCTGCTGGTAACAGCATTGGGTAGCGCTGACTGAATTTTTGGGAATACGGATTGCATGTGAGAGAACACACCTGCAACCTTAGTTTGTGAGGATAACGGTAGTGCGGGTGTTCCGTCAATCCCTTGGCTGGAGAGATTGCGCGTCTGCGGAGGAATTGTAACGTCGCGCACTTACTCCAACGGGCTGGATGAGCGATCGTACGTCTGCTCACCTCCGTAGTGAAATCAGAAGATAGGTGAAAAGCTTCCGCCTAATCACCCCTAGCTGCGTATTCTGCGGGAAGATTCGGTCTAAACGCTAAATTGGGATCTTAGGTGGAAAGATTCAGCCTAATAATTGTTGTGCTGCTCCACATTCTAGTAGGGACAGTACAGTAAAGTTCTCTGTCAGTGCCAGAGAACAAGCTACCGTAGAAGTATCTGTAGAACGGTGCTTGAGGTTTTAGTTCAAAAGTGGAGGATAACCATTGGCATCAGAAATTGAGAAGTTTCTGTTTGGTTGTCATGGAACTCATGCACTAATCAGCCTTTCGCTATCCATTGATCGAATAGTTGTAGCGGTTGCCCCTTGGACTGATCTTACTTGTATCAAAGAAGCGGTTTTTGAGCGAGCAACATTGCTATCAGTTTGTGCTTCTTCATCTGAACCCCCTGAAGAGTTTACTTTGCCTTGGGATATTATTGACTTTGCTAACACAAGGCAGGCTGATGGTCGATGGAAGTTTGTACTTTACTGTGGCAACGCTGTAGAGCTTGTGTTCCTGGCTGATTTTCCGCAGTCCAACAATTCGGCTGGAGCGGATTGATATATTGTTGATGCAGTCTTCGAGGCTGCTTACAACCGCTCAGCCGAAACGTTAGATGCCTTCTAAATAGGACCTGCAAGTTTGCCTCCCAACCTGGACATTTATTGCCTCACGAAGCGCCGGGATACTAACACCATAAACAGCTTCCTCGACCGCTATGTAGATCGAGCACGGAGTGAGGACCGGGAAGACGAAGAGTTAATGATCCGTAAACTCGACGCCCCTGCTAATTCCGACAGGGAGCAAGATTACGAGTGGGAGCCGGCCCTCACTCTTTCGCACGCCGTGCGGAGGGGGTTGGAGTACCCGCTCCGCTCTTTCAATCTTTACCTCAAGGCCAAGCCGCAGGACCTCGATCAGGCAATCTTAGGCTTCACCACGGACGATCAACTCGTCCTCGGGCTCTCCATCAACGACGCAGAGGGGAGGCCGGAGAACCTAGAACGTGCTAAAGAGTTACTATCCTTGCTGGCGGAAGAGTACGGATGCCACTGTGGGCTGATTTTGGTGGAACAGCCTCCGCCTAATAGTGAAGAGATGTTTGTGCGGCAGCCGGATGACCCATACGGCTTTTGTCTCTATTCTTGTGTCTGGCACAGACAGTCTTGAGCGGCGAGCCGCGGCATCTAACAACGGCATGCACCCGACCGTGGGGACGCTGCTTGTCATCATTCAGCGAGGAGGCCGCCGCGGCGGGTAATGCCGGGCGTAAACACATCTAAATTGCTTGAAGAATAATAGTAGTATTTTGGGTAGTTGACACCACTATCAGTAGTCAAATCACTTCTCGATAAGCCTGAACTATTGAGAATTCTTCAACAAGAAGGGCGGAATTGCTGCTTGTTGACATAATGCGTTTGCCCTGTCTACCGCCCACAGTTCCTTTACAGTTCTCAATCTGTTGTGCTAGAAATATAACGAGCGTTCGATATAGAACGCCAGCCGATACTGCCAGTTCGCGATCGCCCAATGGATACCGAACGTTCAATATCCCTACTCTTGTTTCAATGCCCAAGATTGTTGACCACGACCAGTACCGCAAAGAACTCCTGAGCAACTGCTTTGATTTGT
>NZ_JACJPG010000153.1 GCF_014695955.1 Leptolyngbya sp. FACHB-36 | reverse complement strand
GATCAGCTTACCGACTGGATCGATCGGGTTCACGGTCCCACAGAGCTAATCTACTCAGATTTTCGCCCTGTTCCGCTCCAGTTCCACTTCTGCTCTCCTAAGGGGCTATTCCCACTCTTAGACGACAGCGGCAAACGAGTTAATCCCCGTCTGAAACCCAAGGGCGGCAAAGGCGCAAAAGGCAACAGAGGACGCACGCCCCGCCAAGAAACGCCAAATCTGGCATTTTTGCTGAGCCAGCTACAGCAGCGAGATATGCTGCCTGCAATCTACTTCATCTTTAGCCGCAAGGGCTGCGACCAAGCGGTGGCAGATGTGAGTGCTCTACCGCTGTTGGTCAATGAGGCGGAGGCAGAGCAGCTACGATCGCGCGTAGACGAATTCCTTGCCCGTAACCCTGAAGCCGGACGTGCCGACCAAATTGAGCCGCTGTATCGAGGCATTGCTGCCCATCACGCCGGAATTCTGCCTGCTTGGAAAGGCTTGATCGAAGAATTATTCCAGCAGGGCTTGATCAAAGTCGTGTTTGCCACCGAAACTCTGGCAGCCGGAATCAACATGCCTGCCCGGACGACGGTAATTTCCAGCCTGTCCAAGCGGACGGATTTAGGGCACCGTCTGCTCACTGCTTCGGAGTTCTTGCAGATGGCAGGGCGGGCAGGACGGCGCGGCATGGATATTTTGGGGCATGTGGTGACGGCACAAACGCCGTTTGAGGGCGCACGGGAAGCGTCCTATTTGGCAACGTCTCCTGCCGATCCGCTGGTGAGCCAGTTTGCTCCTAGCTACGGGATGGTGCTGAATCTGCTGCAAACCCACACGCTGGAAGAAGCTAAAGAGCTGATCGAGCGCAGCTTTGGGCAGTATCTTGCGACGCTGTATCTGCGTCCGCAGCAGGACGCGATCGATGCCCTGCAAGCGGAGCTAAGACAGCTAGAAGCGCAAATTGCCTCGGTCGATTGGGACTTGCTAACGCAGTACGAAAAGTTGCAAGAGCGCCTGAAAGAAGAACGCCGCCTGCTGAAAATTTTGCAGGAGCAAGCGGTGGAAATGCAGAGCGGCGACTTGCCGATCGCTCTCTCGTTTGCGGTGGCTGGAACGGTGCTGAGCCTGAAGGGTCCCAATGTTCCGGTCGCTAATCCAGTCCCCGCTGTGTTAGTTACAAAAGCACCAAGCTCTGGGCAGTTTCCGCTGCTCGTTTGTCTGGGGCAGGACAACCGCTGGTACGTAGCGACGGTGGGCGATGTGGTTAGCCTGCGGGCAGAGATTCCGCGCGTGTCTGGTGCTGATTACCTCAGTCCTCCCACTGAACTGCCGCTAAAGCCGGGCCAGGTCCGCAGCGGCACCGAGCAGACATGGACGATCGCCCGCCAGATTCCCACGCCGCCGCCGCTCGAAGAAAGCGCGCCAGAAGTGTATGAGCAACTCCAGCGGATGCAGACAGTCGAGGCGCAAATTCAATCGCATCCGGTGCATGGCTGGGGCAATCGCACCAATATTCTTAAGCGCCAAAGGCGAATGCAGGCGATTCGGGATGAGCTGGACGATCGGCAAGAAAAGCTGAGTCGTCAGTCGCAGCGGCACTGGGAGGAGTTTGTCAGCCTGATTGACATTTTGCAGCACTTTGGCTGTCTGGAATGGTCGGGCGTCGG
>NZ_JACJPG010000152.1 GCF_014695955.1 Leptolyngbya sp. FACHB-36 | reverse complement strand
CATCGGCACCCAATTGCTCTAACTCCTGCGCTGCTAGCGTTTCTAGCCCCCGCGCCACTGTTGCAAAATACTGATTCATTCATGAGGCTCATAATTGCAAGGCACTGCGAAACCCACTCGCGCACTGTGAAGCCCACTCGCCCTTAACAATTATATCGACCGTAAGAAGATGTTTCCCTTCGGAGTGCGAGACTTCTGAATCCCTACAGCCAGAATTATTTTAATAGCAAGTTAGAGCCGCAGATACGATCGGTGAAGCGGCAGTCTAACGGCTCAAATCAGCGGCGGCAGGTAACTTTGAACTCAGCACCAACAACTTTCAACCGTCCGCCTGCATTTGAATTGTTAGCCCTCGCGCTCAGAACCCGAAGTCAATCTTGCGAGAACTGCGCGTGAATCACCACCTACTCGATTATATGCTGCACAAGAGTCTCGAAGGGGACAAGTCCATTCTGGCTCTTCCTCAAAAGCATGGCGAAATAGACATAAGCCTGAATCGTGGTTAATAGGTTCAGTTATTTCAACTGCCCTAATAATTGCCCTACCTTGATTAAACCCACAAATTTCGATGACCTCACGTGGCTCAAGCTGGTCAAACCAAAACTTGCAGATTGCGTTTAGCAAAGAATTCACATGGTTCTCATGGGCATTTATCCAATCAACAATATTTTCAATAATGAAGACATGCTCTCCTGATTTAGGTCTAAGCCCGTAATGCATGTAAGAAATGCGAAAATCATCTTGCATCGTACAAACTCCCACTGTTCTGTGTGTTAATTCAGAACGAAGGCAGCGTAAATCTAGGAACCAATCTTTGTAGGCAGATTTTAGAAGATCATTGATCTCCAGCGGAAATCCATCACCATATTTATCCCCTGCTGCTCTACTAAACATCTTCTCAGTAGATTCATTCTGGACACTTCGTACATCCTTGTAAATTGCATGCACCGTATTCCGTAAGCCATCTAAGCAAGAACAAAGTTCACAAATTAAAGACTCAATGATGGCTGTAAATTCTTTCGCTTTAGCTAAATCTGAGTATCCTCGCTCATCAAGCAGTTGACGTTCTTCAGCAAGTTCAGGAATTAGCAGCGTTGCACGCTCCGCAAGGGTTCTGAATTTTTCTCGATGCCCCGTTATAGTCTTTAAACCTTGGGATAATGCATGACTTCCTGTAAATGGCGGACCATACCACTTAGCAAATCGATCAACGTAATCCCACAAATGTGGAACAAAAGTAAGAATAAGGTTTGAGGCTACTGTAGGCATTTCTAAAGAGAATTAATTCCAGATGTAGTTTTTCTCCAGAGTAACGCAGAAATAGTAAACCCGAACTATTGAGAACACTTTCCTAACTGATGTCTTTCAGCTACGCCCGTCAAGATAACCTAGAGGGCTAACTATTCATTAGACTGAAACTTTCAGGGTATTCAACCGCTCAGGGACATTATTCGGCATTTCGCACGATAACATCGCGCTATGGCAGATTATTCTGCAACTTGCTTGATGATATTCGCTATATGGATTTTATCCGGCAACTTTCAGTCTAGTTTCCACTTATACAGAGAGTTCGTGCACGCGATAAATGGTGTAAGTGTACTTTGCCTCTGGGACGATCGCACCCAACCCAACGACGTGACTAAAAGTCTGTACGACGTTACGGTTCCTCCACAGAAGCGCAATCTCTCTAGCCAAGGGATTGACGGAACAGCCGCACTACCGCTATCCTCACAAACTAAGGTTGCAGGTGTGTTCTCTCATGTGCAACCCGTATTCCCAAAAATTCAGTCAACGCTACCCAGCGCTGCTGGTCACAGCAAAGGGTAGCTAACCTCCGAGACTGGTACTAGCAGTCACGGTGGCTAAAGGCGGATCTTAGCATCCTCTTCAGCCACCTTGCTTCCTTGTGTCGTGGGGTGGCTGAGTTTTTGGGATTTCCTACCCAACAAACTACAGGAGATCCCACCATGCTAGATGCCTTACTGTCTGCGTTTCCGCCAAACGACCCCGGTGCGCCCTTGCCCGATCGTGCCCCTTCTGACTCATGGGAAGAGGTGCACGTTCTGGTTATCAGCAGTCCCAACGGCGTGCGCGAAACGGTTCATGAGCTACATCGACGCGGCTTTGCCGAAGTCGGTACATGGAGCAAACTGCTACCCGCCCCAACTTCTGGAGAAGTCATGAGCATCTTGACGCGGCGACGCGCACGCGAGCAACGCGAATAAGCGATCGTCTGACAGGGGCGACGCAGCGGTTCTATGGCACGATCGCGCCAACTGAATGCCAATAGGACTGACTAAAACCTCGGAGGTTTCAACCAATCAGGCAATGTGACCAATCTAGGGGCTTAAACCTCCGAGGTTTTAGTCAAAATGCGTCAGTCCTAAACAAGTAAAAGCGGCGTTCGGGCTACTGTCCCCATTCCTGAAGCGCGATCGCCACGCCCTGCTGTAGCTCCACTGGCACAGTTTCCTCAACTGCAAGACGCTCCAGTCGCTGAAGGGCGAGGCGGGCGTCCAGCGTTTTTAGCGCTGCGATCGCGTGCAGCCGCACGCCAACATCCGCTTCAGCAAGCAGACCAATCAACGGGTCCAAGGCGGGTGGCTGTCCCAACTGTCCCAGCGCCAGCGCGATCGGCGATTTGAGGCTAGACGCGGTTGTCACTGGCTCAGCGTCTAACAGCCCCAGTAGAATCTTAGCGGCGTGCGGCTTGAGCAAGGGGTCCGTCCAGCGTCCCAGCACGGTGATGATTTCCTGATACATGGAACGCCTGACTTCAGCATCGCTGACTGTATGCTCGATCGTGGACAGGACTTGATCCAGATAGTCGAGCGCGATCGCGCTGCCGATCCAGCCGAGCGCCCGGATGCTCTCTAATTGCAGCGGCAGCGGCGTGTGGGGCTTCAGTACGTTAAATAGCGACGTCGCGGCATCATCGGTTCCTAAGCGTCCTAACGCGATCGCGGCTTGCTGGCAGACATCCAAATTTAGATCCCGCAGGCGATCGGAGAGCAGCGGCACCAACTCTAACTCGGCAGCGAGATCGGCGCGAACCCCTAACCCAACCACCGCCGATCGCCGCACCGCCGCCGATTTGTCGGTTAGCGCCTGCGCTAGAACTGGCGGCACGCGGCGATCGTGGAAGCTACTCAGCGCATCGATCGCCAACGCCCGCACGCTGGGGTCTGCATCGTCTACTACGGTCAGCAGCGGCGCGATCGTTTCGGAGCGGCGAATTTGCGTCAAAGCTTGTACGGCAAGCGGACGAATGCTAGCATCGCCCAATAGCTCGCTGAGGGCAGCGATCGCAGAGTCTCCCAGCGTTGCCAGAGCCGTCGCCGCCATTGCGCTCAAATCGTCATCATCTGACGTTTGCAGCAGATCAATCAGCGCCCGAATTGCCGTAGGATGGCTGCACTCACCCAGAATCCGCACGGCAAACCAGCGCGACTCTAAAGCCGCATCTTCGTTCTGCATCAGCGCAATCAGGGGCGCGATCGCGGCTTGTCCAAAATTGGAAAACAGCTTGGCAGCGTCCCACTGGGCATGAAAGTCACCAAATTCGAGCGCTTGGAGCGCCAGCGCGATCGCCTCTGGGTCAGACGCATCCGAGGACAACGCCTCCGGATTGAGCGCTTGCTCTAAGCAGTGAACCAGCCGCGCCCAATTCTGCTGTTGCGCGGCATCTCTTGCCTGCTGCAAAAACGTTGCCATAGAAAGTGTTTTACTAACGAGTACAAGCAGAGCGGATTCTGTGTGCGTTAATGCTCAGAGTCTACCGTAGAATTCGATCGTCTAGCGCTTACGACTGCACTGCCTCAGCATCAGGCGCGTTCAGCGATCGCGGTACTTGCATCAATGCGGCGATCGCTAAACTCACCAAGGGAATCCCGATCGCGACCAGACCCTTAAGCGCGTCGTGTCCATGCAGCGCATACTGGGCACTGCTCGACAGCCCAAACATAAGGCTAGTCAGTCCAAATAGCTGTGCTCTAGGAATTAGAGCGGCGATCGTGATCAGCACCGAGGCATACCACGGCATCAGCCACGGCGTTGCAAATAGCAGCAGCACCAGCGTCACCCAACCCATGTCTTCAATCAAGTCAGTGTGCGCGTACTCTTTTTTGCGAATGCCGCGCCACAGTAGCCAGCCGTAGAATCCGGCAAATCCAACCAGTGTGTATTGAGAGAATTTAATTAACAGCAGTTTTTGCTGCCCCAGCGTCAGCGATCCTGGATGAAAGATCCGCATCAGCTCCAGTCCAAATTTCACCAATGCGTGCAGCGACGATTGGGTTTGTCCAGC
>NZ_JACJPG010000151.1 GCF_014695955.1 Leptolyngbya sp. FACHB-36 | reverse complement strand
ACGAATTCTTTAGACTTTTCTCGTCGTCGTTTACTACAAATGTTGAGCTTCACTGCGCTGGGGGCTGGTCTAACCGTACTGCCTGAGGCGATCGGCTTGAGATCGGTTGCTTCGGCTCAGGTCAAGCCAGGTTACCAAAGACGCCTACAGCGAGCGCTGGAAATCGGCACCCGCGCGTACATTTGGGGCTATCCCTTAATCTATACAAAACGGTTTGAAATTCGGCGGCTTGCCATAACCGCTCCGTTTAACCAGTTTTCCCGTTCGCAGAATTTGACAACCGCTAGAAATAGAGCGGTCGTTGCGCCAAACAATGACACGCTGTACTCAACTGCTCTGCTAGATTTACGCCAAGAACCTGTTGTTCTCAGCGTTTCCGACACAAATGGACGCTATTACAGCCTGCAATTCTTTGATAATTACACCAATACGTTTGCCTACGTTGGCAGGCGCGTCACCGGAACGAGCGCAGGTGAGTATGCGATCGTCGGTCCCAATTGGCGTGGCAGCTTGCCGAGTAATTTTAAGCAAATCAAATCTCCCGTCAATACGGTGTTTATTTTGGGTCGCACCTTGATCGATGGTGAGGCAGATTTACCCGCTGCTCGGGCAGTTCAGCAGCAGTACACGTTGGTTCCCCTCAGCCGCTATGGAACGCCTCCGGTAGAAGTGCAGCCTCCACCCACCGATCGACAATTTTTGAATCCGAACGACATTGCGTCTAGTGGAATCGCGGTGTTTGATGAACTGGGCGAATACTTGGTCAGTACACCTCCACGTCGGTCAGAAGCGTCTCTGCTGCGGCGATTCGCATCGATCGGCATTGGACCGAATCGTCGTCCCTCGGAGGAGATTACAGATGAGGCAACGCTGGAAGGACTGCAACAGGCAATTCCTGCGGCAGAGAAGCTGATCGAAGAGAAATGGTCGAACCTTGGCACAACCACCAATGGCTGGTCGATTAGCTATGAGCTAGGAGGAGATTTTCGTAAAGACTACCTGCTGAGAGCAGCAGTCGCTAAATATGGCATTTTTGCAAATGTTCCTGAGGAATCTTTGTATTTTGGAACTGACGTTGACAACGTGGGAAACCCTCTGGTTGGCAGCAACCGCTATGTGTTGACCTTTGATCAATTGCCGCCTGTAAATGCCTTTTGGTCGCTGACTCTTTACGGACTCGATCGCTTCTTTTACGACAATCCGCTCAATCGGTATGCGATCGGCGATCGCACTCCAGGATTGCAGTACAACGCCGATGGAACCCTCACTCTTTACATCCAGAATGAAGCTCCTGCGGGTAATGAGCCTAACTGGTTCCCGGCTCCTAGAGATAGGTTCTCCCTGACGCTACGCACCTACGAACCCAAGCAGATTTTGCTGGATGGTCAATACCAGCCGCCGTCAGTTGTACAAATTTAGAGCCAATGAAGAGTCTTGTCAGCACTACAGGTGCCCCACGTTCAACCAGTCGCCAGCACCAGAGGGTTTTCCGCCTCCGCTGGGTCCGTGGTTTTGTTCTTCCCGTGGTCCTTTTGATTGGGTGGGAAGTCTTATCCCAAATTGGGTTCTTTCCACCCAACCTTCTTCCGGCTCCCTCCGCCGTGCTGCAAACGCTGTGGGAGTTGGCGCTGAGTGGCGAATTAATGGAGCACATCAGCATTACGCTGGTTCGCATGGCGATCGGCTTCATTCTTGGAAGCGCTGTGGCAACAATTTTAGGCGCGTTAACGGGCTATTTTCGGCTGCTGCACGATGTGCTTGATCCACTGCTGCAATCGCTGCGAAACATTCCCTCACTCGCTTGGGTGCCGCTGTTCATTCTTTGGATGGGCATCTACGAAACTGCCAAAGTCGCGCTGATTGCTGTAGGCGTGTTTTTTCCGGTCTATCTGAATTTGATGAGCGGTGTCCAGAGCGTCGATCGCAAACTGGTCGAAGTCGGCAAAGTGTATCGACTCAATGCATTTCAGCTCATTCGGCGCGTGTTCTTACCTGCAACGCTGCCTGCCTACGTCGTTGGGTTGCGCAGCGGGTTGGGATTGGGCTGGATGTTTGTTGTGGCAGCCGAAATTATGGGGTCGAGTCAGGGATTGGGATTTTTGCTGGTAGATGGTCAAACGACGGGTCGCCCAACGGTCATTCTTGCCAGCATTTTGCTGTTTGCCATTTTGGGCAAGCTGACCGATACCGGATTGGCGATCGTCGGAAACCGTCTGCTGCACTGGCAAGATTCGTACCGCTAAGTGAGGAACCTAAATGCTGCGAATCGAACACGTTTCTAAGCAATTTAACAACGGCTTTCTGGCTCTGGATGGCATTCATCTCCAGGTGAATCCAGGCGAAATTGTCAGCTTTGTTGGGACAAGCGGCTGCGGCAAAAGTACGCTGCTGCGGATTATTTCGGGATTGGAGTCTCCAACCTCTGGGCAGGTATTGATCGACGATGAATTAATTCGTTCGCCGCATCCCAACATTGGAATTATTTTTCAGGAGCCGCGCCTGATGCCGTGGTTGACGGTGCAACAAAATGTGCAGTTTGGCTTGGAGGCGTGGCTGCCCAAGCCAACGTGTAGCAGTCTTGTTCAGCGAATGCTCGATCGCGTTGGCTTAACAGAATTTGCGCAAGCTCTGCCGCGTCAGCTTTCTGGCGGCATGGCGCAGCGAGTCGCGATCGCTCGCGCCCTCGTGACCAAGCCATCGATTCTGCTGCTAGATGAACCGTTCAGCGCTCTGGATGCCTTCATTCGCATGAAGCTACAGGATCATCTGCTGCACATCTGGACGGACGATCGCCCAACGCTGCTGTTGGTGACGCACGACGTTGAAGAAGCACTAGTGCTCAGCGATCGCGTCATTGTGCTGCGTGGCAGTCCCGGACGGGTCTATCGAGAGTTTGTGCTGGATCTACCGCGTCCCCGCAAACGCACCGATCTACAAGTTCAGCGCTGGAAAGAGCAGCTTTTGAGCGCACTAGATTTGTCAAGCGATCAGTCGGAATTACCAGCGGAGCACGCGATCGCTGAACTCCACTGATTGCGACAAACGCGGGTCCTACATACACACGTCATTCCCTCATCAATCTGATCTGAATTGAAACCGTAAGGAAATCACGAATGAGTCAACGTAAAAAATCAGGGGCAATCAGCCGTCGTCGATTTATGGCAACCGCTGCTGCCGGAACAGCTGGGGCACTCCTCGCCACAGAATTGCAGCAGATTTCCGCCGCTGCTACCCGTCGTCGTCCCAATATCCTGTTTATTATCACGGATGATTTAGGCTTTGGAGACCTCAGCCTTTACGGGCAAACTGCCTATCAGACGCCAAATTTGGACCAGCTCGCGCAGGATGGAATTCGGTTTACAAATGCCTACGCGGCTCAAACCGTTTGTACACCCACCCGTGTTGCGTTCTTCACAGGTCGCTATCCAGCGCGGACGCCTGTGGGTCTAAGAGAGCCTTTACCGTTCATCCAGCAAGTTGGAGATAGCGTTGGGCTACCGCCTGAGCATCCAACCATTGCCTCGCTCTTAAAAGCTGAAGGGTACGAGACGGCATTAGTGGGTAAATGGCACGTGGGCTATGTGCCCAGGTATGGTCCGCTAAAGAGCGGATTTGACGAGTACTTTGGCAACCTTAGCGGTGGAATTGACTACTTCACCCACAAAGACTCGAATGGAACGCTTGACTTCTACGAAGGTGAGGAGCTGGCGGACGTTCCTGGCTACGCCACCGATCTCTATACGCAGCGTGCCGTTGACTTTATTCAGCGCCCTCGCAGCCGCCCGTTCTATTTGAGTTTGCACTACAACGCGCCGCACTGGCCTTGGCAAGGACCGGACGACGAGGAATCCAGTAGAACGTTTTATCCGTCTAATCCCTTCACGGCAGGCGGTTCACCAGAAACGTACGCCGCGATGATGACAAGCTTAGATCAGGGAGTTGGCAAAGTTCTTCAGGCGCTTCAGGACTCTGGACAGGCAGACAATACGATCGTGGTGTTTACCAGCGACAACGGCGGCGAACGGTTCTCGAACTTCGGACCCTATCAGGGCAGAAAAGGCAGCCTCTATGAAGGCGGCATCCGAGTTCCTGCATTTATTCGCTGGAA
>NZ_JACJPG010000150.1 GCF_014695955.1 Leptolyngbya sp. FACHB-36 | reverse complement strand
GCCCGATCGCCGTCTCCCCTTCCCGCAGCGTCCCCCATGGCACCGATCGTGGAAGCTCATGGCTGGCTGATTGGCGCAAATGGACAGATTTCTCTGACTGCCCGATCGTCTACGGTCGCTCCGACTGGACAGCCTGTAGTGCAATGTCAATGAGGAAGCAGCGATGCGATTAAGGTTTTTTCGATATGTAGGACTCGCGATCGCGACCGCGCTACTCGCGATTGGCTGGACGATCGCCGTTCCTGCGCTCTCCAGCCAACCTGCATCTTCTGATTCAGTCCCTGCAATATCTGAGATGCCCTTGCAACTGTCTCAACAGGGAACGCTGCATCAACCAATTCAAAATTCAGAATTCAAAATTTCTAATTATTCACAACTGACGCAGCAGGGACGATCGCTGTATGAGTCAGGACAGTACGCGGCGGCGATTACCGTGTGGCAGCAGGCAGAGCGGGGATTTGCGGCACAAACCGATCGTCTGAATCAAGCAATGGTGCTGAGCAATTTGGCATTGGCGTATCAGCAACTCGGTCAGTTCCCAAAGGCGATGGAATCGATTCAGCAAAGTTTAATCCTCGTTCAGCCGGAACAGCGTCAACCAGAGCGGCTGCGAGTTTTGGCGCAGGCATTGACGACGCAGGGAAGTTTGCAACTGGCTCAAGGGCAAACAGAACAGGCAGTTGCCACGTGGCAGCAAGCAGCAGCAGCCTATCAGCGAATTGAGGATGGTGCAGGGGTCATCCGCAGTTTGATCAATCAAGCGCAGGCACTTCAGGCAGCAGGGCTAACCCGTCGGGCGGAAACGCAGTTAGAGCAGGTTAGCCAGCGGCTCGATCGCCAGCCGGATACCGCACTTAAAGCCGCTGGCTTGATCAACTTTGGAGATGCCTTACGGTTAGCAGGCAAGCTGACTCAATCTCAGCAAGTGCTGCAGCAGGGGTTAGCGATTGCTGAGAAGGCGCAATCTGGCGAGGTTGCTGCTGCCCTACTAAGTTTGGGTAACACGGCGCGTGCTCAGCAGCAGCCAGAGCGTGCCTTAGCCTACTACCAGAAGGCAGCGATCGCCGCCCGGGCTCCGGTTGCCAAAGTGCAGGCGCAACTGAATCAACTCAGTCTGCTAGTCGAAACTAAACGCGACGCTGAGACGATCGCGGCTCAAGTTCTGCCCGATCTCTTGGCTCTGCCTGCCAGCCGCACCGCAATTTATGCCCGGATTCAATACGCTCGATTCGCACCTCCCTCGATTCAGACCGCAAAGCTGTTGGCTGAGGCGGTCCAACAGGCGCGTGACCTCACCGATCAACGAGCTGAGTCTTACGCACTCGGCTATTTGGGACAGGTCTATGAACAAACGGGTCAGTGGACTGAAGGGCTAAAGTTGACGGCTGAGGCATTGGTTTTAGCGCAGTCTCACAACGCCCCCGATATTGCCTACCGCTGGCAGTGGCAGATGGGGCGACTATACAAAGCGCAGGGGGGCACAAAGGCAACCGTCACTGCAGACGCTAATTATCAGCGAGCGATCGCCGCTTACAACGCTGCTTTTACAACGCTGCAATCGATTCGGCGAGAGTTAGCCGCAGGCAATCCAGAGGCGCAGTTCAGCTTTCGAGAGCGAACTGCCGAACCGCTCTATCGAGACTATGCTGAACTGCTGTTGCAGCCGGACGTTCCCAGTCAGGAAAATTTGAAACGCGCTCGTCAAGTCATTGAGTCGCTGCAAATCGCGGAACTGGAAAACTTTTTACAGGAACCCTGCGTGGCGTCGAGTCCAGAGTCGATTGATCGCATCATCAATCAATCCAATTCCACTACAGCAGCGATTTACCCGATCGTGCTAAACGATCGCTTGGAAGTGATTTTGAAACTGCCGCAGCAGCCAGAATTAGTCCGCTACCGGACAGTCGTTGATTCAGCCACGGTGAACCAAACCGTGAGACAGTTGCAGCTAGATTTGCAGGAAGAATACACGTTTGAAACTTTAAAAACGAACGCCAAAACCGTTTATCGCTGGCTGATCGAACCTGCCAGCACCCAACTAAAAGCCGCCAACGTGAAGACGCTCGTTTTCGTTCTGGACGGTGCCTTACGCAACTTGCCGATGGCAGCGCTGTATGACGGTCAACACTACTTGGTGGAGGACTATGGCATCACGGTAGCGCTGAATTTGGAACTACAGAATCCGCGACCGTTACCCAAAGCATTGAGGGTGCTGGGAGCCAGCCTCACTGATCCACCATTGGCGTATGCCAAACTTTTTTCTAAGCTGGAAAATGTCAACGCTGAACTGGACGCGATCGCCAAAGCAGGCATCGCCGTCACAACCATTCGCGATCGCAACTTTACCACGCAAACATTCAATCAGGAAATCAACGAATATCCGTTTCAAATTGTCCATTTAGCCACGCACGGTCAATTTAGCTCGGATCCGCAAAAAACGTTTTTGTTAACTGCCACAGGCAGCATCAACGTAGATGATTTAGAAATCCTGTTTCGTACGCGCGGCTTGAATCGAACGGATGTCATTGAACTGCTGGTGTTAAGCGCCTGCGAAACCGCATCGGGTGATAATCGAGCCGCTTTAGGAATTGCGGGCACTACAGTTCGGGCGGGCGCAAGGAGCGCGATCGCCTCGATTTGGAGCCTAGATGATGAATCCAGTGGCTTGTTAATGCAGCAATTCTATCAACAGCTTGGTCAAGGAGAGATTACCCGTGCCGATGCATTACGTCAGGCACAGCGATCGCTCTTACATAGTGAACAATATGCCCACCCGCGCTATTGGGCACCGTTCATTCTGGTGGGCAGTTGGCTGTAACGATTCTACGATCGCTGCCCAAAAAGCTTAAGAAGCTACTTCTAAATCAGCTTCAGGCTCGCTTACCCAAAGGACGAGATTTGACTGGAGAAGAGTTTTTGAAGACGCTGGAACTTGTGACACAACAACTTTCTAAAACTGTCGCTTAAGCGCAAGAGTGGCAAGCAAAACTGCTAGCTAAACCCTTACCCTATCCCATCATCTACGGTAGTTCTACAGACTTACGCTGGGGCAAGACAGCAAAAGGTAGGATTGCCATCAGCTTCAATGGCATCAATAAATATCTCAAGGCGGCTGATCCAAATATCAAGGAATGGTTCAAAACTCATAAAGAATATCCATTCCGATTGTATTGCGACCAACGGCAACTGCCCTTCTTCCAACGTTTTCTGGAAGATTGGCAAACTTATCGAGCCAATCAAGATACCTATCCATCAGGCTTGCTCACCCTTAGTTCAGCCATACTGACATGGAGAGAAGGCGAGGGCAAAGGTGATCCCTGGAACGTGAATCATCTCGCCCTTTATTGTTCTTTTGATACTCGCTTGATGACCGCAGAAGGCACTCTAGAAGTTCGGCAGGAGAAGGCTACTAAAGCCCTCAAAAACTTGACTCATGCCAACCCTGATCCTCGCAACCAGGCAACGCTCGATCGCCTCAAGAATTTACCTGAACGCCCCAGTCAGAACCTCTACCAAGGCAATCCCGAAATTTTAGTTGGACTCAGTATTGGGTTAGCTAGCCCCGTAACCGCCGCCGTTGTCAATGGCAGAACAGGAGGTGTGCTGACCTATCGCACGCCTCGCACCCTGTTGGGTGACCACTATCACCTTCTTAACCGTCAGCACCGTCAGCAGCAGCAAAACAGCCTAAAACGTCACCAGAATCAGAAGCGTGGTGTCACTCACCAGCCTTCAGAATCAGAACTGGGTCAGTATATTGACCGTCTGTTAGCAAAGTCCATCATCCAACTGGCTCAAACCTATCAAGCAAGCAGCATTGTGATTCCAAACCTGACGCATCTCCGAGAATTACTTGCTAGTGAGATTACGGCGAAGGCTGAACAGAAATGTCCGGGATCAGTTGCGGCTCAAAATCAATACGCCAAAGAGTACCGCAGGGCGATTCATCGATGGAGTTACAACAGACTCATTGCAGCCATCCGTAGTAAAGCAAATCAACTTGGCATCGCGATCGAGTCAGGATTTCAGCCAATAGAAGGCGATCGTCAAGAGCAGGCAAAAGATGT
>NZ_JACJPG010000015.1 GCF_014695955.1 Leptolyngbya sp. FACHB-36 | reverse complement strand
GTCCGCAAATAGCTCTTTGGATTCCCCGCGCCCAAAGCTTCCCGGCATTTCGTCAGCAGATTTAAGTCGCTGTAACACTTGAACCGTCATGGGACTCTCCAATTAATTTTGAAGTTTGAATTACGAATTTTGAATTGGCTGCTAATTCAAAATTTGTAATTCATCATTTAGAATTCTCAAGCTTTTTCCGCTTCAAGGATGCTGTTGGCGGTTTGGGTTGGAATAATTCGCGTCAGTCGATATCCAGCGGTTTCTAGCAGCGATCGGTACTGCGCCTCGGTGCGCTCGTAGCCTCCTGGCGTGGTTAGCAGCGATTCCAGATCGACAAACTTACCGACAAATGGATCGTTTCCGGAGGGCATCACCATTTCGACCAGCAGCACTTTGCCAGTGGCGGTCATGGCTTCGCGGCAGTTTTGCAGAATTTTAATGGCTCGCTGGTCATCCCAGTTGTGGATCACAAACATGAGGACGTACGCATCGCCGCCAGTAGGAACGGAATCGAGGCAGTGTCCGTGCAGTAGTTCGCAGCGATCGCCAATTCCCGATGCGGCAATGACGGGTTGTGCACCCTCAATCACAAAGGGCAAGTCGTAGAGAACGCCCTGCATGGTCGGATTAGCCGTCAGTAGCGGAATTAACGTGTTGCCGTAGCCACCTAACACGGCGACATCGACGACTTTGCTCATGCCGGAAAAGTCGTAATTTGCCAGCAGTGCCGCCGACGCTCTGGCAGAAACGCTGGTTTTAGAAGGTCCGTGCGTGCGGGCAAAGTCAGGATTTTGCTGGCAGTAGTCGTATAGCTCCATGCCGTGAATACGATCGAAGGCGGCTTCTCCGGTTTGCACGCTTTCCAGCAGTCGTCCCCACACTTGCCAGTGCCAATCTTCACCCAGCACGTTGACCATCGGACCGATCGCATCGGGCGTGTCATGGCGCAAAAATTCGCCGTTGGGCGTCAAGTGGAAGCGTCCATCTTCGTCTTCGGCAAACACGCCAACGCTGGCAAGAGCGCGCAACACTCGGTAGAGGGACGGCGCATGGGTTTTGGTTGCCTCAGCGAGTTCCTGACTGGTTTTCGGCGCTTCAGCGAGCAGGTCAGCAATTCT
Organism: Leptolyngbya sp. FACHB-36; assembly: GCF_014695955.1. Classification (GTDB taxonomy): domain Bacteria; phylum Cyanobacteriota; class Cyanobacteriia; order Leptolyngbyales; family Leptolyngbyaceae; genus FACHB-36. The sequence continues at coordinate 2,646 of NZ_JACJPG010000015.1, read as the reverse complement.
TAATGCTGACGCGGTGTAGATAATGCGTGCGACCCGCATTCCGCCCAGCATTTGCAGCATGGCAACCTGAGGAGGCAGATCCGGCATCACTTTCGGCGCGTTTGGCTTTATCGTTGTCGTCATGGGTTTGATGAATGGGGTTGGTCAATTCAGCGAATCGCTATTAGCAATTCGCTATTCACGAGTTCACTGACCTTGTTTCATGTAGCAAACGTCGTACAGCACCGGATCAGATTCGGCAATCTTTGAAATAGCAGGCATGTGTGCGGTGGCTGCTGGGGTTTGAAAAATAGCTCTAAAGTCTTCGACGCTGCGCCACTGGGCGTAGTTGGTGACGCGCGTGCCGTCCAAGCTTTTGTGGATATTCGCCGAAATGAAACCAGGAAGTTTACACATCACCTCTTCGGTGGCATCAACGAGTAAGTCAACCAAGAGCTGCTGGTTTTCGGGTGCGACCTTAAACACGTTGATCAACGTAACCAACTTTTGGTCTTGGGCGATCGTCGTCACTACGTTGCTGTCGGTTGTGAATGCGGTCATAAACTCTCTCCAGGTAAATCAAGCGATCACTGCATGATGGGGATAAATCGCGCTGGCTATCTGAGACTAGATTTTACAGAAAGCAAGCTGGGAGGCGTGTAGAGGTTAGGGCTAGGTTGTGTCTAACTTGGCAGAAAACGGTATATCAATTCGGAATTCGGAATTCGGAATTGCAAACGCTCGAATGCGTCTACGGTTCAGTCGTTTAATCGATCGCTGGGATTTAGAGAATTGGTATTGCCTGCGATCGAGATCTGGAACGCAGCATCTCATCATTCAGCAGCGCAAACGTTAACTTAGTTGGCTACGGAACTTACGGACGCTAATCGTCAGCAGCACGATCGCGAACAAAACCAGCGCTAAAACGTGCATCCACAGAATGTCTAAACCCGCACCTTTGAGCAGAATTCCCCGCACGATCGCAATGTAATGTCGCATCGGATTGAGCAGCGATAGCGCTTTAAAGAACGGCGGCATACTTTCCACAGGAGCGATCGCACCAGAGGTTTCCACCATTGGCATGTTGATAAAAAACGTCGTCAAAACGACTTGCTGTTGATATTGATAAATCGTTCCGAGCAGTGTGCCGATGCTGATGCTAACAAAGAGATAGCAGCCAGACAGAATCATGAACAGCAGAAAATTACCGCGAAACGGAACGCCGAAAATCAATCGTCCCAATGTTAACGCTAACACCACATCTCCCAACAGCAGCACGAACAGCGGCACAATTTTTGCCAGCAGAATTTCCCACGCGGCTGATGGCGTCATCAAAAGCTGTTCTAGAGTGCCAACATCTTTCTCTTTGACCACGGCGATCGCCGAGACGATCGTGCCAATTAGTGTTAGCACCAAGCCCATAACGCCAGGAACAAAAAACCAGCTACTCGTTAAACCTGGATTATAGAGAAACAGCACTTGCGACTGTATGGGAAGCGTAGTTTGTACCGTTTCAAGGCGACGATTATATTGCAGAAGAATTTGCGAAATGTAGCCATTAATGATGCCCGCCGTGTTCGCATTAACGGCATCAATAAACACCTGAATTTCTGCCTCGCCTGCGGCAAATCTGCGAGGAAATTCTGGTGGAATCACTACGCCCACGCTTAATTTGCCCGTCTCCACCTGCTGGCTCAAAGCTGCTTCATTCAGCGGCGGAGGCTGAGCGACAAAAATTCCATTCTCTGTCAAAGCAGAAACCAGCTCTCGACTTTCATACACATTGGCATAGTCAATCACCCCCAATTTCAAATTCTGCACATCGGGATTAAGGGCATACCCATAGAGCATCAACTGCACGATCGGTGGAATGATCAGCAGAAACAAAAGCTGTTTATTTCGCAGAATTTGATTAATTTCTTTGCGAAGCAATGCCAGAAAAGGAGTATTGCGAAACATAAATTTAAGGCATCCAGTAGAGGGTACGTTCGACCAAACTAATTGTGATTAGCTATCAGTATCAAGCTGCATTTGATCCAGACCCTTACGAGAGATGGTAAAAAAGAAAAATCCTAAAACAACTAACATTAGCAGGCTGAACCAAACGCCTGTCCAACCTGTGCCCCGTACAAAAGCATCGCGGGTAATGTCGATGAAGTAACGAGCAGGAACCACGTTGGGGACAAGCGACAGCGGAAAGGGAATATTGTTGAGCGGATAGATGAAGCCAGACAGCAGTAGGGAGGTGATAAACCCAATCAGAGACGCACCTTGAACGGCTTCCGCTTGGCTCTCGGCTTTGACGCCAAGCATCAACCCAAACAGAATGCTGTCGGCTAGAAACAGGCAGGTTCCTATCAGTAAAGGAATCGGATTTCCGACAAATTGCAGTTGAAAGACGAAGACCCCCAATCCAATGACGGCGATCGCCTCGCAAACGGCAATTAGCCAATACGCCAGTCCTTTACCCAGCAAAAGTTCGACTGCGCTAATGCTGGATGCGTAGACCTGTAAAATCGTGCCTTTTTCTCGCTCTTTGACCATTGCGATCGCGGTTAGCAGCGATGGAAAAATCCACAGCACAACGGCAAACGTTCCGGGCACTATGTAGAGCGATTCCAATCGACCAGGATTAAACCAGAGCCGAGTTTGAGCCGTGACGGTATT
>NZ_JACJPG010000149.1 GCF_014695955.1 Leptolyngbya sp. FACHB-36 | reverse complement strand
TTGGCATCGAAGATGAAAGACCAGCGCGGCGCGCTGCCGGAAGACACCGATCGCAGCGATAATCACCGCATTTTGCGCTATCTGGCAAAGTACACCATCAACCCTGCCAAAACCTGTGGCATCGATGCCTATGTTGGCTCGATCGAGCCCGGAAAAATTGCCGATTTGGTGCTGTGGCAGCCGGGATTCTTCGGCATTAAGCCAGAACTGATCATCAAAGGCGGCTTTATTGCCTGGTCCCCAATGGGAGAATCCAATGCCTCACTGATGACCTGTGAGCCAATTCTGTATCGCCCGCAGTGGGGCAGTTTTGGTAGCGCTTGCCCGTCTACCTCGTTCTGCTTTGTGGCGCAGGCCGCCCTAGAATCTGGACTGCAAGACACGCTGGGACTGCGAAAGCAGCTACTTCCCGTTAAAAGAACCCGATCGCTGACCAAAGCAGACATGCTGCACAACAGCGCTTGCCCTGAAATTGAAGTAGACCCGGACACGTTCCAGGTAAGAGTCAATGGCAGCTTAGCGACGTGCGAACCCGTTGAGCGAGTGCCGCTCGGTCAGCTTTACATCTTCAGATAGCAGGAGACGGCAATGAAAACAGCGGCGCGAGTTGGCATTGGAGGTCCGGTCGGCAGCGGCAAAACCGCCCTGCTAGAGCGTCTGGTGCCTCGGTTGATGCAGCAGGGCGTTGAAGTGGCGATCGTCACCAATGATTTGCTGACTCAGGAGGACGCCGATCGACTAAAGCGCAACGGGATTCTGCCCAGCGATCGCGTGATCGGTGTTGAAACCGGAAGCTGCCCGCATACGGCGATTCGGGAAGACCCCACCATGAACCTGCTGGCGATTCGAGCGTTGGAGAAAGCCCATCCGCAACTCGATTTAATTTTTGTCGAGAGCGGCGGCGACAACCTCGCTTCTACGTTCAGCTATGACCTTGTGGATGCTTACCTGTTTGTGATTGATGTTGGTGCCGGAGACGATATTCCCCGCAAGAACGGTCCAGGTTTTATGCAGGCAGATCTGGCGGTGATCAACAAAATTGACATCGCGCCGTTTGTGGGTGCCGATCTGGACTTAATTCGTCGCGACGCGATCGATCGCCGACGCGGCAAAGCGATCGCCTACACCAACTGCAAAACGGGTGAAGGACTGGATCAGGTCGTAGGCTTCATTCTAGAAACGGTGCTGTTCCGAAGTAGCACCGTCCTTTCCAGCCATTGATTTTTGGGTCACCCATGAGTGTTGCACAACCAACAATTGATTCCTTAATCGCGCTGCCCAGCGTTGCACCAACGTCAGATGGTGCTAGCCTTGAGCGGCGATCGCAGCTTGACCTGACCGTAAGCTGTAGCCGCACGGGACAGTCGTTTGTGCAGCGGCAGTACGCCACGTATCCTTTTCGCCTGTCGGGTCCGCTGCGGCTCGATCCGCTCGATCGATCGCGGCTGTATCTGTACATGATGAATTCCTCGCCGGGGTTGCTGGCAGGCGACGATCTGCACGTATCGCTGCATCTGAACGATCGCACCCGCCTGTACCTAACGGACCAATCGGCAACAAAAGCGCACACAATGGCGATCGACCAGCCTGCCAAAGTTGCGTACGCCATTGAGGTTGGAGCAGCGGCGACGTTAGAGTTCGTGCCAGAACCGCTGATTCTCTACGCCGATGCCGCCGTCGAGCAAACCATCCAGATCACTCTCCAGCCCACTGCTCACCTGTTTCTCAGCGAGATGGTTTTACCGGGACGACTGGCGCGGGGCGAGTTCTACCGCTTCCATCGCTATGTCAGCCGCGTGCAGGTTCGCACGGTCGATCGGCTGCTGTTCGCCGATACCACCCGCTTAGAAGGCAAGCTAAATCCGTTTCGCCACAGCTCAGTGTTCTCGCCACTCCCGGCGATCGCGACGGTAATCGCGGTCCAGCCAACGGTTGATTTGCAGCGGCTCAGTGCAGAACTGGACACGTTTACCGCGACAGATGAGCAACCGATTATGGCGGCTAGTTCCCAGTTGCCCAACTGCAACGGCTTGCTGATTCGGGCTGCCGCCGCGAACGCCAGCAGCCTAAAAACGTACATTCGCTTCGCGCTGAACTGTGTGCGACGAAGCCGAGGCGAACCCAATCTACCGGAAATCCCCAAATGACCGCGATCGCCCAAACCTACCTCGGTAACTGCATCACCGATTCCACGCTAGCGGCGCGGGTTGAACAGGCACGCCGCTCGGGGCAGTGTTTAGAGGTGTCGTTGCATCCCGCCGATCGTCCTAAGGGTCGCATCCACGCGCACGCGGCATCCGGAGAAGCGATCGGCATTGTCAAACCGCGCGATCAGGCGATTTGTGAGGGCGACACGTTTGCAACGGACACGGGAAAACTGCTGATTGTGCATCTAGAAGCTCAAACGGTGATGGTGTTGAGCGTTGCTGGGGATGTTACAGGGCATGAGATTGCTCTGATTCATCTGGGACACGCGCTAGGAAATCACCACTGGTCTATTCTGGTGCAGCAGAATGAAATTTATGTACAGCTTACCTCGGACCCGCACGTGATTGAGTCCACAATTCGCAGCTTCAACATTCCTGGCATCCAAATTCGCTATGAATCGCGATCGCCAGAGCAGCCGCTGACCTTCTCCCATCATTCTCATCACTAACCCACGACTCCAATGCTCGATCGCCGCCTTGCCCTAATGCAACTGTCTGACTCGTTTTTTCCATCAGGGTCATTCACCCTGTCGCACGGGCTGGAGTCGCTTGTGGCAACCGGGCAGGTGCGATCGTCTGAGGATTTTCAGGACTTTCTGACGCTGCTGCTTTACAACAGGGTTGGCTCCTGCGACTTGGTGGCGCTGTTCCATGCCTACCGCGCCAGCGCGACTCAGAATTTAGCGGCTGTGCAGCAGATTGACCACCGCCTGTTTGCTCAAACTCTGGTTCAGGAGGCTCGTGAGGCTCAGCAAAAAAGCGGCAAAGCGCTCTTGATGGTGGCTCAAACAACGTGGGCAGATGTCCAGCTAGAGTGGCTGCTGGACCAGTCTGAGGCAGGACATCTCCATTGCTTGCACCCGATCGTGTTTGCGGTGGTGGGTCGGGTTGCGGGGTTAACCGAGAGCGATGTGGCGTTTGCGTTTTTGCACAGCTTTGTCACGGGGTTAGCCGGGGCGGCAATTCGACTGGGAATTTTAGGACATATCCGATCGCAAATCGTCCTTAGAACCATTGCCGCAGATATTGAAGCCGTGATTGATCACGCCGCTGATCAAGCGTTAGACACTATGTGGTCGTGTACTCCAGCGATCGACCTTGCCCAAATGTCCCATCGCCGCTTGATGGTGAAACAATTTGCCAGCTAAGTTGCAGCCGTTGCGTTGAATAAATTAAACTGTCTGGCTTATTCAAACTGTCTGGATTCGTAAGTCCGGATACGTTAAGCGCCGTTTGAGCGTGATAGCGTTAGCCAGTCGTTGTGTGTGTCTGGAATGCGATGGTGCGGCAACTGGTTGGTTCGATCGCCACTCTCTGGCGCTACCCTGTTAAATCCATGCTGGGTGAGGAGTTGGTGACGTCCGAAATTACAGCACATGGCTTGCTGGGCGATCGGGCTTATGCACTGTGGGATGTCCAAACTGGCAGAGTCGCCAGCGCCAAGAATCCCAAAAAGTGGGCAAAACTGCTCGATTTTCATGCGTCGTTTGTAGACGCTCCACAGGCGCAAACACCGACTCCTCCCGTCAAAGTTGTGCTGCCAGACGGACACTCGGTCAGCAGCGAAGCGCCGGACATTGGCAACATCCTCTCGCATCAATTGGGGCGCGATGTTCAGCTACTCTCGTCTGTGCCGGAGTCGGCGAGTCTAGACCAGTATTGGCCCAGTGTAGAGGGCACAGCGCATCAAGAAGCCGTCACGCAGCTGTTTATGCCGCCCGGAACGTT
>NZ_JACJPG010000148.1 GCF_014695955.1 Leptolyngbya sp. FACHB-36 | reverse complement strand
TCCACAAAACGAATCGTGGGTCGAGCCTCTCTTGAAGCAGACATAGATCCTAGAGCACCTTGAAACTCTCTATCCTCATTCTAGATTTCTCTCACTATAGTGACCAAAGAGGGGTAAGTGGTTTCTGGCAAAGGATGACTTAGTGAAAGCGGAGCGGTTTGTTGAGAAGCTGAAAGAGAACGATCGCATCCGCGAACTGGCAACCAATCCACTGCTCTTGACATTGCTGTGCCTCGTCTTTGGGGAGTTGGGCAGTTTTCCTGAAAATCGCGCTGCGCTGTACCGGGAAGGGTTGGATGTGCTGCTGAAGCGATGGGATAACTCGCGAAATATTGAGCGGGATGAAGTCTATCGAGAACTGGTACTGCAACGGAAAGAAGATCTGCTGAGCCAAATTGCCTGGGAACGGTTTGAGCAGGGGGACTATTTTTTCAAGCAGGAGGGCGTGACGGAGCAAATCACTGCTTATATTCGCAACTTACCGAATGCTCAAACCAACCCTGAAGCCCTGCAAGTTGACAGCAACGTGGTGTTGAAATCGATCGAAGCACAGCATGGATTACTGGTGGAACGGGCACGGGGCATTTATTCGTTCTCGCATTTGACCTTTCAAGAATATTTCACGGCTCGACGGGTGAAGGAAGAGGGCAGTGAGGAATTCTTGAAAGCGCTGGCTAGCCATGTCACCGAGAAGCGCTGGCGGGAAGTCTTTTTGCTCACGGTTGGAATGCTCAAGAACGCAGATCGTCTAATAGTGCTGATGAAACAGCAAATTGATGGGTCGTTAACAGATGATGACTTACTTCAGAATTTCCTGCATTGGGTCACTGAGAAATCTGGTTCCGTAACGGTGCGCTACAAGCCTGCTGCTGTTCGTGCTTTCTACTTCGCCCGCGCCCTCGACCTCGACCTCGCCCGCGACCACGCTCCTGAATTGCAGCAGGCGCTGAAACAGCTCAAAAACCAACTCCCCTCTTTTAACAACTGGGAAGTTTATGATCAATGGTGGGAAGCCAATGGACAAGCCTGGATTGAGCAACTTAGGGGTGTGATGATTCAACACCGCAACATTGGGCAGGATTGGCAGTTTAGCGAGGATCAGCAACGGTTGCTCCAGCAGTACTATGACGCCAATAAGCTGCTGGTAGATTGCCTCAACAGCGAGTGCTATGTCACCCGCGAAGTCCGGGACGAAATTGAAGCAACCCTACTCCTGCCGATTTCTACAAAAACTCCTCCCCAGCAAGGAGAGGAGCTTTGAATACTGATGGGTAAGTATTGAAGTAGACGGAATTATCGAGGTGAGTTGCAGACACGATTGAGCATTTTGCTAATTGCCGCAGATTGTGGCTTCATGAACGGTCCGAATATAGTACCGTCCTTGCCAGCGACTTGAAAACGACCATCGCAGGGAGTGTAGGCAGTTGGGCGATCGCGCCCGATTTGGTAGACGAAGAAGTAACCTCTTTTTCGTCCTTCAAGTTGAATGGAGTCCAGGTTCAGGTAGACCTTTTCGCTTGTGGAGGCAATGCCTTGGTATTCCCATCGATCAGCAGCGGTGGCGGGGAGACTGAGTGCGCTAAGGGTAGCGATGACAGCAAAGGTAGCGGTAATTGCTTTCAGCATTCTTAATCCTGTCCTTTAGAGTAGTGGCTACGTAAAGTTACTTAGCGCTATTGGACACAAAAGTCTCTACCGTTCAGTAGGAGCTAGTTCCGGAAATAGACTATATCAACGCTTAGAGAGTAGGGTATGCAACTTTTGAGGTGTGACAACGGAGAGGGTAGCCGATAGGGTTTTGCCATTGCGTGTCAGGGTCGTTAGAGCTGACGATCGCCTACCAACGGTAAGGGAAGGTTTCGCAGAGGCACTGACCAAAGCTGATGCGCTCCTCAATCCATCCGCTCGGCTCTCGTCGTCGCTGCCGCTGGGGTTGTTCTGGGGTACAAACCGAGGAGGTGAGACGATCGTGTTCTGGGGCAAACCTGGCATTCTCAACCCAGTAGCGCTCAACCTCTGGCAACAGTGAAGCCTGAAAGCCTTGTAGCATCTCGCTAATGCTTTCCATGCTGCTTCCTCCTGATCACCTCCAGCAGCGCTGAGAGCTGGGCGATCGCCTGATGCCGTCCGTCGCCGCTTCTGCCCTCGTATTTCCGACGCTTACGCTCCTTTGCCTTGTACCGGCTCAATAGTTCATCACACCTGCGCTGCTGGTCTTGGCGCCGTTGTGGAGCGCTTCTACCTGCCATTGTTTTGTTTAGAGCGTTTGCAGACGCTCACCTACTTGTGGCTAGCGTTACGTGGCAGTTTTAGGGAAGCTTTAGGGAAAAGCAGAAGTCGGTTGTCTCAAAGCCATATATATTGCCGGTTTCAAATCCAAAACTTGCTGATTGTAATCAGCCGGTCGCAAGTTCGAGTCTTGTCACCAGCTTTTTGTACATTCGCAGATTAATGCCGCTTTTTGGCAGAGACGCGATCGACTTCGGCGCGTACTATAACGTACTAACAAAGTAGTAGTGGACGATCTGCTAACTCAGCAGCTTGTGCAATCAGGGTCAGTCGAATGATAAATCCTGCGCGATCGGCTGAGGATTCAGTTGCCTGCGGAGCACTGGTTAACATGGAGAGACTCGCTTCCCTCAAACTCTAGTCTTGCAGACCCAACCGAACTATGGCTGACATTTCCACTCGATCGCTGAATGGTCCTCCTAAAACTCCATTCTGGCTACGTCGCCTCTGGGGACTGCGGTTCATCTTTCGCCCACTCGAAACCCTAGAGGCTCGCACTCAAGCCTATGGCGATAATTACCGAGTGTCTCCGCCTGACTCTAAATCCGCCTTGGTCTACTTCAGCAGTCCTGAGGCACTCGAAGCGATCTTCACGGCTAAGCCTGAGCAACTAAGCGCCGGACGAGGCAATAGCATTCTTACAGCGCTCTTGGGAGAGCATGGCATTGTTCTGCTCGAAGGCGTAGCGCACCAGCGTCAACGCCAGTTGTTGATGCCACCGTTTCACGGCGATCGCATGCGGTCTTATGCTCAGGTGATTCAAGAAATTACAGAGCAGGTGATGAGCCAATGGACAATTGGCACAACCTTCTCGGTGCGTCCAGTCATGCAGTCGATTTCCTTGCAGGTGATTCTGCGGGCGGTATTTGGTCTTGAGAGTGGGCAGCGCTATGAGCAGTTGCGGCACCTGCTCGGTCGGATGCTCGATGGCTTCAGCTCCCCCGCCGGCTCCGTCTTTTTGTTCTACCGCTTCTTGCAGCAGGATTTGGGGGCTTGGAGTCCGTGGGGGCGATTTTTGCGACTGCGGCAGCAAGTGGATGAATTGCTCTATGCCGAAATTGCCGATCGTCGTCGTCAGCCTGATACAAACAGAACCGATATTTTGGCATTGCTGATGGCAGCGCGGGACGCAGAAGGGCAACCGCTGAGCGAGATTGAACTACGGGATGAGTTAGTGACGCTGCTGTTTGCAGGACACGAAACGACGGCTTCTGCTCTAGCTTGGGCGCTGTACTGGATTATCCACCTGCCTGAGGTGCGCACCAAGCTGTTAGCAGAAGTTGAGGCGCTGGACCCCAAGGCTGATCCGATGACGATCGCGCGGCTTCCTTATTTGAGTGCAGTGTGTCAGGAAACTCTCCGCCTCTACCCCATTGCGATCAGCGCGTTTCCACGCGTGGTCAAGCAGCCAATGGAGATTGCAGGCTACGCGTTGGAACCAGGTACCGTGATCATGCCCTCAATTTATTTGGCGCATCATCGCGCTATTGTTTATCCAGAACCCAAGAAATTCAAACCTGAGCGGTTTTTAGAGCGGCAGTTTTCGCC
>NZ_JACJPG010000147.1 GCF_014695955.1 Leptolyngbya sp. FACHB-36 | reverse complement strand
CTTCCGCGATTATGTGCTGGCGGAGCAATCTCTGCCTCAAACCAAGCTGTATCAACGATCGCAGGACTATTGGCTCAACCGCATTGATACGCTGCCGCCTGCCCCAGATTTGCCACTGGCGCAGAACCCGAAAGAACTGAAACAGCACCACTGCCGCCGCTATCAAGCACAGCTAGCACCAGCGGAGTGGCAACAACTCAAGCAGAAAGCAACCCATATTGGACTGACTCCCTCTGGTTTATTACTAGCTGCATTTGCTGAAATCCTAACGCTATGGAGCAGAAACCCTCAATTCACGCTCAATCTGGCGTTGTTCAATCGTCTGCCCATGCATCCCCAAGTCAATCACATCTTGGGTGACTTTACCTCTGTGACGCTGTTAGCGGTAGACAACTCCGCCAGTGAATCCTTTCGCGATCGAGCCATTCGTATCCAGAACCAACTCTGGCAGGATTTGGAGCATCGCTACTTCAGCGGGGTGCGGGTGACGCGAGAATTAACTCGACGCAGAGGCAGCGTCCCGAATGCGATGCCGGTGATTTTTACCAGTACATTAGGATTTGCGGCGATCGGTCAGGAAACATTAACCTTCAGTCATTTTGGCGAGTTGGTTTACGGCATTAGCCAAGCCTCTCAAGCCTGGATGGATGTGCAAGTCTGGGAAGAAAAAGAGACGTTAAGCTTCAACTGGGATGTGGTCGAAGAACTGTTCCCGGAAGGCTTGATTGCAGACATGTTTCAGTCCTACTGCCGTTTGCTTAACCAGCTAGCGGTGTCAGATGCCGTTTGGCTAGAGCCAACCCGCCAGCTGCTGCCGCTTAACCAGCTGACCCAGCGAATGACCATCAATGCCACTGATGCATCCATTCCTGATGTGCTATTGCATCAGCTATTTACCGAGCAGGTGCGACAGAATCCCGATCGACCAGCCGTAATCACGTCTCAACGCACATTAACTTACCAGGAGTTGTTCGATCGCTCCAATCAAGTAGGTCATCGATTGCGGCATCTAGGCGCGAGTCCTAACCAATTAATTGGTGTGGTGATGGAAAAAGGATGGGAACAAATTGTTGCCGTCATGGGCATTTTAGCAGCCGGTGCTGCCTACGTTCCCATCGCTCCAGAACTGCCACCAGAACGCTTGCAGTATTTACTCAACAATAGCGACGTTAAACTTGCTCTGACGCAATCTTGGCTGAATGAAACATTGTCTTGGACTGAAAGCATTCAGCGTTTGTGCATCGATAGTGAAGACTTTGCCACAGAGAGTCAGGAGCCACTTCAACCTGTTCAAACTCCGGGTGATCTAGCCTATGTGATTTACACCTCCGGTTCTACAGGTCTGCCTAAAGGGGTAATGATTACACACCGCAATGTTGCCAACGTTGTAATCTACATGAACCAACGGTTTCAGGTCGGTCCTGACGATCGCATACTAGCCCTAACTGCACTCAATCATGATTTATCGGTCTATGACATCTTTGGGCTGCTGCGTGCAGGAGGCGCGATCGTCCTGCCCGATGCCCGCTCAGTTAAAGATCCCCTCCATTGGGCGGAACTAATTCAGCAGCAGCAGGTGACGATGTGGAACTCGGTTCCCGCCATGATGGACATGTTCGTAACTGCGCTAGGCGATCGCTCCGAAGCATTCTGCTCCAATTTACGTCTAGCAATTTTGGGTGGAGATTGGCTGTCAGTCTCTCTGCCCAACCGTTTGAGAGCGTTGGCGCCAAATATTCAACTGCTCAGCATCGGTGGACCGACTGAAACAACGATTTGGAATATTGGCTACGACGTTGGGGAGATTGACCCGGCCTGGAAAAGCATTCCTTATGGTCAGCCAATGGCTAACTCAAAATATTACATTTTGAATGATGCTTTAGAAGACTGCCCCGTCTGGGTTCCGGGTCAGATGTATTGTGCAGGAGTGCAGTTGGCAAAAGGCTACTGGCGAGACGAAGCAAAAACGATCGCGCAGTTCATCACCCATCCCCGCACAGGCGAACGGCTCTACCGAACTGGCGATCTCGGTCGCTATTTACCCGATGGCAACATTGAATTTTTGAGACGAGTCGATTTTCAAATTAAGCTGCGTGGCTACCGCATTGAAGCTGGAGAAATTGAAGCCGCTTTGAGTCAGCATCCAGGCGTACACGCTGCCGTTGTAAAAATCATTGGCGAACAGCAGAACGCGCAACTAGTTGCCTACGTTGTGCCCAGTGGCGAAATCCCGCTAACCGTTGACGAACTTAGCCAACTGCTCAGCCGTAAACTCCCCGATTACATGGTGCCCTCCAGCTTTCTGTTTCTGGATGCCCTACCGCTATCAGCCAATGGCAAAGTTGATCGCAACGCGCTTCCCACCCACAATGCTCCATTTCAAACACGATCGACAACTTATACGGCTCCCAAAGATGCCATTGAGCAGACGATCGCTGCAGTCTTCCAAGACGTATTGCAGCTTAACAACGTCAGCGTTACCGATAATTTCTTTGACCTCGGCGCTAACTCACTCCTAATCACAACCGTTTACAGGCAGATTACAGCCGTTTTGCCCCAGGAAACGCGATCGATTTCACTCGTTGATCTATTCAGCTATCCAACCGTAAGAACCTTAGCTCAACGGTTACTTCAAACCCAAAAGATAACCATCTCAACTCAACAACAGCTTGCAGAAACACAGAAAGTAAGTCAGGGAAAAAATCGACTTAAGCAACGCTTCGAGAAATCAAGATTGACTCAAAAATAACTGAGTTGCTTATATCCCACATCCCTCTAAACACCACCCCACAGTACCTTTCGGGGAGCGTGGGGGAGTTAGGACCCCACATAGCGGGGGAACGGGGGGAAGTCCCCCGGAATAGCCTATCAACGCAGCCAAGATATACAAACCACCTTCCAGCCCAATCATCATGAGTCCCGACCAAAACGGCTTAGAAATCGCAGTCATCGGTCTCTCCGGACGCTTTCCCGGCAGCAACACGATCGACGATTTTTGGAAAAACCTCCAGTCCGGCACCGAATTAATTTCCCCCTTCCCAAATCCCCAACCATCCACTCCTCCCGATTCAACTAACCCACATCCACCAACCCCAATCATCCGCGCAGGCGCAACCCTCAACCACGTTGATCAATTTGACGCCGCATTCTTTGGCTTTAACCCCAGAGAAGCCGAAGCGATGGATCCCCAACATCGCCTCTTCCTGGAGTGCGCTTGGGAAGCCCTCGAAACCGCAGGCTATCGCTCCGAAACCGAAGAACGACCGATCGGCGTTTTCGCTGGAGTCGGCATGGGCACCTACCTGCTGTACAACCTCAGTCCCAACCCAGGCTTAATCGAGTCCAGAGGCTTTCTGCAAACCTTAGTCGGCGTCGATAAAGATTATCTACCCACCCGCGTTTCCTATAAATTAAACCTGAAAGGACCCAGCATTAGTGTTGGTACAGCCTGCTCAAGCTCGCTGGTAGCCGTGCATTTGGCTTGTCAAAGCCTGCTGAGTGGAGAATGCGACATGGCATTGGCCGCAGGCGTTGCCGTGAAAGTGCCACAAAGTGAATTAACGTTGTCTCCCGACGAAATCGTTTCTCCCGACGGGCACTGCCGAGCGTTTGCCTGCAAGGCTAATGGCACCGTTGGCGGCAATGGGATCGGTGTGGTTGTGTTGAAGCGATTAGACGATGCGATCGCCGATC
>NZ_JACJPG010000146.1 GCF_014695955.1 Leptolyngbya sp. FACHB-36 | reverse complement strand
TGCTCGACTAGGGCGCTGGCGTAGTTGTTGTGCGCGTCGGCGTGGTTGGGCTGCAATTGGATTGCCTGCAGACAGCAGGCGATCGCCTCGTTGAGGTTGCCTTGCTCTTTTAGGGCGGAGCCGAGGTTGTTGTAGGCGTTGGCGCACGCGGGGTCGTAGGCGATCGCGCGGCGATACTGAACAATGGCATCCTCTAGCTTGCCCTGCTCTTGTAGTACGGTTCCCAGGTTGTCGTAGGCGCTGGCGTAGTCGGGCTTTAGCGCCAGCGCGGTTTGGTAAGCGGCGATCGCGTCGGCGCGCTTTCCTTGCCGCTGTAGCGCAATTCCCAGGTTGTTATGGGCGCTGAAGTAGCGGGGGTTGAGGGCGATCGCTTGCTGGTAGTGTGCGGCGGCATCGGCGAGTCGTCCCTGGTTGAACAGCGCGACGCCCAAACTGTTATGCGCGTTGATGTGATCTGGGTTGAGGGTGACGGCTTGCTGGTAGTGGTCGATCGCGCCGCTCAGGTTTCCCTGCTTTGAGAGGGCAATGCCCAGGTTGTTGTGGGCATTGGCGTGCTGCGGATTCAGGGCAATTGCCTGCTGATAGTGAACGATCGCGCGGTCTAGCTGTCCGTCTTCGTAGAATGCGACGCCCAGGTTGTAGTAGGCTTCTGCATCTTGCGGCATCAAGGCTACGGCTTTCTGGTGGTGAGCGATCGCGTCAGCGCGGCGTCCCTGTCTGCACAGCACGGACCCAAGGTTGCTGTGGGTTTCGGCGGAATGGGGAGCTTGCTGCAATATCTGCTCGTAGTAGGCAACGCTGTCTGCAAGGCGATCGGTCTGCTCGGCGATTAGCGCCAGCCATGACAGCGCTTCAATGCTGTGAGGCTGCTGCTGAAGTATCTGATGGCAGAGGGTTTCTGCTTCTGCCAGTTGTCCTGCCTGCATGTGCGACTGAGCCGCGGAGAGTAGCGCGTTGTTCACCTGCAACCTGCCTGTGAGCGATCGTTGGCTTCGATTATCAACGCCTGAATTACACTTCGTACTTGCAGACGTGGAAAAATCACCTCTCTAAATTATTCAGGATGGGCAGCGATCGCGCTCGTTAAGTTGTGTGCTGCGCGATCGCCTCATTCATCTAATTAGATCGATCGGCTCGATCGATCGCGTGCGCGTCGCCGCGTCAGGATGCTCATGACTTCTCCGGAGGCGGGGGCGGGTAGCAGTTTGCTCCACGTACCGACTTCGGCAAAGCCGCGTCGATGTAGTTCGTGCACCGTTTCGCGCACGCCATTGGGACTGCTGATGATCAGAACGTGCACTTCTTCCCATGAGTCGGAAGGGGCACGATCGGGCAAGGGCGCACCGGGATCGTTTGGCGGAAACGCCGACAATAAGGCATCTAGCATGATGGGATCTCCTATGTTTGAGCTGAGGAAATCCCAAAAACTCAGCCACCCCACGACACAAGGAAGCAAGGTGGCTGAAGAGGATGATAAGATCCGCCTTTAGCCACCGTGACTGCTAGCGTCAGTCTCGGAGGTTAGCTACCCTTTGCTGGTAACGACAGCATCGGGTAGCGCTGACTGAATTTTTGGGAATACGGGCTGCGTCAAAGAACAGGCACGCAACCTTAGTTTGTGAGAATAACGGTAGTGCGGGTGTTCCGTCAATCCCCTGGTTAGAGAGATTGGAATTGGGAGGGAGGGGCGATCGTCCTATCTAGAACTGAGAGTGCGCTTGTATTACTTATCACCTGTACAGAGGTTCTGTAGAAGTAGAAAATAGACTGCAACTTGCTTGATAATCTGCCGTAGCGGGATGTTATCGTGCATAACGTCGGTAATGTCCCTGAGCGGGTGAATATTCTGAAAGTTTCAGCTAATGAATAGTTAGCTGAATTTCAATCCAATCAAGAGGTTGTTAATGAGTAGCGAAGTTATTGTTTATGTTGTATATGATGCTTCAGTTAAATCTGTAAGCTGTCAAGAAATCATAGCAGCAATTCGATCTAGCCATCCCCGCTGGCTTATAGAGGGAGGTAATCGTTCATATTTCGCTGTCGGGCTATATGATCAGGCACCAGTGCGCGTATCTTCAAGCACAGAACAGAGTGATCAAGAAGAAGCACAAGAAATGGCTGACAGTTTAGAATTAGCTGGAGCCTCTGCATCTGACATTCTAAAAATTCGTCAGACCAACGCTCGTTTTGAAATTTACTGGGACTTCACAGAGGACGCCGATCCTGTCCCCGAAACTGCGGAGGTCATCTTTGCTATCGCTAAAATCATTGTAGGCTTGACCGATGGAGTGCCTCTTGTCAACGGAAGTCGATTGTTGTCATTTAGTGATGCTCCTTGGGATCAAATAATTCCTTCGTAAAACAGTGCGATCGCCGATTTTGTAGGGTGTGTTCCTGAATGAACTCTTATCTCCTCTACCGATAGATCGTTAGGAACGCACTGTGCTCATGAATTCTTGGAGAAAGCGATCTCAGTCTAACAAGCCGTTGCACACCGACTGTACAAAACCTTCTGTTGAATTCGAGAGGTTATTTGCAGCGGGTGAACGGGAACGTTAGACTGGCTTGAACCAGATAGCCAGCTAACCTGCTACCTTTTAGAGATAGATTCAGGGGTAAGAAAAATGGAAAAGGCATTTGGGCTAGAAATTCCTGAAAACTTAGAAGATGCCTGTGAACTCGATCGAACAGCTCTACTAGTTTACGATATGCAAATCGGCATTTTTACCCAGTTAAGTAACGGAGCTACGATCAAGACGAAGGTTGTAGAGGTTCTTCAAGCAGCGCGAGAAGTTGGTTTGCGCATATTTTTTATGCGCCATATGTCACTACCTAAAGAATTATCAGGTGTCTTTCAACTCAAGACAGCAAAGGCATGGCAAAGAGTATCTTCCGTCGAAGATGTCAATCCTTGGTTTCTACCTGACGCACCAGGTTTCCAATTAATTCCTGAAGTAACACCGCTGCCCTCCGAGGCAATTTTCGACAAAATCACCATGTCTGCCTTTGAGGGTACTCCGCTCAACATTGCCTTACGCGACTGTGCGATTCAAACTGTCATCATTGTAGGAGTGGCAACTGAAATTGGAATTGAGCCAACGATTCGCCATGCTGCCGACCTTGGATACATCCCTGTGATGGTTACCGATGCCTGTGGAGCAGGCAACGAAGAAGCGGGTCAGCGCGCAGTTGCCAGCCTTAAATTCATGGGAGATGCTTTCTTCACAAACGTAGAGGAGATATGCTTAATTCTCCGCAAGAAAGCTGGAAGCCAAAGCTTATAGACAATTGTGATATGCAGCCTAACGAGCCCAATGCACCAGAACGAGTGAACTTAATCACTGGAATGCAAAGTTTATTTGTGTTCGGTGATTAAAAACATTCGACTGCCGCTCCACCGATCGTATCTGCAGCTCTAACTTGCTATTGAAATAATTCTGGCTGTAGGGATTCAGAAGTCTCCCAGTCTGCTCAAGGGAAACATCTTCTTAGGGTCGATATAATTGTTAAGGGCAAGTGGGCTTCACAGTGCGCGAGTGAGTTTCGCAGTGCCTTGCAATTATGAGCCTCATGAATGAATCAGTATTTTGCAACAGTGGCGCGGGGGCTAGAAACGCTAGCAGCGCAGGAGTTAGAGCAATTGGGTGCCGATG
>NZ_JACJPG010000145.1 GCF_014695955.1 Leptolyngbya sp. FACHB-36 | reverse complement strand
TGGGTGTCGCGGCTCGTCAACAGTTCAACGCAGAAGTGGGCATCGCCTTGAATGCGGCTAACTGCGTTGAGACGGGGACCAATGCCAAACGAAATATCCGTGGGACGATCGCCGCTGCGCTTGCACAGCTCCAGCAGCCGCAAAATTCCTGGACGAGTCGCCGTTGCCGAGGTTGCCTGCCGCTGGAGTTGCTCGATGCCGCGCTGCGCTAGATAGCGACAGTCTCCTTTAAGCTCTACTAGATCGGCAATTAGCCCGATCGCGACCAGATCCAGCAATTGCTCCAGTGGGGTTTGCGGCACATCGGGCAGCGTCTCGTACAGCGCCTCCACTAATTTGTACGCGACTGCAACGCCGGATAAGTGAGCAAGGGGATGCGCGGCGGGTAAGTAGCGGGGATTGATGATGGCAGTGACGGCAGGACGATCGCTGGGTAGCGTGTGATGATCCGTCACGATCACATCCATTCCCAGGCTGCGAGCGTACTCAATCTCCTCTAAATTGGTGCTGCCCGTATCGCACGTGACGATCAGGTGGCAGCCTTTCGCGTGCAGCGTATCGATGCCCGATCGTGACAGTCCATGTGACTCAGTAATACGATTAGGAATGTAGTAGAGCAGCGTTTTCTGCTGGGTGAAAAATTGCCCCAGTCCGTCCCACAGCACTGCCGTTGCTGTGACACCATCCGCATCGAAGTCGCCCCAGATGCCCACGATCGAGTGATCCCTGTACGCCTGCTGCAACCGCTCGATCGCCCACTGCATTTCTTGCCCAAACGCGAAGGGACTGGTGGGCTGGTAGGCGCTGGGATTCAGAAATCCGGCAAGCTGGTCTACCTGCTGAATACCGCGCTGCCAAAGAAGCTGAGCGGCGTAAGCAACCAAGCTGTCAGGCGCGTGCTGAGCAATCGCCTGCACAAACCACTCTGGCGGCTCGACGATCGCGGGAATGCGCCATTGTAGGGAGGGTTCTGGCATCTTCGAGGTCTCAACTCGCTACGAATTTTGTACGACAGCTTGATAACTTAATGTATCGGTTACGTTGCTCGATTTACCAAACTCCTCAGGCTAAGTTGCGCCATGCACTGAAATCTCTGGATTTGAACACAGTAAGTATGAAAGTCGCGGTTTAATTTTTCCTAAAGTTGCTGGAGCATTTGCAATCACCCAATCGCTATCTGAACATCCTCGCTATTCAACATCCTCAATATTCTTTACATCCTTGATTGGAAATCCTCGCCCCTCTAACCATTTATCTTTGTTGATTAAGTCCATAATAGATTTTCGGATCGCTGTGGAATCAAATTTTCTTACCACAAGATCTGGCAAGATGGCTACCTGTTCATCTACCCAATCAATCTTATTAAATTCTCGGCGAAAAAACTTCTCGCTCCAGACATTAAGACCAATTCTTGAACCATCAGCAAAGTGAATAATTACATTACAAAATTGATCGTCGTCATAACTTTGTTCCTCCACAGTTTGATATTCGTCAAGCTCAATCCATATCTCAATTTCTTCTTCCATACTATCCATTGCCAGCCCTTCTTTTATTCTGAACGTTTACCGGAAGCTTAATATTCTATGTGTAACTTTGTTGGTTTCTCGCGGCTGGAAACTATCGACGAGTTATGTACATTTCAGGCTAGAAGCATTAAAGCTTCGGCCATGCTGAGTTTCGGTTTAATTAAATCCTTTTAGAAAGGCTGGATGTATAGCAACGCGCATTGTGACAACTCCTTATATCTCGATGCCAAGCTTAGCCATAGCATTCTCAGATTCTATGGGCGTTAAGATTGATGCTGTTACAACTTTCAATACATTGGACTACTCTCAATACAACTCTAACAACTTCGTTATTTCGTTTCTTCACGCTTTAACGAACTTGTTCTCCGCCTTGCGGTAGATGAGCAACCAGAAAATTTTAGCTGAATTCACTATCAGACTAGGTAAAACGATCGACAATTGGACGTTGTACTGTGGAACCAACCCTGGCTGTCTGCGGATGACGCAGCCAGGATACTGGCAGACGCCTCCTGCTAAGGCAGCTAGGGTTTTGGCAGAGCCAAATGCGCTACTGTACTCTTAGAGAAACCCAAGACATGCGCGAATTCTGTGGTTGAGCCGACTAGCGGCGCTAGATTCCGACTGGCGATCGTTCTCCTCGCGATTATTAGTATCTCTTCCTGGCTGGCGTTCTTCAAATTTCGCCAAAGCAGCCAGTGGGTTAGTCATACATATCAGGTGCTTCAGGAAACTGAGGAACTGCTGTCGCATCTAAAAGATGCTGAAACCGGACAGCGCGGCTATTTGCTGACTGGGAGAAATAATTACCTCGCACCTTACGACACAGCAGTCCTTGAAATTGATCGAGACATGAGCGAGTTGCGCCGCTTGACCGCAGACAACTCGCGCCAGCAAGCGCGACTGCGAGATTTGCAACCGCTCATTGATAGAAAGCTTGACGAGCTAAGAGCGACGATCGCACTGCGCAATCAACAAGGACTCAGCGCTGCCCTTGCCGTGGTCAAAACCGATGAAGGCAAGCAGCAGATGGACCAGATTCGGGGAGTCGTAGACCAAATTAAGCAGGAGGAAATTGCCCTGTTGAGTCAGCGATCGCTTCAGGCAAACCTCGATGGCGGACTCAGCATTGGGTTAGTTATTGTGCTAAGTGTGGTAGCGATCGGTGTCATATCAGCGGCAACCTCCGCCCTGCGGCGCTACCTCTCGACGCTGGAGCAGTCTGAAGCCGAGATGCGCACTTTACGTGACGGGCTAGAAGTTCAGGTGCAAGAGCGGACCACAGCTTTACTCGAAACTCTGCGGAGCTTACAGCAGCAAGTCCAGATTCGTGAGCAAGCCGAAGCTGCTCGGGACACTAGCGAAGACCGCTTCTACCGAGCCATTTTGCACGCGCCGCTGCCAATGATACTCCATGTCGAAGACGGCGAAGTGCTGCAAGTCAATTACGCCTGGACAGAACTCAGTGGGTACACGCTCCAAGACGTTCCCACGATCGCCCACTGGACGGAACTTGCCTACGGACAGCGCAGAGCCACGGTGCAAGCAGACATCAATCGCCTCTACGGCAGCGATCGCCGCGTCTCCGAAGGCGAGTATATGGTTCGCACTCGCAGCGGATCGGCGCGCATCTGGGAATTCTTCTCGGCTCCGTTGGGTCCGTTGCCGGATGGCAGACGGATGGTAATCAGCGCGGCGATCGACGTAACCGAGCGCAAGCAGGCAGAAGCCGACCGCTGCGAGAGCGAGGAGCAGTTTCGTCAGATTGCCGAAACGATTCGCGAAGTATTCTGGGTGACGGAGCCAGACCTGCACAAAATTCTCTATGTCAGTCCAGCATACGAGGAGATTTGGGGACAGCCTCGAGATGAGCTTTACCAGGATCGCTCCGCATGGCTGCGAGCTATTCACCCGGACGATCGCCCGCGCATCGAAGCCACTCAGCCCAGCAAAGTGCTTCAGGGCAACTACGACGAAGAGTATCGCATTGTGCAGCCCAGCGGCAACGTTCGCTGGATTCGCGATCGCGCGTTTTTAAGCGTGAACGACAACCGCGTTCAGCGCATTACGGGCATTGCTGAAGACATTACCGATCGCAAACGCGCCGAGGCGGAAATTC
>NZ_JACJPG010000144.1 GCF_014695955.1 Leptolyngbya sp. FACHB-36 | reverse complement strand
ACTTGCTCAGGGTCCGAGTCTTGGTACCACACCTCAATCATTTTGGTTTCCTGTCGCGTCCGATTGACCATTGCGCTAACGCGACTCACCGACAATTTACCGCTGCCAATCAGAAATTCGTAGGTGATGTGTGGATATTTCTTTTGAATCTCCTTGACCACAGGGTCCATTAGCTTACGACTTTGCAGCACAAGAATCTGCGTTTCGTAGTCTAAGCTGGACTGCTCTACATCAATTTGCTGAGGACCCCCCTGCGTCTCGCCGCCTTGGGCTTGCGTCGATAGCTTTGCTAGCTTGTCTTCCGCGGTAACGGGTTCTACTAAAATCTGAAACTTTCCCGCGTACTGGGCAGGCGTTGTTTCATCCATGAAGAAGAGGAGACCTGTGCCTGCGGCGATCGTCCCTAGCGCTACACCAGAAACTAGCCCAATCCGCCGACGCACCACGGAGCCTAGCCGACCTAAATCAAAGGTTTCTTCGTCGTTTTCAACGGTTGGTGCAGGTTGGGGCGGCATGAGAAATCTACCGTTGCTGTCCGTTGCCGATAGCTGAGAATTGCGGTTTGTTTCCATTCTGACCCTCTATTCCATTGTGAATACGACATCGACCCTACAGCCACACGACGAATGTTAGAGTCCAAAGATTCGCAGGAAGTTAAAGACTCCCGTAATTGGACCGAAAATAGTGCTCAAGGTGTCCGAGACGCTAGCCAATCCCGATCGCCCAACCACAACGATGTCGTTGTTTTGTAGCAGCGGATTGCCTTCGTCGGTAGTACCTTGAGCAAAATCAATGGATACCTTCCGTCGTGTAACGGAGCCGTCAGGATTCAGGCGAATGAGTTCTACAGAGCCTTTGCGGGCTCGACGCTGGTCGAAGCCACCCGCAGATAACAGGGCTTGATTGAGGGGGGTATTCGGAGGAACCTGCACGGTTCCCGGTTGCCGCACCTCACCCACGATATTGACTCGAATAAAGTCTGGGGAAAAATTGGCTCTAGCGTTTTCAGCGACTTCGGCTGCCGTCAAATCTTTTGCAACCGGAATCGAAATCGTGTCGCCCGCCTGCAAAATCACGTCCTGCCGCAAATCGCCACTTCTAATGAGTTCCAGCAGGTTTACGTCGATCGTTTGGTCAGTGCCTGATCGCGTCATGCGGCGGATTTGAATCCGGCGAAGATCGGCTTGGGGTTTAATACCACCTGCAATCTGGATTGCCTGCGTTACGGTAGGCGGTTTGTCACTGCCAAGCGTGGTGGGGTTGTCGCTGACCGCTCCCGGTACGCCTGCGACTCCTGGACGAGCGTTAACGCCTGTGACTAGGTAAGGACCCGGACGAAACACTTCACCGACAATGGCGACGCTGACGGGTTTGGCTTTGTCGGCAGCAAAGGTGGTGTCTGCCAGCACCCGTCCCTCCGCTGGATTTTGCGCACTGACCGTGG
Organism: Leptolyngbya sp. FACHB-36; assembly: GCF_014695955.1. Lineage (GTDB taxonomy): Bacteria > Cyanobacteriota > Cyanobacteriia > Leptolyngbyales > Leptolyngbyaceae > FACHB-36. The sequence goes on along the minus strand of NZ_JACJPG010000144.1, from coordinate 2,182 downwards.
GAATGAAGATAGAGTCGCCGTCGCGCAGGCTGACATCTTGCCGCGCGTTGCCAGTTGTAACGTACTGCCACAGGTCAACGGTGATGACTTGGTCGGCACCGGAGCGCTGTGGACGCCGAATCTGGATTTGGCGCACGTCTGCTGATTGGGTAATGCCTCCCGCCGTTTGTAGAGCGCGAGTGAGCGTGGGAAACTGGGTGCCGCCTTCCTGAGTTGCCAGCGGCAAGGTGTAAGTGCCAGTCCGATTCACTTCGCCAGAAACGCCGATCGTCAGAGGACGCGGAGCCACCAGGGTTGCGGTGGTGAAGGGACGCTTGTAGAAGCGTCGGTAGCGCCGGGAAAGGTCTTCAGACAGTTGTTTCAGCGTCATGCCTTTGACGGAAAGGTTTCCCAGCAGCGGCAGGTTGAGGGAGCCATCTACCAGCACTTGGTATCGACCGTTTTCGCCGCTGTACTCTGGCGCATCGAAGACGTCGATTTGAAGTCGATCGCCCGCTCCCAAGGTATACACTTCGCTAGCGGGTGACGCGGGTGACCCGGAGTAAGCAGGTGGGGAGCTGCTTGGAGGCGCTGCTAAAGCGGTATGCGGTAAGGCAATCAAGGTTAGCAGGGCTAGAGCGGTGATGGGGGAGGTCGATCGCTTAAAACAGTCTAGGTAGATCATGGCTGAAGCTAGCGTAAAAAAATGGAACGCAGTGAAATCATTGAGCGAAGTGCAGGCTAGCGTTTAGTGGCTCTGCTTAATTCAAACTGTTCTCCAGCGTAAGCAGTTCCCTTCTCAGCTTTACAGTTAGTAACAGAAGAATCAGGACAGTTTTGGATATTTTAAGAGAGCAAAATAGTCGAGGAAACACACAAGCCGCACTACACTTCCCTCTTGTGCTAGCGCTTGCTCAGCGCACTTAACCGCAACTTCATTTAAGCTTCATAACCAAGCGCAAAATGTAGAGCGAATTAAAGAATCAATAAAGCTGCGCCAGGTTACAGGAACAATTTTTAGCAGGAAATAACAGCGGAATGAGCTAAATAATCAAATAGCTTTTTAAGCAAATATTGTACAACAATGAACGCAATATTTTTCTATTGAATAGACCTTTGATAAGCAGATTTATCAACGTTTTCTATAGTTCTCTATGTTTTTTCAGAAGAGTTTTTCGCTTTAATATGTAAACCAAACTGAACATGATGAAACTGAATAATTGGATAAACAATAGAGTTTGACGAATAGTAATTAACTGTTTATACGTTATCTAGAACGCCTCACTCTTTGCTCATTTTGAACAACTCAATTACAGTGAGAGTGGGTGGGGTCGTTGATGGTTGAAGGATTAAAGGTGCAGCAACTTTCTCAGACAATTTGTTTCTATTTGAAAATGCTACTAGGGATTGGCATTGTTGTTGTGTTGGTAACTACCGCACAAGCCCTTAACTTGCAAGGACTGCTACAGCGTCTTCTCCTATGGGTGCAGGGGTTGGGACCCAGTGGCGCGATCGCCTTCATTGGCATCTACGTTTTAGCGACGATTCTGTTCCTACCGGGATCGATACTGACGCTGGGAGGCGGTGTGCTGTTTGGTATAGGGCTAGGGTCGGTTTGCGTGTTTGTGGGTGCGGTGATTGGTGCAATGCTGGCATTTCTGATCGGACGCTACCTAGCGCGAGGGTGGGTCGCAAAGCAGCTTGAGGGCAAGGTTCAGTTTCAGGCGATCGACCAAGCGGTTGCCAGAGAAGGACTCAAAATTGTGCTGCTGACACGCCTGTCACCGATTTTTCCGTTCAATCTGCTCAATTACGCATTTGGGGTAACGCAAGTGTCGCTGAGAGATTATGTGTTGGGGTCGATCGGGATGCTTCCCGGCACCGTGATCTATGTCTACATCGGCTCCCTTGCTGGAAACTTTGCCTCGCTTGGCACGGAGACAACTGCTCCCCCACAACTGCTCCAATGGCTCATTCGCGGCGTTGGGTTGATTGCTGCTGTTGCCGTTAGCTTTTACATCACACGAATCGCAAGAAAAGCATTGGAGCAGTCACTTTGACGAGGGAGTGTAACGACGGGTACTCCGAGTTGCACGCAACTCTACTAGCCTGGGTCCATAGCATTTCCCAATTCAGTGAGGTACACGCCTAGATGAGGAAACTCTTGCTCCCTCTCCGTTTCGGGGAGGGTTGAGAGGGGTTG
>NZ_JACJPG010000143.1 GCF_014695955.1 Leptolyngbya sp. FACHB-36 | reverse complement strand
GTTTATCCGGATCTCGTGGGGCTGCGATCGCTCTCGATTCGGCTCAGTCTTCAATCTACAGGCGCCGTCCGCACGGCAAAGCGGCTGGGCACAGGTACCGAGTTTGCTGAACTGCGCGAATACGGCAGCGGGGACGACCCGCGTTTTATTGACTGGAAAGCGACGGCGCGACGCGGACAGCCTTTAGTCCGCGTACTTGAGCCAGAACAGGAGCAGACGCTGATCATTCTGCTGGACCGGGGACGCTTGATGACCGCTAACGTTCGGGGACTTGCTCGCTTCGACTGGGGCTTAAATGCTACGCTCTCGCTGGCGCTGGCAGGGCTGCATCGCGGCGATCGCGTCGGCGTTGGCGTCTTTGATCGCCAGATCCACACCTGGATTCCGCCCGAACGGGGACAGCGCCACCTGAACCACTTAATTGAGCGTCTCACTCCCATTCAGCCTGAACTGCTGGAGCCAGATTATTTAGGTGCGGTGACAACGCTGGTGAATCAGCAATCTCGTCGCGCTCTCGTCGTGCTGATTACTGATCTGGTCGATCGCACAGCCTCAGCGGAGCTATTGGCAGCCATGGGGCGACTGACGCCTCGCTATCTGCCGTTCTGCATTGCGCTCCGCGATCCGCAGGTAGACCAGCAAGCGCAGACGCAGACGCACGATGTCGCCGCAACGTATGCTCGCGCGGTTGCTTTGGATTTGCTGGCGCAGCGGCAGGTTGCCTTTGCTCAGCTAAAGCAAAAAGGCGTTCTCGTTCTGGATGCACCCGCGAACCAGGTTTCGGAACAACTGGTCGATCGCTATCTGCAACTCAAGGCGCGGAATCAACTGTAATTGTGTCTGACTCTTGGGTAGAACAGAAGCAGGGTGGGCACTGCCCACCCTGCTTACGCATTCTTATACAAACAGCGTATTCGTCACGGCTCCAGCCTGAACGCCCGTGACGATCGCCAACACAGTATTTGTGGCGGCAACCTGAATCACGGCGCTGCTGTCTCCGGTAATGCGAAGTTGGTCAAAGCGGAGGTCGGCACCCAACCGGATGCGATCGCCCTGAGAGGCGCTGAAGTCTGTAATGACATCAGTGCCCTCACCGTTTGCCAGGACAAACACGTCGCTGCCAGCACCGCCCACCAGGGTATCGGCACCTAACCCACCTTGGAGGGTGTCGTTGCCTTCCTGTCCTAGCAGGGTGTCGTCGCCGCCCTCACCAACCAGCGTATCGGCGAAGGCAGAACCAATCAGCAGATCGCCCGCGTCACCGCCCGCGATCGTGCGAGCCGGCAGCGATGCCGGAGCCGCCGCTAGACCAACTCGCGGATCCAGATTCAGCGGCGTGTCGAGTTGTAGCAAGACGATCTCATTGTTGTCGATCGCCGGAGGGCGACCCAGCGAGAACGGGTAGTTGTTGTCGTTGGCAACCAAGATTGTGTTGGCATCAATCACCAGCGCATCTTCGATCGTTTGGAAGGGCATGCGGTAGGTGGCGCTACCGTTGCCGTCCAAATCGTTGGGGTCCTGGATGTTCAGCAGATCCGCAATTTCCTCTTTGGCAACAAAGCCATTGGCGTCGGTTTTAGACAAATCGACCTTGAAGATCTTTTTGAACTGAGCCGTGGCTCCCTGTCCGTTGTCCCGCTCGATCACAAGATACTCCGTGTCATTGACCACGGTGAAATCGCCGATCGCGTTAGCGGGATTCGCCAGTTGATAGTAGCCAACCAAGCCTTGAAACTCTCCGGTTGCCGCATCGACGCGGTGAATCCGCAGCGCGTTGGTCGGATCGCCAATCACGAATCCTTCCAGCAGCGGATACAGCGTAGATTTATCAGGGCTGATCGCCATCCCCTCGAAGCCTCTGGAGCCACCCAAATTGGTGATCGCAGGCTGATAGCCGATAAAGCTCTGCCGCGCATCGTAGCCTGTGCTGGGAAAGTCGGTGAAGTAGCCGTCCACGCCCAGTTGGATAAACTGCTTGAACTCGTTCAACGGGTCGCCGTTGTAGTCTGCTGCCAGAAAGAAACCTTCGTTGCGGAGCGTGTACGGATGCACCAGCAGTCCGGCTTTGTGCGCGTCCTGAACCAGTGTGGTGGGTGCGCCCAAGACGCGATCGGCGTCGCTAATCGCGCCATCTCCGTCTAAGTCATCCGGTCTGCCGTCGCCGTCGTTGTCTACAGTTTGGGCAGGCACAATCAGGCGCTTGTTGGGACCAATCCCTTCCGCATAGGCGGCGACTTCTGCCAGTCCAGCCTCGGTCGTTAAATCGCCATAGGTGCGACGATCGCCGCTGAATACGAGGTCGTAGGGGCGATCTGTTGCGCCGCCATAGAGTTGCACCAGCGGCAGGTCCACGCCTGCGGCGGGCATAATCACCTCGCTCAGCTCCTTCAGGTTGCTCGTCTCGAAGGACTGGATGAACACCCGCGTCGGGTCGGTAAAGCCTTTGCGCACCAGCGTATCGACCAGCAGTTGCCCCAGGTTGGCATCAATCTGTGAACCATCCAGCCGCGTTCCTTCGGTGTCAAAGAACGTCGGGTGCTTGGTTTCCGGGTAGATGCCGATCTTAATGCCTGTTTCTCGCTCGTACTGCTGCACCAGATCGATGACTTCTTCTAGCGTCGGCACTTTTAGCCCGTCGTTGTTGAAGCGAGTGCTCCGAAGTCCGGGCAACCGCTCGATCGCATTCAGCGTTTTGATTTCTGTCAGCGTGAAATCCTCCGCAAACCAGCCGCGTCGAGGAACACCATCCAACACTTTGGTAGTGAGACGATCGGCAAACTCTGGACGCAGATACACATCCGTGCTGGTGTCGCTGGTGTTCAGGGAGCCATCAGCATTTAGAACTCCTAGCATTGGCTCGTGGCGAGCAATCAGAATGTTATCCTTCGTCACCACCAAGTCTGGCTCAATGAAATTTGCGCCAGCGGCGATCGCCACTTTGTACGCCGCCAGCGTGTGTTCGGGACGTTCGCCACTCGCGCCCCGGTGCCCAATCACGATCGGCACATTGCCGTCCAGCGTATTGAACTGCGGACGCGCCAGAACATCGGGGTTCTGAGGCGATCGGACAAACTCTCCCGTGATCTGGTCGCGCACCAAGTCGCCCGTACCGGGAAAGTCGGTGAAATAGGCATCGACGCCGAGCTGAATGAATTGGCGATACTCTAGCTCCGGGTTGCCGTTGTAGTCGGCTGCTAGATAACGCGCCTCGTTGCGGAAGGTGTAGGGATGCACCTGCAATCCAGCCGCGTGGGCGTCCTGCACCAGCGTCGTTGGCGGCAGCGTGGTGGTGTCGGCGTCGTTGACTGCGCCATCGCCGTTCACGTCATCTGCCAAACCGTCGCCATTAGCGTCGCGTCCCTGCACCGAGACGATCATCCGCTTCCAGGGACCGATGCCCTCAGCGTAGGTGGCGATTTCTGCGAGTCCTTCCGGCGATCGCAGATCCGCATAGGTGCGCGGGTCGCCGCTAACGACGAAATCATAGGGGCGAATCTCAATCAGCGATCCATCCAGTCGCACATCTGCAGCGTCAAATAGCTGCACCAGCGGCAGATCAACGCCAGCGGCAGGCATAATCACACTGTTCAGTTCCTTCAGGTTGCCGACCTCGAAGGACTGGAT
>NZ_JACJPG010000142.1 GCF_014695955.1 Leptolyngbya sp. FACHB-36 | reverse complement strand
ATTTACAATCGTTGACGTGAACCCTCAATTCCGATTGGAAATATGTCGTCTCACCTCGGTCACCATGCCATTGTTATCGGCGGCAGCATTGCTGGACTGCTGGCAGCCCGAATCCTTGCTGACAAGTTCGATCAGGTAACGGTGGTTGACCGCGATCGCCTGCCTCTGACTGCTGACCCCCGTCGAGGCGTGCCGCAGTCTGTGCAACCCCATGTCCTGTTTACAAAGGGCTACCGCATTTTGGAGGAACTGTTTCCTGGCATTGGGGAAGCACTGCATGACGCTGGAGCCATTCCCTTCGACTGGACTAGAGATTTTCGTTACTTCCAGCGAGGCGGCTGGTCCGAAATTTTAGAAGCACCGTCAGGGCTGGAATCTTACACGTGTACCCGACCATTGCTGGAAAGCACGATTCGACAACGAGTGGATCGCCTGCCAAACGTTCAGTTTTTGGAGCAGCAGCGGGTCGTCGGGCTACGAGGCGATCGTTCCCGCAGCTGCATCACAGGGATAGAACTCGATCATCGGGGAGATCTTGCTTCTAAGGACCTCACAGCGCAGCTGATTGTGGATGCGAGCGGTCGCAGTACCCAGGCGGCTCGCTGGCTGGAAGCATTGGGATTCACCCCACCTCCGGCAACCGTCATCGATCCAGACGTAGGCTACGCAACCCGTCGCTACCGCATTCCTGCCAGTGCTGACCCAACCTATAAAATTCTTTTAATTAGCCACCAACCCCCCAGCCAAACGCGATTGGGATATTTAGCTGCCGTGGAGAACGGAGAATGGATTGCCACACTCGGAGGCTATGGACAAGACTACCCCCCAACCGATGAGCCAGGCTTCCTCGAATTTGCCCAGAGTCTGCCCAGCCCAGAATTTTACAACGCGATTTGCGACGCAGAACCCCGCTCCGAAATGCGGGTGCATCGTGCGACTGCGAATCGGCTCTACCACTACGAACAGATTGAACTACCCGACGGTTTTGTTGCGATCGGAGATGCCGTGTGTGCGCTGTGTCCCGTTTATGGGCAGGGCATGACCGTCAGTGCAATTTCATCGATCGTCCTGCGAGATTGGTTGGTCGATCGTCAGAAACGCCGTCAGCAACCTTCCTTGAACGGGGCGAGTTTTCAAAAACGGCTAGCCCGCCGTAACGCCTTACCGTGGTCACTGGCAACCGGATTTGATTCCCAGTTTCCCACAACCAAGGGAGCCGTCTCGCCCAAGGGGATCGGTAAGCTCTTCCAGGGATACGCCAACCGACTAGCGGAGCGCGCTCACAATGACCCTGATCTACATCTTCAGTTTATTGAGATGGCTCACCTGATGAAGCCACCCACGATCCTGCTCAGTCCTCGGGTCATGCTCAAAGCCTTGTTCTGAAGGTGTTTGCTGCGTCCTGCTGCCCCTGACTGCCTCACCATTTCAACACAAGAAATCCTCAATCCTCAGTTTTGAACGGCGCGATCGCGCCCTTCGCTGCGCTTCCCAACATCGCCAAATTTTCCGACGCCTGTAGTA
>NZ_JACJPG010000141.1 GCF_014695955.1 Leptolyngbya sp. FACHB-36 | reverse complement strand
CGGTTGTTGCACACGTAGAACATCAGCTTTTTTAGCCGCGCTGAGGGTTCCGCCTGCTCTAGCGTCTGAGCTATTGGCTCATAGGGAGCAGTCTCCAGATGATTGTCATCGAATGGAGCCTCCTCGGATAGCGGACCCGATAAGACTTCTCCAGAGCGATACAGCTTCCACACTTCATGCGTGATTACGTTAGCAACCAGGGAATATTCTGCTCGCTTGCTAAGCGTTTTCACAGAAGCGGTTAAAAGAGTTCGGAGACGATCGAGCGTAGGAGCTTGCTCCACCAACCCATGAATTAACTGCCGCAGATCCAGCAAATCGATGCGCTGAGGATCGTTCTCCCAAACTTTGTTGCAGATGTAAAACAGCAGTTTCTTAATCCGGTGGAGATTTTGACTCTGCTCCAACCGCCGCACCACGTCGGTGTACTCATCCAGGATCTCGTCCTCAGCGGTGAGGAGAATTTTGTAAACCGGAACGACTTCTCGGATGTTCTTTAGCTCTTGCGGTCCTAGGTAGCGGGTGCGGATGTCCAAACCTGCTTTCACCACATCATAAACGGTCTGCGAAACGCAGATTCCTCCTGGATCAGCGGCCGCTTGTAGCCGAGCAGCAATGTTGACCCCGTTGCCCATGACATCGGTTTCAGTAATGAAAATGTCCGCCAAATGAATTCCGATTCGATGCTTCAGCACGTCGTTTGACGTGAGACCCTCTGCCGCTGCTGCCAGCGAGGTTTGAATGGCGATCGCGCACTCAACCGCTTTCACAGCGCTGATAAAGTGCATCAGTAGCCCATCTCCAGTGGATTTCAGCACCCGCCCCTCAAACTGTTCACACAGGCGCTTCATCAGCTTGAGGTCCCGATGAATTAATCGGAGAGTCTGATTTTCATCGACCGACATCCTAGCGCTGAAGCTAACACAGTCTGTAAATACAACCGTTGCGAGAGTTCGATGTCCCTTCAAGGCAGATGTCGATACGTCGTTTTTCATGCTCTCGCTGGATAAGGCACAATCAGGAACGCTAAGGACCATCCTTACTGATGCAGAGTCATTCATTCGTATAGCAACCGAGCGATCGCACGATTCAGGTCTCCGAAGAATCACAGCAGGGAAAGCAAAGTTCAGTCCAACAGCCAACGCAGCACAATCATAAACGCCCCAGTTGATCTCTAGGGTGCCCTAAAAGTCTGACTCGATGCACCTGTACAGCGAAATTCTTCGCAGTCGCTTGATTCAAGAGCGATGGTCTGCCGCTTGTCGTCCATATGCAGTGAGTGACAAACGACACGTTATAGATTTTTTGCAAGTCAACTTGCAAAAAAAAGGACAGGTGCCAGACCTGCCCTTCATAACGGATAAACCTGAACCTAGAAGTTCATTTCAGCCGCCTGTACTCGCTCAACCTGCTTCTTCTTCAGCACTAGCATGATTTGCGACAGGGTAACAATTCCAAAGAACGCCAGCAGCCCTTTAATGCGATCGGGGTTTTGCAGCACGATTTCTGCATCCGCTTGACCGAACCCACCCACATTCGGGTTGACCGTCAACGCATCACCCGCCTTGACGTCTTGCCCTTCCGAAACGAGCAGATCAGGACCCGCAGGAATCGTGTCTACAACAGTCTTGCCATCAGCGGTCTGGATTGTCACTTCGTAGCCACCATCTTCCGGCTTAGCGATTTGGCTGATCGTGCCGTCGGCTGAAGCGTTGTAAATCGCATTGTTGCTCTTCTCGCCAGTGGGGTAGACCTGTCCACGTCCGCGATTGCCACCAACGTGAACCGCGTACTTGCCGAAGCGCTGGGCTTTATCAGTCTTAGGATCGGGCGAGAGCACTGGGAAGGCGATTTCCTGATATTGCTCACCGGGTAGCGGACCAATTACAACCCAGTTGGGATGTGCGTCGCTGTAAGGCTGGAAGTAGAGGTCTTCAACTTTTTCCTTGAGTTCCTCTGGAATCCGGTCTTCGGGAGCCAGTTGAAATCCCTCTGGCAGCATCAGCACCGCGCCCACATTTAGGGGACCTTTGCTTCCGTCGCCGATCACCTGCTGCACATTAGTGTCATAAGGAATTTTTACAACTGCTTCAAACACCGTGTCCGGAAGCACGGATTGGGGTACTTCAACCTCGGTTGGCTTGGCAGCGAGGTGGCAGTTTGCACACACGATGCGTCCCGTTGCCTCACGGGGATTTTCGTACGCTTGTTGAGCAAAAATCGGGTAAGCGGATGCCGCCTGAGGCAGCGCTAGGCTGCTGGTCAAGAATACGGCGATCGTCACCGCTGCCAGTGTCAGTCGTCTCACCACGATCGAGCCTAGTCGCACGCTCTCTAAAGGATGTCTCATGTCTAATATGGGTCAGTAACAAACGATAAGTCAGGTCAGCTAAGGAACCGTGAACACTCTACGCCCACCACGGGTCCTCGCCTGTGCGGAAGTCTGCCTCCGTCCAAGGCGTAAAGGCGATTTTGTTGTCTTCTACGTTGGCGTGCACTAGTGCCAACGATAGTGGTGCTGGACCGCGAACGACCTTACCGTTCATGTCGTACTGCGAGCCGTGGCACGGACACATAAATTTGTTTTCGCTGGCGTTCCAAGGCACAACGCAACCCAAGTGGGTGCAAACGGCGTTAATACCGAAGTCTGCTAGCGATTTATCTTCTTTGACAACAATGTAGGTTGGGTCACCTTTAAGACCCTGCGCCAGAACGTGGTCGCCTGCAGCATGGCTGTCAACAAAATCGTTAACCAGAATGTCGTTGCCCAGCGCATCCTTTGCTGTGACGCCACCGCTGCTGCTACCCGAAGAGGGAGGAATGAAAAAGTTGATAACCGGATACAACATACCCGCAATCACTCCGGTGCCTGTACCAACCATCAAAAGGTTCATGAATTGGCGACGCCCCATATCGGGTACATCAGAAGAGCTAGAGAGTTGTGTCATGATTACGTTTCGCTATCTTAAAGAGGATCGTGGCAAGCGATGGAGACCGCAAGAAGCGCTGAGCCTTGGTGTTGCAGAGGGCAAGAACCTCAACAGGGACGATCGTCGACCGCAACAGCCGCTCAGAAAGCCGCTTGTGACTCTGAGGAGTCATTAAAATCATTACACATTTCGCAACGTTCTCAGCATCGCCAAGTAAGGAAGCGCCAATTTTATTGAGTGGATCACCGGATGGGGCGATCGAGGTCAGATTCAGCCTGCTGGGATGGCCGATAAATAACGGACAATGGCTATGCGCATCGTTTCACCTATCGATCGTTTCACCTGTAAGAGACGAGTTTCACTATGACCGGACAGGACCTACGTCAGATCTTGCTTAACAAGTGGGGACGATCGTTCGACATTCAAATGCGTCGAACCCAGGGCAAGATTTTTGTGCTGGTCATGTGGAAGTATCTTGAGCAGGCATCGTTTCCGCTAAGCGAAGCGGAGTACATGGCACATTTAGACACTGTCGCCACCTACCTCCATGCTTGGGGCAGTGCGGAGTACGTAGAGTCGTTCATTGAGCAGACCCGCGAGCGTCCCCGTTTGGGCAAAGCTGTCAGTATTCCATTAGAGCTGGGCGATCGCGCCTCGGAATGGATGCTGGAGGA
>NZ_JACJPG010000140.1 GCF_014695955.1 Leptolyngbya sp. FACHB-36 | reverse complement strand
AATGACTACATTGCAAAACTATTCGCGATTCCGTTGATGCAGCGACTTGCGCAAGAGGCTCCTCGTGTTAATCTGCGCTTCGTTCCCAGCACAAACATCAATGCACCTGAATTACTGGAACAAAGTGAAATTGATTTAGCGATCGGGGGTATATCTGCTTCCAAGCCAAGACTGCAAACCCAAACGTTATTCACGGATCAGTATGTCTGTGCCATGCGAAAGCAGCATCCCCTCGCCAAGCGTAAGTTAATGCTGGATGAGTTTGTGCGTGCCGATCATCTCCTGATCACGCTCTCAGGCAACCCAAGGGGCTTTGTCGATCGCATTTTAGAGGAAAAAGGATTGCAACGCCGAATTGCTTTAACCGTAAATCAATTTGCCTTAGCACCTGCAATTCTTGCTAACACAGATTTGATTGCAGCGATCAATTATCGCAGTGTGCAGCACAATAGTTTTGCTAAAGCCCTGCATCTGACGGAATTGCCGTTCGACTATAATTCAATTCCTGTCCGAATGATGTGGCATGACCGGAAGCAACGGGATGCTGCTCATATGTGGTTGCGATCGCTGTTGGTAGACCTGTGTAGCCAATTCTAATATCAATTCTCTAAATTCTAGCTACAGATCAAACCACTAAAACGTAGGCGGATCGAGCTTCTGCAATTCCGAATTCTGAATTACGAATTCGCATAATTGGTTGATCCATCCCACCTAAATTTGATGAAGGATGGTAGTAATTCACCCAATTGAATCTGCTCTTAAAGTGGTTGACCTAGCAACTGAGATCGTCACTTTCCGCCATCGTAAAAGGCAGCTTCCTTTTCCTTTAGCGGCGTAAATTCCGCATCCCGCGGCAGTTGGTTGAGTTCTTCCTGGGAGATGTGCTTCGCGCCAATCCGAACAATTCGCGATCGTATCGTGTTGCTAACGCCGCCGCGTTACCATCCGGCTTCCAGTCCCATCACCCGATTGTAGGGGTCTAGCTTTGCGGTTGGAATCGGAGAGCCATCAAAGTCAACCCCACGGGCGATCGCGTCGGCTCCTGTGGTGTTTTGCATGGCTGCGTTGTCCAGAGACACGGTGCGGTTTTCCCTTGCGCGTCATGGGTATTCTACCAGACGAGCATTCACGAAGAACTCACCGACAGCAGTTGCCGATTGAGAAACACGACGAGATCTTCAACAGTGTTCAATGTGTGAGCATCGAAGCGGTCGCACAGGTTTACGCCAAAACAGTTCAAGAAATCTTCACAGAGTGACAGTTCCCAGTCAAACCAGCAGACCAGCGTTAGAGATAAATCTTTATCAAGTTGATCAGTCGGCTTTACTTTGGCAAAGTCGAGCCCGGAATAGCTCTGCATGTGTGTATAGACAAAATCAGCAACGGACTTTGAGATATTCCGGGGTTGCCAAAACGCTTCAAACCATTCGTCAGCGCTGAGCACAGGGCGATCGCGCAAGAACCGCCCAACCCGCTGTCTAACTCGTACATCCGGGCTAAGCTCCCCATACGTTTTGAAGCTGAACACAAAATTCTTGAGCCGTCGCCACATGGACTAGAACTGCCTGCTGAACTGTCTTTAGTATTCCCACGGAATTACCAATCTCTCGTCTTACCTAAAGCATTCATTCACATCTAGCTTAAAGTCCTTGGAAGCCGCCTGCTCTATCACTTTTGTGGGCAGAGGCGTTCTACAACGAGACGATCAAAAGATTAAAGCATCATTCGTGGACTAAGCCAGAGAAGTTTTAAGTAAATGCCCCTGCATCCGCTTATAAAGATTTAAAGTTTGTGATTTTGCTGGCGTATGATACCTATCTCGCCATCTGTCATAGGGTATACTTGCCTGAATTACGTTCGCTGCACCGAAAAAATTATCTGGCAAGAAGTTTCTGGTGCTGATTTCACCTACCCTTACACCCTTGAGGCAAGAACTCTGTGCAACAACTAACTTACCCGGAATTGGAGCAAGAAATCTCCAAAATGGCATGTGCAATCATGGCGCGGGATAGTCGGATTGGCAAAGATCTGCTAGCGAATCTGCGGAAGCGCTCCTCGCCGGAGAACGTGGCGGGCGTTATGATCGTGAGCTTAGAGCGGTTGCTGTGGACGGATGCAGAAGCAATGATTTGGGCGATCGACCATTTGCTACCGATCGATGTGTTGCAGGAGATTCGACGAATTACCTCTGTTGCAATTGGCAAGCGACTAATCCACAAAGGATTACAGCCTGGAGAAGACTTTAGTGTAGATTCGACAGGTCGGCTGCTGCTGAACTCGAAGGCAGAGTTAGCAATTTTGGGCTGCTAAGACCTGAAGGGTTAAGACCTAAAGGGTGGGCACTGCCCACCCTTTAAATTAGAAGCGATAGCTCAACACCCGAATTTCCATTCCTTCCTTCGGCAAATCTGCGGTGCGAATCGATGTGGAATCACTGTTGAGCCGCCGTACGGGGGTGCCACTCATCTGAGACAGGAAGTTATCTACAGACACGCTGTCGCACGCACCTTTTGCAGCTCTAGTGCGGTAGTGTGTGGGGACGATGACCTTAGGGTTAAGCACCTGCACGGCTTGTTTTGCCTCCTCTGGCGTATATGCCTTTGGTCCGCCGCCAACGGGCAGAAACAGCACGTCCGGGCGACCCATGAGAATTTTTTGCTCAAGTGAAATGGGTGCCGCCGCGCCTCCCAAATGCAGCAGGGACACACCTGACTGATTCCACTGCCACACAACGTTGGTGCCAAATCGGCGTCCGTTTTCGCGATCGTGATCGGTGCGAATTCCCTGAATGCGGACTCTGCCCACTTGGTAGGCCCCTGGCTCATAGAGCAGGCGTGGATTGCCTGATAAGATTTCTACGGCTCCTTCATCGAGTAGCTGACTGCTGATCAACACGAGGTCGGTTGCGACTCGGGGCGATCGATAGCCTGCCGTACAGCCCAGCGTGCGGAATGGATTGACTAGAATTCGCTGTCCGCCGCCCGTGAACAAAAAGCAAGTGTGCCCTAACCACTGAATGGACACCGACCCTCCCGCCTGCGCCTGGTAGGATTCTAGACCAGACGTGATTCCCGCTCCGGCTGCCGTTAGCAAGCCTGCTCCTGCGTAGCGCATTAACTGTCGCCGTTTCATAAGCTCCTCACCCAACCACCAAAAACGTCATGAGCGGTGCGTTCTCAAGTGTTGAGCCAAAGGGGGTCGTCCGTCAACTCAACTCACTGATTCTGTTACCTGCATTCTGCGGACAAACCAAGCGCCGATCGAGTTTGTCGCACTTTACTGGGGTAGTCCTGATTCCGCTTTAGGTTGACGAGCGATCGTGGCTAGAAAGTTCCGCAGCAGTTGCTTGCCAGATGTAGTTAGTACGCTTTCGGGATGAAACTGCACGCCTTGAATGTGTGGATACTGGCGATGCCGCACGCCCATGATGGTACCGTCCTCAACCCAGGCGGTGACTTCCAGCACGTCTGGGCAGGTCTTCGGCTCAATCACCAGACTATGATACCGAGTTGCCGTTAGCGGGGTTTCTACATCCTGAAACACGCCAACGCCTGTGTGCTGGACCGGAGACGTTTTTCCGTGCATCAGCACCGGAGCTG
>NZ_JACJPG010000014.1 GCF_014695955.1 Leptolyngbya sp. FACHB-36 | reverse complement strand
GAAAGCAGCCTGGTGGGAGGAAGTTAGTGAACCTCGAATCAACTCTACTAATAGCTCAACAAGCTAACATTACGTAGCAGCAGCTTAGGAAAATATTGAATGCTTAGTTTGAAGTTGTTGGCTACCGCTCAACGTTGCTGTTAGCTAGATGCTTTAAATGCCTTTGCCCTAGCTATACCAATTCGTAATTCGTAATTCGCAATTCGTAGTTTCAGAAACTCGATTTCGTCTACGTTTTAGTGGTTTGATCTGTAGCTGGGATTTAGAGGATTGAGATAACTTCACCTTGAACTGTGAAGGGTCTACTCTGACCCGAATTTTGAAACAAACCGCTGGAAGATCGATCGAGGTTTTGAGCGTTTACAAAGCCGCGCTACTCCGCCAAATTTGCAGTGACTCGCACCCACAGCGCCAAGCCACCGCCGCGACCTCTTGCGGCAATGAAGTCCTCGGTGATCAGAAAAAACGAAAAGAACGGAAGTTGAGCAATGGACTGCTGCTCGAACTTTTCTGCTTGCGCCTTTCCGCCTCGCATTGCACCACTGAAGAACGATCGCCCAAACAGATTCAGGTGCCACTGATTGAAGTCAAACGCCACGAGATTTTTCTTTCCCACCTGCCGTGCTGGACCCGTTAATTGCAGACAGACCGGACCAAACTGAACCTGATTGCCGATCGCCATCGCCTCAGTGTTCGTCTCAAACGAGATTTGTGCTGGAGCGAGTCTGGGCACGTAAAAGCCGCGACCTAGCGCAACTCCACCTCGCCGAACTTTGCGCGTTCCGGTCACAAAGCAGAGTTGCCACTGCCCCAGCAATGGAGCGATCGGATACACTAGATGTTCTTGCTTAGCGGCTTTTTCCGCTTGCAGAAGCGCGTTCACAACGGCATCTGCTCTGGGACGTGCTGCTCCCCGCAAGGTGGCAGCCTGCAACGTCGCAATATAGGGAGGTGCTAGAGGAGCCGATTCAATCGTCATTGGCTAATTTTGTAAGCGATTTTATGTCAGCGATCGTCCGATCGTGTAAGCCCATATCTCAAATTTAGCGGTGGACGTGAGCGTTTTTTCTAAAGAACCATAGTGGTTGAGGCAGAATGCTTCAAACTCACGCATTAATTTAGAGAACTCAGGCTCAGGGACTTGCCAGCAGAGTCCGTAGGCTCTGGCGTTGAAGTAGCTCAATAGCTCTCTAACGGTGTTGCTGACTGTCCACTCTTTCGCAACAAAATAGCGCGAGTGAATACCGCTGCGGTTGAAGTAGTCCTCTACGTTAATGTCTGCAAACTGTGCGATCGATCGTGCCGCTGGTGGCTGCACAAACGCTGACTGAATTGCTCGAAAGTAATCCTCAAATTCTCTGCGGGCGGGCGGTGTAATCCACTGGCAGTTCAGATACACGCCTCCGGGTTTAAGAATGCGCTGGATGTCGTCTAGAAAACTTCTCCAATCGGGAACGGTGTGGATCATATGCACCGTGATCACCACATCAAAACTGGCATCGGCAAAGGGAAGCCGAGAGGCATCGGCATGAATCAGGCGCAAATTCGCAGGAACGCGGCCCAATTTTTGGCGGAACTGATCCAACATTTCCTGAGACACGTCAATTCCTGTTACAGGATAGCCGCGTTTGACCAACGGCAGCACATTCAATCCTGTTCCCACACCGGGTTCCAAAAACGATGTTTCAGGCGTCGCTGCAACTAAATCCAGAATAAAATCAGCAACGTCTTCTGCGACAGACTCGGTTAACCAGCGCGATCGATCATACAGTGGGGCGATCGCGTCGTAGTAGTTGGATGGAGTTGACATTGATGTCTGGGGTAATGGGCTACAGAGGCGCGTCATCTGCGATGAGCAATGTCCCGTCTGCGGAATAATAGTGGTTTAGGCAACACCCTACTCCTAGACTATGGCAACCATCAACGACAACTACCTGAAGCTAAAAGCGGGCTATTTGTTTCCCGAAATTGGGCGGCGCGTCAACGCCTTTGCCGACGCCAATCCCGACGCTAACATTATTCGGCTGGGCATTGGCGACGTGACCGAACCGCTACCAGACGCCTGCCGCAGCGCTATGATCCGCGCCGTCGAAGAAATGGGCGATCGCGCTAGCTTCCGGGGCTACGGTCCAGAGCAAGGCTATGCGTGGCTGCGAGAGAAAATTGCCGCCCACGACTTTCAGGCACGCGGTTGCGACATCGACGCCTCAGAGATTTTTATCTCCGATGGTTCCAAGTGCGACACGGGCAATATTCTCGACATTTTTGGCAACAACAACACGATCGCCGTTACAGACCCCGTTTACCCTGTGTACGTTGATACCAATGTAATGGCAGGACACACGGGAGAGGCGAACGATCGCGGCGAGTACGGCGGCTTAGTCTATCTGCCCATCTCCGCCGAGAACAACTTCACGGCAGAAATTCCCACTGAAAAAGTGGACCTGATCTACCTCTGCTTCCCCAACAACCCTACTGGAGCGACTGCCAGCAAAGAGCATCTGCAAGCCTGGGTAGACTATGCCCGATCGAACGGCTCCATTCTCTTCTTCGATGCCGCCTACGAAGCCTTCATCACCGATCCGGAGCTGCCCCACTCAATTTATGAGATTGAGGGCGCGCGGGAGTGCGCGATCGAGTTTCGATCGTTCTCCAAAAACGCAGGCTTTACAGGCACTCGCTGCGCTTTAACCGTGGTGCCCAAGTCGCTGACTGGGAAGGCAGCAGACGGCTCAGATGTAGAGCTCTGGAAGCTGTGGAATCGCCGCCAGTCCACAAAATTCAACGGTGTGTCATACATTGTGCAGCGGGGCACTGAAGCCGTTTACTCGCCGGAAGGACAGGCGCAAACGAAGGCGCTGGTTAACTTCTACCTGGAAAACGCCAAAATCATTCGGGAACAACTGACGGTAGCAGGATTGAAGGTCTACGGCGGCGTCAATGCGCCCTACGTTTGGGTGCAAACGCCCCAGGGTCTTTCTAGCTGGGACTTTTTCGATAAGCTGCTGCACACGTGCAATGTGGTTGGCACGCCGGGGTCTGGCTTTGGTGCGGCAGGCGAAGGCTACTTCCGCATTTCCGCATTCAACAGCCGCGAGAATGTGGAAGAGGCGATGCAGCGAATTACGCAAACGTTTCGGGTATAGAGCCGCAGATTGCTGTTGTCGTATGGCTGCCGCCCGCCCTGCTATCAGTGGCGGGCTAACCGATCGAAGCCCGTTCAGAGGATGTTTGAGGTCCGTTCAGATAGAATCTAGCGTTTGCAATTACCAATTACGAATTGCGAATTACGAATTACCAATAGGAGAGTTTGGTCGAA
>NZ_JACJPG010000139.1 GCF_014695955.1 Leptolyngbya sp. FACHB-36 | reverse complement strand
AGCGGCTTGAGTGGCAGCAGTGGCAGCGGCATCGAGACAGTGGTAGCTCGCGGAGCCAGAGGCAATGCGGGAGCGCTGACGCTGGAAACCAAACGACTGCGGCTGCAAGATCAAGCTGCAATCACGTCAGCAACCAATGGTTCTGGAAACGCCAATAATTTGACTGTTCAAGCAAGAGATTCAGTCTTTTTAACAGACAACAGCCGCCTCTCGACCCAAACGCAAGGCGGCGGAGAGGCAGGAAATCTCGCGCTCACGACCAATCTCCTCACCCTACAAAATGGTGGACAGCTAATTGTCAGTGGACAAGGGCGCTTTTCATCAGGCAATCTAGCGGTAAATGCCAATTCGATTCGACTTAATAATCAGGCAAGTTTAAGAGCAGAGACGGAAGCGGGCGATCGCGGCAGCATTTTTCTCAACGCTCAAGACATCGTCCTGCGACGCAACAGCACCATCACCACGAATGCAACCAATTCTGCCACCGGAGGTAATATCACGATTAATGCTGATATTTTGTTGCTGACGGAGAATAGCGCGATCGTCGCGCAAGCCATGTTTGGTCGTGGCGGCAACATCACGATTACAGCCCAAGGACTATTTCAATTACTGGGAACTCGCATTGATGCCAGTTCCGAATTAGGAATCGATGGCGTGGTGCAAATTAATACGCCCGATGTTGATCCCAGTCGGCAACTGGTTGAACTACCCAGTGATTTGCTCGACTCGCAACGATTGATAGCCAATAGTTGTTTAGTTCCCAGTGACCGTCGGCAGGGCACCTTTGTACTGACTGGAGTAGGTGGTTTGCCATCGCTCCCTACAAGCCCGTTGCGATCGCCCTTTGAAACCTATGCGGTCCCTGCTAATGCAGCAGTGTCTGCTCAGTCTCGTTCTAATCATCAAAACAGCAACCCAGTTACTGAAATTCAAGACATTTATCGACTAGAAAATGGACAACTCATGTTGGGTCGGAGGTGCCCCTGATGTTACAACCAACTGCCGATCAGAATAAACGGTGCCCAGTAACCGGGATGGCTGTAGCGCCCACTTGGATTGGCAGCTAACCAAGCAGTTTGAGTTGCTTGCAACGCTTCTGCCTTGCTGAGACCAGTACGTAGGTGTTGATAAAACTGACCAATCAGCGTTGCTGTTGCCTCGTCTTCCACGCGCCAGAGAGCGGCGATCGCGCTTTGTGCGCCTGCTTGTACCGCAACCCCAGCAATGCCCAGCGCATCACGATCGCTACCCACAGCGGTTTCGCAACCCGTTAGCGCCAGCAATTCCAGCCACGGTCGATCGGTCCGGGTCTGACGAATCGTTTGATACAGATCGTTCATGGACAAAATCTCGTTATAGCGACGAGCAGAGGACTGATTGCCGTTTGCAGTGCCACCAGTGACCAAAAACGTTTCCTTCGCATCGAAGCCAAATCTAGCATGGGTTGCCAGATGCAGCACTGGACGACGTTTCTTCTGTAACTCTTGCTGCAATCGCTGGCGCGTGAAGTTCTGATCAATCAATCCCTCACTGCCCGGAATGGTGGTTTGAATACGATCGATCTCAGATCTGACCGCGATCAATGGGGCAAAGAACGTGTTGTCATCGATCGCCGAAGCAGTTGTTAAGCCAAACGCCAACACTTGTAGTTGTTGGTTGTCTAACGGTTGAGGGTGCAACAGCCGCAAGCTAGAGGTATTTGCAATCGCGTATTTTTGAATTAAAAACTGCTGACCATCGTACAGCGCCGCCATTGGAATCGAACGCAACATTCCATCCTGGATGAACACTAGCGCTTTAATTGATCGCTGCTCTAATTGATCCGCAAATGGACGAATGAACCAGTCGTAAAGCTCTTTAGCGCCAGCTTGAAACGTGTTTTCCCGGTCTGCCCGCTGTTCTAGCCGCTGTCGGAAATCATTGATCCGTTCAACAGCCGTGGCTTTCTCGATCGGCACCCAATGCACCCGCACGTCACTTTTTCCCACACCACTGGGCAAGGTCAGAATAATGGCGATGCGATCATCCAACAAAATCGATCGAAATACGGCTGTATGAGCATCCACCGCTGTCACGGATTGTTCGACTAACGGTAGTTCACACTGGCTGCCCAAATAGTTTTGCAGTTCCACCACTCTTAATTGATCAAGGGTGCCTAGCGCAAGGTTTAGCTGGGTTTGCTGATCAGAAGCCGTTGCACGATCGGCTTGCTTAAGCCTGATCTCAGCCAGTTGTCGGTAGAGCACTTCCACAGTTGCTTGAAAATCTGAGCGGAGATCTCGGTTCGCTGCTGCAATGTCTTCCTGAATTTGGCTTACTGTACTAACCGCTTGTTCATACGCTGCGATTGCATCCTTCCCTTGCGCTCGCAGAATCCGCCCTGCCTGCCATTCCCATAGATAGCGGGTTTCTTCGGTTGCCGCCACAAGTTGAGCCTGAGTGGTGAAATTGCTGGCTTGAGCATAGTTCTTCGCGCACTCAAATACATGCCCTAGCAGCCCCAACCCAAATGATTCAGTTTTTCGATCGTGAATGGTTTTGGCAATCGCGATCGCCTGCCGCAGCAATGTAATTGTTTGAGGTGGCGGTTCTACTGCACAGGCATAGTTTGAAATGGGAAGGGTAGTATCAAATCTAGTTTGATCAATTAAACTAGCAAGCTTAATTAGACTAGACGCTTTTTCACGCGAGTTTGGTAACAGTTCCAACGCCGATCGCACCTGCTGAAACAGGGGTTCAAGCTTGATAGAAGTCGCTTGATCACGGCTGTAAGGCAGCGCTAGACCGAGTAGGGCGCGAAGTTCAGCTTGATGATCGGTTTGGCGACGAGCCAACGCTAAGCTGGCTTCAAAGGCAGCAATAGCAGTCCGGTTATCCCGATCGACGCGTTGACGAAACCGCTCCGTAGATTGCTGATCGCCTGCCTGTTTTGCAAACTGGGCGTAGCGATCATTTCGCTGCGCCAAACTCGTGTAGAGATTGCCCAAGCTATTCCAAGTCGCAATCAAGTAATTGACTTCTCCAATTTGTTCTGCGATCGTCTGACTCTCCCTCAAACGCTCCAGTGCTTGATCGAACTCTCCCTGCAAGTAATAAATATTGCCTAGGCTGCCCAGCGCTGCTGCCTGACCCAACAGATCAGACTGGCGACGAGCAATCTCTAACGCACTGTTCTGTGCACATACGCGATCGTTTAAACCACCACAGAGCAACGCGCTCGCTCGCCGGTAGTGCCCCAAGTCGCTGTATGCCTGAGCTTGTTCGGTCTGCATTCGCCCAACCTGAAGCCAATTTCCAGCCTGACGATACTGGATAATTGCTTGCTCTAAGTGGTCGATCGCCTGATCAATTTGTCCAAGTTGCTGTTTGGCACGCGCTAAATATTTCCAAACTTCGATGGGCTGTGTTGTGGTCGTGCGATCGGTGCGATAGAGACTCAGACTTTGCTGCCAGCGATCGATCGCACCCTGAAAATCACCCGTATGGTAGCGATCGATCCCCTGCTGCACCAGTTGTT
>NZ_JACJPG010000138.1 GCF_014695955.1 Leptolyngbya sp. FACHB-36 | reverse complement strand
CGGCGTAACTTTAGACTTACCGAGGTTAATGCCGATCGGGAACGAGACAGGACTGTCTGAGTCGGAACTGTGAGGACCTTGAGAATGCGATCCCCAGCGATGCCGCAGGGTTTCTGCCATCGCTGGAGCACCGTGATTGTTGAAACCCATGCGGTTAAGGGCAGCCCGGTCTAACGGCAACCGGAACAGGCGCGGACGCGGATTTCCGGGCTGTGCTTGCAGCGTCACCGTACCTAATTCGGCAAAGCCAAACCCAAAGCTCGACCAGACGCCGGAAGCGACGCCGTCTTTGTCAAAGCCAGCCGCAAGCCCGATCGAATTAGCAAACTTCAATCCCCACAGCGACTGCTGCAATCGAGGATCGCTAAGGCAGTAAGATTGGCGCATTTGCTTTTGCGCCCAGCGCGTCGGCACAGAGTCGGCACGCCGATCGAGCCAGCCTAACCCCTGCAGAGTTGCCTGGTGTAGCCACTCTGGGTCAGCCTTTAGCCCAGAAAACAGAATCGGACGAACAGTCGTTTGATAAATATCCAATGAAGTGGGACCCAGCTCACAGTATTATCGATAACACTGCGGTACGCTACAGACCAAGCAATTTTGCGATCGCTATTCATGCTAGCTTGATTCGGGTGCGGCAAACCTGATTTATCGATCGGACCTTCCGCATCCGAGCTGAGCAAAATCTTAGCCCGCTTGCTACATAACCGATGAGCAGGGATGTACTACCGTTTGAGCCACCATCGCGTCCCCATGCGGAAACCAGCAAGGGCTTTTGGGTATTACTTTGGTAATAGCGCATTCATCGCTTCGTGACATGGTTCAACCCAAAGAGCCAAACGCATCAGACAAACAGTGGGTTTCCCTGGGGCGCACTCTACAAGTACTGCGAGAAGAGGCAGATGCTGAGGTATTACTCAGCACAACGTTGCGCTACTTGCAAATGGAGTTCGCTTACAGCCTGATTTGGATCGGACTGTACGACCACGTGGAGCATCGCCTCATCGGTAAGGGCGGCACGACTCCTGGTGGCGAAGTACCTATCTTAAAGCAGCGATTTCTCTTATCTCCTGGAGATCTGCTAGAGCAAGTTGTGATCCAGCAGCGTCCGTTAGCCGTGCCGGATCTGCGGGAAGAACTGCGGGCAGGAGAGTGGCGGAAGACCGCAAAAACCTTCAACATTCAGGGAACGGTGATCTTTCCCATCCGCCACCGCGATCGCTGCTTTGGTGTGGTGCTGCTGGGTTCTACGCTGTGGGGTGCTGCGCCTCAGACAGACGAAAAAGCGCGGCTGTCGATGGTGTTGGGAGAGTTGGCAGCGTCGCTGTCGCAGATCGAGGCAGATTGGCGACAGCAGCAAGCGAAGCAGCTCGATCAGCAACTTCTGGCGCTGCTGACGCACGTACGATCGATCTCTGGGTTGGGAGCGCGGTTGGAGGCGATCGTTCAAGAAACGCACCAATTTATTCAGCCCACCCGAACCAATCTCTACTGGTACGAGCGGGAACACCGCTACTTCTGGCGCAGAGTCAGCCATCAATCGCGTACGGGGGGATTCCACGAAACCGCTCAGTCGGTTTCAGGCATCACGCTTCAGGACATTAGCGCCTTTTACCAAGCACTGCTGACCGATCAGGTGGTCTCGATCGGCGAAGCGCACAGTTCTCTCCGCGCAGACGCCACTAGCCGCTTGATGCAGCAGATTCGAGCGCGCTCGTTGCTGGCAGCTCCAATCCTATTTCAGAACGAGCTACTGGGCTTTTTGGCAGTCGAAGGCACCGACGCGCGCATTTGGGCAGACGAAGAGCGCAACTTTATTCGCGTCGCCGCGCAAATCGTGGCGCTGACGGCTCCCCTGAATGAGCTAGAAGAGACAATCGCGCACCTCAAGCTAGATCGATCGCTGACCGCAGAAATTGCCCGTGTCATTTACGACGACGACGATTGGAAAGCGACGTTGAAATTCTCCGCTGAGCAGTTGTGCAAGCGGCTCCACGCCGATCGCTTTTTGGTGCTGCTCTACAACGAGGAGCGAGAGATTTTTGAAGTCTGCTACCAAAGCTTTCCGAAGAACCGTCGCCCATTCGCGCTGCCGCCAGACTCTTTGCACCCAGCCGACTGGCAGCTACTAGAAAAGAGCACCGAGGCGATCGGAATTGAAAACGTAGACGGCGATTTGAGGCTGCTGGCATGGCGCGATCGGTGGCTGGAGTTAGGGGTGCGATCGCTGATGGTGTGCACCACAACGGTTGGGCGGTTCCCAGAGGGCTTAGTGATTTTGGGTCACGAAACGCCCCGAACCTGGAATCGCACTGAGCAAGAACTCGTGCGAATCGTCAGCCAGCAAATCGGTTTGATGCTGCGTCAGTGGAAGCTGCAACAGTGCATCCAACAGCAGCAGAAGGTCAACCACGCCCTGCAAACCGGACTGACCCAACTGCGGCAGCTAGACCAGCTTGAGCACCTCGAACGAGCTGCCTTACAGCACATCGCTCAGGTGCTAAACGCTCCGATGACAGCGCTGATTGCTTGGTCGTCGGGGCGGACAGAGGGGCACGCTCTGACCTCGGCGATCGCCAACGATGCCTTTACCCTCAATCCCGATCAGGTCATTCCCATCCCTACGGACCCACTGATTCAAGCCGTCCTGCGGCACGACGGCTTGGAGCCGCTAACCCTTACGACCATTCCGGCAGCAAGCCGTCAGTGGCTTACAGGGGTTGGGATTGGACAAGTTCTCGCGATCGCCCTACGAACGCACCCTAACCATGAACCGACCGGAGTGCTGCTGGTTGGCGACACGATCGAACGGCACTGGACCGAACAGCATCGAGACGCTCTGGCTACGTTGGCTAGCCAGCTTGCTTGGTCGCGTCGCCATTTGATGTTGACTGAGCGGCTGTCGGATCAGCGGCAAGAGCTTGCCCAACTGACTTGGTACAAGCATCGCTGCGCAGAGGAAGCGTACCGATCGGTCTCGCTGCACTTAAAGCGACTCAGCGATCTGGGCAACCCCAAAGAGCCGCTCTACAGTACCCGTCAGCAGCAGATTCTGCGACAGGCTGCCGACGCCCTCGCTCCTCTATCTCAACTGGTGCAGTCGGACCTGTGGCAGCTCCCTTTGAAGGCTCAAGCGACTTCCTTGATTGGGCTACTAAAGCGATCGCTTGAGCGCGTAGACGGCGTCATGAAGCAGCGACAGCTTTGGTTTCAGGTGCACGACGAAACTAACCTGACGATCAGCGGCGATGTTAGCAAGATTGAGCTAGTGCTGTACGAGGTGCTGCTGAACGCTAGCCAACGATCGGCAATCGGCGGTCGAATTGATCTGTGGTGTCGTCAGATTGACAATCGCTGGCTAGAGCTGTCGATCACCGACAGCGGCACGATC
>NZ_JACJPG010000137.1 GCF_014695955.1 Leptolyngbya sp. FACHB-36 | reverse complement strand
CGCTCTACAACGATGACGACTAAACTTGCCCCCACTCACAATCAGCTTTGGCGGTTGTTGATTACCGCTCACGTGCGGCTAATCGATCGCGTTGAGCAGCACCTCAAACAAGCGGGACTGCCCCCCTTAGAGTGGTACGACGTGCTGTGGGCACTGAAGGAGACCCCCGATCAGCGGTTGCGGTTGAGCGAGCTGGCGGATGCTGTGCTACTTAGTCGCAGTAACCTAACGCGATTGCTCGATCGCTTAGAAAAGGCAGGACTACTGACACGGGAGGCATGTCCCAGCGATCGACGAGGAACCTTTGCCGTTTTGACTCCGGCGGGAGCAACTCTACAGCAGCAGATGTGGGAAATTTATTCGCAGAGAATCGCAGAAGATCTTTCTGCTCATCTAGAGGATGGAGACGTAAGGGTAATGACCAACGCACTCTCACAAATCCTTAAAGCAGAGCAACCTGAGATCCAGGCCAGATAAAGGTTGTACTACCTTATTGAGGTAGCGTTGGCATTACAGCTATTTGGCATTGGCTGAACACTGACCAGCCAATGCCAAAATGCTCTGGTATCAAACCTTTGTGGATAGCGCCCATATGATTTGTGATCCATCCATCTGCAAACGGCTGTAAATCGTTGTTCGTAGTAGATTACTCTCGTTGTTAGGTGGCGATCGACTGTTGGCAGTGGGTGAGTAGGAATGACTTCATCCCAGTTCCATTGACCTCGAAATCTGGCTGAGCGAAGAGTTCGCCACTAAAACCACAGCCTTGTCTATTGAAAATTCAGTCTCGTTTCGCGTCTAATGAAGGCGTTTGCTGTAAATATTTTTGTCTAATGAGCTGATTCTCAGCTTGTGCTGCGTTTGTGAGTCGCCCAACGATCTCCCAGCCTGAGAAATCGGCTCACCGTTTGGTGCAGGATCTATGACTCAAACTACCCCCCCTGCCAGCAAACAGATTCGGATTCTGATTGCCGACGACCACCCGATCGTTCGGCACGGACTCGTGGCAATCCTCAACGCCGAACTGGATATGCAAGTGGTGGCAGAAGTGGGGAGTGGGCGCGAAGCGATCGAGCAGTATCGGCTACATCAGCCCGACATCGTCATACTGGATTTGCGAATGCCCGACATCGGCGGTGTAGAAGCAATCACGACCATTCGTAGCGAGTTTCCCAACGCCTGCATCATCATGTTCACCATCTATAACACCGACGAAGATATCTATCGCGGACTCAAAGCAGGCGCAAAAGCCTATTTGCTCAAAGACACCCCCCTGCAAGTCATTCTGGAAGTGATTCGCAGCGTCTGCGGCGGCCAGCGCCATATTTCAGCCGAATTTTACAGTAAACTCGCCGCCCGTTTAGAGCAACCTGAACTCACTCCCCGCGAATTCGAGGTTCTGCAACAGATGGCATCCGGCAACAACAATCGAGAAATTGCCCTAGCACTGAGCATTAGCGAAAGCACCGTCAAAGCACACGTCAGCAGCCTGCTGACAAAACTGGGCGTCACCGATCGCACCCATGCCGTTGTCGCTGCCCTTCGACGCGGCATCATTCGTTTTTGAGCTGACGATCGTCCAGCGGTCTAAAGTCGCTGCTCTGCCTGTCTTACGGTAGTTTTCAGATGAATGGACCACGAACCATAGAGTGGCATTGTCCACACTTGCTACCAGAGCTTTGATTAGCGGCGGCAAATGACGGCAGCAGATCACGATCGTTCGCTTGTAAAGCAAGACCTGTTCAAAAGTTATACGTTATATTCACCTACTCGTGGGGACTTCAAACTTACCATTGCGAATTACGAATTGGTATAAGAGGTTCATAGTCCTTGCTCAAGCGTCAGATTTGGCTAAGCCAGCCAAACGCCCTCTCTACAATCCACCGGAGCAAGATTACAAAACCCGCCTCAGGGCATTTCACCACCTTCAGTGGAGTTAGAAGTTGTCACCATTGAATCACTACTAAGTGGCACTAGGTGAAACGATTAGACTGATGGCAGAGATCGAGCAATTTCAGGATTCCCAATTACCTAAGAGCCATCCTCCATGACCAGACCCAGCATTCTTCAACCCGGGCAGTCTTATACCTTCAGACAATACTTCGAGATGAGCTATGAGCCAGAGGACATTCTGGCAGAGTTTGGCTACACCCTGAAGCGATCGCTTCTGTTTCTGCCACAATCCACCGCAACCCTCGATCGACTCGATAATCTCAAAACCCGTATCGAAGAAAGCCTCCCCTACATCAGCCTCACCAGCGAAGCCGCCCGCCGCGAACTGCTGATCGCTCCCCTACTGCTCGACATCGTGCATTACACCCGCGCCCAACTTCGCATTGAATATCCCCTCACCGTCACCGAACAGCTCAAAGGCTCGCTCGACTACTACCTCTACTCGGTAGGGAAACTTCTCGTCATTGAAGCCAAAAATGCCGACTTAGCCAAAGGCTTTACTCAGCTCGCAGTTGAGCTAATCGCCCTGGACAAGTGGATAGACAGCGAGCAACCGATCCTGCAAGGAGCCGTCTCCACAGGTGACATCTGGCAGTTTGGCGTTCTGCACCGAGAGCAAAAGCAGATTCAGCAAGGATTGACCCTCTACCGAGTTCCAGATGACCTAGAAAGCTTGGTTCGCATTCTCGTCAAAATTCTTGAGCCCTGAGCTTCATGTTTGAAGCCGTTCATCCAAAACCTGATTCGCCAGCATCGCCCCCATAATACCAACGGGTTCTCAACTACCCAGTTGAATAGTTGCTACTTTGCTAGAATTTCAATAGAGTTGATTACCGCTTTACCGTTTGACATGAAGCAGAAGCGCTCAAAGTCCTTGCTGTTAGACCTGCTGAATCTCTTAGCTGATTTTGATGGAGAGCTATCCGAGGAAGCCATACAGCTGCTAGATGAATTGGAAAAACGCTCTGATGTGATTCCTCCGCTTTATGCAGATGTTTTTGTCTTACCAAGTTCTGCTACCTGTGCTGATCTGGTGAAGCAGGTGAAATCACTGTCTCAGGAGCAGGTTGCGATCGCCAGCTATGCGTTTCAAATCTTTCGCTTCTATGAGCAAATCTTGCGGGCTAACCCAAGTGACGCCTCGCCGCAACAGAAAGCTGCTTATGAGTCACAATTGGAGCGAATTCGGCTCTCGGTTGCTCGAACGAAGGCAGCTTTGGCTGAGTCTTTTGGGTAAGGGCTGAGAGAACGCCTACAATGAGCAGCTAGAAAGCATCAGGAGTAAACGATCGCTATGTCTTCACTGGACCGTCAGCAATCCGATCGGCTCGTTCAACATATCAACGGGGTTGAACAACTGTTAACTGAGGTGGATGAAGCAGGAGCGGAGGAAATTTTAGATGAACTCTACATGCTCATT
>NZ_JACJPG010000136.1 GCF_014695955.1 Leptolyngbya sp. FACHB-36 | reverse complement strand
GTGATGATGTTGTTGCCGTACATCAGGGAACCAGCAACGGGTTCACGGATGCCATCGATGTCCACGGGGGGAGCGGCGATGAAGGCGATGATGTAGCAGATGGTGGCAGAGAGCAGGGTGGGGACCATCAGAACGCCGAACCAGCCTACGTACAGGCGGTTGTCGGTCGAGGTTACCCAGTTGCAGAACTGCTCCCACAGATTCGCACGCTCGGTGCGCTGTAGCGTAGTCGTCATGGTGGAATTATTACAGAGATGAGGTTTATGGATAATCGGCTGCGTTAGCAACCATGACCGTATATTAATGGAATTTTTAAGTCTTGTAAAGAACTATCTACAAGTTTTTACAGCAGCTCTGATTGGGTACCAAGTGGCTGCTACAGGTAGACACAACAAAAATGTGCTTCCTTGATTACTACAAAGCGCATTGAGAGGCTGAATCTCCTCAACCCTCATGTGCTTAAAGCTTTCCTAAGTGATAAAAGTACGCAACGCCTTAACGCCACCAACAGCTAACCTGTAGCGAAGTGAAAAGTAGGTAGCACATTGTGAAGCACTGCAAAGATGAAGCACCTGCCGTATAAACAAGAGACGCCTGCTACTTAGGAATCTTAAGCATTGAGAGAATTAAACTAGCGAAGCCGAAGACTCAGACTGTATGGGCCTGCCGTGATATTT
Source organism: Leptolyngbya sp. FACHB-36 (assembly GCF_014695955.1). GTDB lineage: Bacteria > Cyanobacteriota > Cyanobacteriia > Leptolyngbyales > Leptolyngbyaceae > FACHB-36. The sequence goes on along the minus strand of NZ_JACJPG010000136.1, from coordinate 2,684 downwards.
CACCTGATTCGCAAGCTCTTGAAGCTGGCTGATTGCCTCAGCACCCTCAAGCTTCATGAGTTCACGATCGTCGCGCATCTCTGTCCATGTAATACCGTAGTCAGATACAAGGAATCGGATTAGGTGGTCATTGCCCAGACTCACCATGAAGGATGCGCTATTCATCTGTCCGCCGCAGGTGTAGCAGGATGCCAAATAACCTTGGCGCTCTAGCACAATAGCCAGTGCCTGCAGGCTCATGACTAGATCCTGAACAAATTGACGGTGTTGCTCTGCAAGTCTTAGGAACACAATTGCCCTCCAATCACCACACCTTATTCTAAACCCATTTAATAATTTCTTAAGATTTCATTAGTAGAAAGCAAATTCATAGAATTAGCCCTAACACAAGCTTCTATCTTCAGAGTAGCGAATTCTTTAGCCAAAGACAGTCTTCCTAGAGATAGTCGTCTACTTATGAATATTGATGATATGTGCAAGCAAAACAACCTTTGATAGACACAAATCCTTGAGGACTTTCAACTGAGCACCCTGAGCCTAGACTATAACTGCTCGTTCATCCAATAAATTTCGTTATGATTTGCCCATTGTTTAAAATTCTTTAGGGTCCCTTGCAAATTTACGAGATCCCATCTTTATTTCCTATCTAAAGTTTAATCAATCTGCCACCAGCCAAATGTGGGTCCAACAAACCGAATTGTGATCCAAAAGACTACTAGTAGACCAATGCCTGCCCAGGCCCCCCGCGTTGTCCACTGAACAAACTGACTGGCTTGAGTTTTAGTGATAGGCAACCAAGGAACGATGGTTGATTCTTGGCCGTACTTGTCCCCAAGTGTCTCTTTGCGTCGCTTTGCGTCACCCATAGCAAAAACTAGAAATCTGTATGTCTATGATACCGTCACTGAAGCGCTGGTGAAGCCGCTCCTCGCTAACCGAGTCAGTCCAAGATTGAGAAATCTGGTTGCGAAAATAGGTTGGCATCAAGATAGTTCACCCGTCCCATCGGGTTTAGCGCTGTTAGGACTTGCTGCCCATAGCTGCGGTGGATGACGCGGCTGTCTAGAAGCGCTACTACGCCTTGGCGCTCACGCACAGGCGCGATCGCCTGCTGGAGTTCGCTGAGTGCCTCAGGGAGCAGATACAGGCGAAACCAGTCTTGGCGCTGCTGTTTGTAGTAGGCAACGCGCCCAGCAACTAACGGATTTTCTAAAGACGGAATTGGCAGCGTGGCGATCGCCAGCAGATACGGAGCAGGCAAGACATTCTGGTGCTGTCGCCAAAACTCCCACCCCGTCACTAGGACGCCGTTATCATCCAGACAGGTGCGCTCTACTTGCACCCTAGAGCCAAACTCCGCCGCTAGCACCGAACCTACTTGAGCTTTTAGCGGTACGTCTCCAACGATAAGCACTGCCAAGCCGGGTGATCCTGAACTAATTCGCAGCAGCGTATGCATCTCCTGAATCAGAGCGGATTGAAATTCTGGCGTGTTCGGCATCGGCAGCCGTTCGGGTAGGTATAGATGAATTAACTCATCCTGGCGATCGGACGCAAACTTGAGACAGGTGAGATCGCCCAATCCCAAGCGTTGGCGATAGGTAGATGCCTCTGCGTCAAGATCTAACGCGCCACCCACTAGCACGATCGGCTGCTGATCCCAGACTGGAGCCAGTACCGAAGCCACCTCAACCGGACCACAGTGAAGCGAAAACTGCCCCTGCTGGCGAGAAACCTCAGCCCAGAGCAGCCGATGCTCAGCTTGCAGCGCATCGCGAAACGCTTCCCAGACAGCGGGTAGATCTGTGGCGCTGCTAGAACTCGCAAGTGCGTCAAACAGAGCTTCTAAAACTCGCTGCTCAAATTGTTCGGCTAAATAACAGTCATAGGGATTGGCAGGACGCTGAAAGATCGAGCGGGTAAGCTGAACGCGGGTATCCCGAATGAGATCCGTCTGCTCTGGGTAAGCCAGCATTAATGCGTCCCAGTCGGCAGTCCGAATCACCGTGGTGAGTTGAGAGCAGGTCCAGCTCTCCAAATCGTCTGCACCATCGATCAGCGTGGGAATGCCTGCGGGGAATCGTCCTTGCTGATGCAGTCGATCGCTCAACCAAGACTCTGGAGTGGTCAGCAGCAGTCCTTGAAAATCCGAACTGGGGAAGCGATCGCCCGTGCGAATTGGTTTGCTGGTCTGAATACACTGACGCAGCTGAGGAATTTCTACGAGCAGCAACCGCTGCTGCACGGCTTCAGTGGCAACTAGAATGACAGGTCCCTGCCACATTAGTACAGGAACTAGGTAGCTTAACCGATAGCGCCCGTGGTAGCGAGAGAGCGCATCAGTTTGCATCAAGGCACTTCGTCCTAGCCGCAGCGCCCGCGCCATTAAGCGCGCCATCGTTAAGTGGTGCGACCAGTAGGGTTTGCCCTGCTCCCGTAGAAAGGCTCGCAGTTGCTGATGAACTTCTACCTCAATCACGAATCTCAAGCTCTCGCATATCAGGTGACTCTCATTCTGACATACATGCCAGGGTTGCCTGCCGAGTCTGGATAGAGATCACCCTAGATCGGTCGACAGTACTACTTTTGTTAGAGGTTCACTGATTAAGAACCACAAGAATTAAATAAAAGTTGTGTCGTTGGGTGCAGAAAGCATTAGGTTCAAATCAGCGAGTGATTTAATC
>NZ_JACJPG010000135.1 GCF_014695955.1 Leptolyngbya sp. FACHB-36 | reverse complement strand
ACGAATTCTTTAGACTTTTCTCGTCGTCGTTTACTACAAATGTTGAGCTTCACTGCGCTGGGGGCTGGTCTAACCGTACTGCCTGAGGCGATCGGCTTGAGATCGGTTGCTTCAGCTCAGGTCAAGCCAGGTTACCAAAGACGCCTACAGCGAGCGCTGGAAATCGGCACTCGCGCTTACATTTGGGGCTATCCCTTAATCTATACAAAACGGTTTGAAATTCGACGGCTTGCCGTAACCGCTCCGTTTAACCAGTTCTCCCGTTCGCAGAATTTGACAACCGCTAGAAATAGAGCTGTCGTTGCGCCAAACAATGACACGCTGTACTCAACGACTCTGCTAGATTTACGCCAAGAACCTGTCGTTCTCAGCGTTCCCGACACAAATGGACGCTATTACAGCCTGCAATTCTTTGATAATTACACCAATACGTTTGCCTACGTTGGCAGGCGCGTCACCGGAACGAGCGCAGGTGAGTATGCGATCGTCGGTCCCAATTGGTGTGGCAGCTTGCCGAGTAATTTTAAGCAAATCAAATCTCCCGTCAATATGGTGTTTATTTTGGGTCGCACCTTGATCGATGGTGAGGCAGATTTACCCGCTGCTCGGGCAGTTCAGCAGCAGTATACGCTGGTTCCCCTCAGCCGCTATGGAACGCCTCCGGTAGAAGTGCAGCCTCCACCCACCGATCGACAATTTTTGAATCCTAACGACATTGCGTCTAGCGGAATCGCGGTGTTTGATGAACTGGGCGAATACTTGGTCAGTACACCTCCACGTCGGTCAGAAGCGTCTCTGCTGCGGCGATTCGCATCGATCGACATTGGACCGAATCGGCGTCCCTCGGAGGAGATTACAGATGAGGCAACGCTGGAAGGACTGCGACAGGCAATTCCTGCGGCAGAGAAGCTGATCGACGAGAAATGGTCGAACCTTGGCACAACCACCAATGGCTGGTCGATTAGCTATGAGTTAGGAGGAGATTTTCGTAAAGACTACCTGCTGCGAGCGGCAGTCGCTAAATATGGCATTTTTGCAAATGTTCCTGAGGAATCTTTGTATTTTGGAACCGACGTTGACAATACGGGAAACCCTCTGGTTGGCAGCAACCGCTATGTGTTGACCTTTGATCAATTGCCGCCTGTAAATGCCTTTTGGTCGCTGACTCTTTACGGATTCGATCGCTTTTTTTACGACAATCCGCTCAATCGGTATGCGATCGGCGATCGCACTCCAGGATTGCAGTACAACGCCGATGGAACCCTCACCCTTTACATCCAGAATGAAGCTCCTGCGGGTAATGAGTCTAACTGGTTCCCGGCTCCTAGAGATAGGTTCTCCCTGACGCTACGCACCTACGAACCTCAGCAGATTTTGTTGGATGGTCAATACCAGCCGCCGTCAGTTGTACAGATTGAAAGCCAATGAAGAGTCTTGTCAGCACTACAGGTGCCCCACGTTCGACCAGTCGCCAGCACCGGAGGGTCTTCCGCCTCCGCTGGGTCCGTGGTTTTGTTCTTCCCGTGGTCCTTTTGATTGGGTGGGAAGTTTTGTCCCAAATTGGGTTCTTTCCACCCAACCTTCTTCCGGCTCCCTCCGCTGTGCTGCAAACGCTGTGGGAGTTGGCGCTGAGTGGCGAATTAATGGAGCACATCAGCATTACGCTGGTTCGCATGGCGATCGGCTTCATCCTTGGAAGCGCTGTGGCAACAATTTTAGGCGCGTTAACGGGCTATTTTCGACTGCTGCACGACGTGCTTGATCCACTGCTGCAATCGCTGCGAAACATTCCCTCACTTGCTTGGGTGCCGCTGTTCATTCTTTGGATGGGCATCTACGAAACTGCCAAGGTCGCGCTGATTGCTGTCGGTGTGTTTTTTCCGGTCTATCTGAATTTGATGAGCGGTGTCCAGAGCGTCGATCGCAAACTGGTCGAAGTCGGTAAGGTGTATCGGCTAAATGCATTTCAGCTGATTCGGCGCGTGTTCTTACCTGCAACGCTGCCTGCCTATATCGTTGGGTTGCGCAGCGGTTTGGGATTGGGCTGGATGTTTGTTGTGGCAGCCGAAATTATGGGGTCGAGTCAGGGATTGGGATTTTTGCTGGTAGACGGTCAAACAACGGGTCGCCCAACCATTATTCTTGCCAGCATTTTGCTGTTTGCCATTTTGGGCAAGCTGACCGATATCGGATTGGCGATCGTCGGAAACCGTCTGCTGCACTGGCAAGATTCGTACCGCTAAGTGAGGAACCTAAATGCTGCGAATCGAACACGTTTCCAAGCAATTTAACAACGGCTTTCTGGCTCTGGATGGCATTCATCTCCATGTAAATCCAGGCGAAATTGTCAGCTTTGTCGGGACAAGCGGCTGCGGCAAAAGTACGCTGCTGCGGATTATTTCGGGCTTGGAGTCTCCAACCTCTGGGCAGGTATTGATCGACGACGAATTAATCCGTTCGCCGCATCCCAACATTGGAATTATTTTTCAGGAGCCGCGCCTGATGCCGTGGTTGACGGTGCAACAAAATGTGCAGTTTGGCTTGGAGGCGTGGCTACCCAAGCCAACGTGTAGCAGTCTTGCTCAGCGAATGCTCGATCGCGTTGGCTTAACAGAATTTGCGCAAGCTCTGCCGCGTCAGCTTTCTGGCGGCATGGCGCAGCGAGTCGCGATCGCCCGCGCCCTCGTGACCAAGCCATCGATTCTGCTGCTAGATGAACCGTTCAGCGCTCTGGATGCCTTCATTCGCATGAAGCTACAGGATCATCTGCTGCACATCTGGACGGACGATCGCCCGACGCTGCTGTTGGTGACGCACGACGTTGAAGAAGCACTGGTGCTCAGCGATCGCGTCATTGTGCTGCGTGGCAGTCCCGGACGGGTCTATCGAGAGTTTGTGCTGGATCTACCGCGTCCCCGCAAACGCACCGATCTGCAAGTTCAGCGCTGGAAAGAGCAGCTTTTGAGCGCACTAGATTTGTCAAGCGATCAGTCGGAATTACCAGCGGAGCATGCGATCGCTGAACTCCACTGATTGCGACAAACGCGGGTCCTACATACACACGTCATTCCCTCATCAATCTGATCTGAATTGAAACCGTAAGGAAATCACGAAATGAGTCAACGTAAAAAATCAGGGGCAATCAGCCGTCGTCGATTTATGGCAACCGCTGCTGCCGGAACGGCTGGGGCACTCCTTGCCACAGAATTGCAGCAGATTTCCGCCGCTGCTACCCGTCGTCGTCCCAATATCCTGTTTATTATCACGGATGATTTAGGCTTTGGAGACCTCAGCCTTTACGGGCAAACTGC
>NZ_JACJPG010000134.1 GCF_014695955.1 Leptolyngbya sp. FACHB-36 | reverse complement strand
GCCAAACGGTAGCAGGCGATCGTGTCTGCGGAAAGTCCTGACATCTGAAGCGATTCGGTCAATCGCTTCTGGCTGAGCTTCCGCAGCAAGCCCCAGTCGGTGCGGCTGTCTGCTTCTCGCTGCTGGCGCAGCATATCGCGCATAACATTGCCAAAACACAAGCTGGCATAGGTTCTCAGGCTGGCAGCTTGATGGGGGCTGTAGCCGCTGAGGACAGTAGGCACCTCGACGATCGCTCGCTGAAAACAGTCCGATACTCTGTACTGCACGCCCGTCTGGCGACTAGTCATCCGCTGCGCTGCCCAATAGCACGGCTCTTGCAAATAGGCGGATAAATGCTGCTCCGCGATGCTTTTCGGCTGTTGTTGCCAGTGCTTGTACCAGTAGAGCACCCAGTAGTCATCTGAAACGCGTGTTTCTAGCTGCTTTAAGCAGCACAGCATATTCTGCCGCAGTGTCCGATCGCTTCCCCAACGACTAAAGCGGTCATCTACAAACTCAATAAAGGTAGAAAACAACTCCGTAACGCTCTGTCGAGGATTCATACCGGGGCATCCGATCAGACTAGATGCGATATTAGCCGTTTCTCAGCCGTTTTGGAGAGGATATCAATTCGGAATTCGGAATTCGCAATTCGGAATTGTAAACGCTCGATTTTGTCAACGGTTCAGTCGCTTGATCGGTCGCTGAGATTTAGAGAACTTAGGAAGGCTGTCGCGATCGTAGGGTTCTATCGTCGAAACCAAAACAGTGGCGATCGCGGCGATGGCTAAGCGATCGACAACCTGTGCCGTTGTGTAGATCTCCCACCAGAGACTAATCTGCTAGGTTTGTTCCGTGCTGCATCTGTTTCGCGGATTTGCTCTCACTCCCCCCATTCGTTGCTGCTAGCAGAGGGTCACGCGGATGACACAAGCCACTCGATCGAACTTTGTTAAACCTCAGGCAACTAAGCCTGTTTGCAATCGAATCGCCGTCGTTTTTGACTTTGACGACACGCTGGCTCCGGATAGTTTTGACGCCCTAATCGAAAGCTTGGGCTGGACCGTCAGCGAGTTTCGCCAACAGCGTGTGCGACCGCTTATGGATGACGGTTGGGATGCTGTAGCAGCTAGGTTTTACAGCTTGATTGATGAGTCGAATCGTCGCCCCGCAGACAATCGAATCACTAAAGAGTACCTGATCCAGTTTGGGCAAAGTCTCCAGCCGTTTGATGGCGTTAGCGAGATGTTCGATCGCCTGCATCGACGGGTGCATGACCTCAACCCAAGCATTGAGCTAGAGTTCTACATCATTACGGGTGGATTTGAGGAAGTTGTCAGCCACACCTCCATCGCTCCTTACCTAACAAAAATGTGGGGCTGCAAATTCCACTTCAACGAGCGTGATGAAATAGCGTTCATTAAACGCAGCATTAGCCACACGGAGAAAACCCGCTATCTGATGCAAATCGCTAGCGGCAGCGACAATGTTGAGGAGAACGGGCGATCGTTTGCCTACCGAGACGTGCCCGAAGAAGAACTGCACGTGCCTTTGGCGCAGATGATTTATGTGGGCGATGGGGCGTCGGATATTCCCTGCTTCTCAGTGCTGAACGACGAGGGTGGCATTACGATCGGCGTCTACAAAAGTCGGACTGCAGAGGAGTGGACGCAGCAAATCCAGGTGAGTGAAAGCCAGCGCGTCATCAATTTGGCTCCAGCCGACTATCAGGAAGACTCGGAGCTAATGCAGTCGCTGACGCTGGCGATCGAGAGCCTCTGCAAGCAAATCAGTCTACGACAACTCAGCGTGAGTGAATAAATCCATGAGCCAGCGCAATTCGCAAAATCTACAACAGCCCGTTCGGCAAGTCGCGTCCCAACCCTGGTTTGAGCGGCTAGCCCGACTCGGCTACGCGGCAAAGGGAGTGGTCTACTTTGTTGTGGGGCTGCTGGCAGCCCAAGCTGCCCTAGGTGCAGGGGGCAAAACGACCGATACCAGCGGGGCACTAGAGGAAATTGTGACGCAGCCGTTTGGCAAGTTTCTGCTGAGTCTTGTAACCGTTGGCATTATTGGTTATGTCCTGTGGCGGGTGGTTCAGACTGTGCTTGACCCAGAACATGCCCACCAGAAAACTGACGCAAAGCGGATTGCCCAGCGAATTGGCTACGGCATTAGCGCGCTGGGATATGCAGGATTGGCGCTGACCGCCGTGAAGCTGATCATGGGTTCGGGAGGCGAATCGGGCAACGCAACGCAAGACTGGACTGCCCGATTTCTGGCACAGCCATTTGGACAATGGCTCGTTGGGCTAGCCGGGGCGATCGTCATTGGAGTCGGGATCTCCTATCTCTACGAGGCGTACAAAGGGAAGTTTCAGCGCAGCTTCAATCTCAACCAAATGAGCGACACCGAGCGAACGTGGGCGAAGCGTCTGGGGCAGTTTGGCATTGCGGCTCGTGGCATCGTGTTTGGCATCATTGGTATTTTCCTGGTGCAAGCGGCACGGCGATCGGATGCTCGACAAGCGAAAGGTTTGGGCGAAGCGCTGGCAACTTTGGCACAGCAACCCTTCGGACCCTGGCTGCTGGGTGTGGTGGCTCTGGGGTTAATCGCTTACAGCATCTACTCGCTGGTGGAAGCGCGCTATCGGCGCATGACAACTTAATTAACCACCCTTCACCGACTGCTGGAAGCCCGTAAGCCAATGCGGTTTCCCAGCGCAAGACGCCCCACCAGCGCGGTCCAGCCTGTCTGATGGCTTGCTCCCAGTCCTCGTCCCGTCTCTGCATCAAAATACTCGTTGAACAGCGTTAAGCCTTGCCAGTGGCGATCGACGTGGTAGCGTGCCTCATCGCCCTGCCAGGGGCAGCGACCCGACTCATCGGGCACAAAGATACGACCCAACCGCAGACTGATCTCTTGTGCCACCTGCTGCAAATTCATCTGGCAGCCCGATCCAGTCGGGCATTCGACTTGCAGCGTGTCTCCATAAAAGTGGTGATAGCGCTCTAGTGCTTCGATCAGCAGGTAGTTAAGCGGAAACCAAATCGGACCGCGCCAGTTCGAGTTGCCGCCGAACATGGCATTCGTCGATTCACCCGGCGCGTACTCAATCCAGTAATCTTGCTCACCAATTTGCAGCGAATAGGGATGCTGCTGGTGCGTCTTCGAGAGCGATCGAATGCCGTAGGGCGAAAGAAACTCCGTCTCATCCAGCAGGTAGCGGAGAATCTGTTCCAGACGCTCGCGGGTTGGAAC
>NZ_JACJPG010000133.1 GCF_014695955.1 Leptolyngbya sp. FACHB-36 | reverse complement strand
TATTTCCACCCCGCTTCAGCAAATGAGGAATCTCGTATTTCATAGCAAGAAAAACGCTTCGCAGATTCGTATTCTGAACCCACTCCCATTCCTCAACAGTCATTTCATGGAGTGGCTTTGTGAGAACACACATTTACGAAACGAGCCTGAATAGCCTCAGTGTAGATTCATGCCTAAAATGTTGACAATAGTTTTTTCAGACAGCAGTGTCGTGCAGAAATTGCAATAATCAGGCTGAGTCGCGTACAAGATTTGGAAGTCTTTGTGCAAGTTGTCAAAAGCGGCAACGTTTAACTTTGGAATCTTTTACAGCGATCGCTACCCGCTTTTGGTAACTGAAAAATTCTGGAAAACAAGCTACCCTTTAATGCCTATGTAGCTCCTCCAAGTTAAATTCCAAGTTACAGTCCAAAGTTGGGATTTTATGGATCTGTAGGCTTGTACAAGCTTGCTCTTGGGCTATTAGTATGACCAATTGTTTCGAATCACAACGTTGTTTATATTTCTCTTCGATTATATTTCTCTTCGATTATCCCAGTAATTACAGGTGTGCTATTTGTTTGCAATACCTGCAGTACATCACAAAATCCACACCACACACCTCGATAGGAAAATACTATGAGCAGCGGAAGCGGATGCCCGTTTACGGGTGGAGGTCAGAAACAACAGCCTCGCCATAGACCATCGAACCGAGACTGGTGGCCGCATTATTTGCATCTGAACGTCCTCCACCAGCACACACCCCAGGCCAATCCCATGGGTCAGGAGTTCAACTACGCTGAGGAGTTTAAGAGCCTCGACTTAGCTGCCCTGAGGGCAGATATCTATGAGCTGATGACCACCTCCCAAGACTGGTGGCCAGCCGACTACGGCCATTATGGACCGCTCTTCATCCGGATGGCATGGCACAGTGCTGGCACATATCGAATTGGCGACGGTCGTGGCGGCGCGGGTTCGGGTAGCCAGCGGTTTGAGCCCCTCAACAGTTGGCCCGACAACGCCAACCTCGACAAGGCACGCATGTTGCTTTGGCCCGTCAAGCAAAAATACGGCAAGAAAATCTCCTGGGCCGACCTGATGATCTTCGCGGGCAACTGCGCCTTGGAATCAATGGGCTTTAAGACGATCGGCTTTGCTGGCGGGCGCGTGGACGTCTGGCAGCCAGAGGAAGACATTTACTGGGGATCTGAGAAAGCCTGGCTCGGCAATGAGCGTTATGAGGGCGATCGGGTGCTCCTGAATCCTCTCGCCGCCGTTCAGATGGGTTTAATCTATGTGAACCCGGAAGGGCCAGACGGCGAGCCTGATCCGATCGGATCAGGGCGCGATATTCGCGAAACCTTCAGTCGGATGGCGATGAACGATGCAGAAACGGTCGCGCTCACTGCCGGTGGACACACGTTTGGCAAATGTCACGGTGCGGGTGAAGCGACGCACGTCGGTCCTGATCCTGGGGGTGCCACCGTCATCGATCAGGGTCTTGGCTGGAAGAACGCCTTCAACACGGGGGTCGGCGTTGATGCGATCACCAGCGGGATCGAAGGCGCATGGACTCCCACGCCGACGCAGTGGGACAACAGCTATCTCGAAACCCTGTTCAAATATGACTGGGAACTGACGAAGAGCCCCGCTGGCGCGTGGCAATGGAAGCCCAAAGGCGACGAGGGTGCGGGTACAGTGCCCGACGCGCACGATCCGTCGAGACGGCACGCCCCCATGATGACCACGGCAGACATGGCCATGAAGATGGACCCTATCTACAACCAGATTGCGCAGCGCTACCGCGACAACCCGGATGAGTTTGCTGAGGCATTCGCTAAGGCGTGGTTCAAGCTGACGCACCGCGACATGGGACCGCGATCGCGCTATCTCGGAGCAGAGGTTCCCCAGGAAGAGTTCCTGTGGCAAGATCCCATCCCCGCAGTCGATCACGAATTGATTGATGAGCAGGACATCGCCGCTCTCAAAGCCAAGATTCTGGCTTCGGGACTGTCTGTCTCCCAACTGGTTTCAACCGCTTGGGCATCGGCATCAACGTTCCGCTGCTCCGACATGCGCGGTGGAGCGAACGGGGCGCGCATTCGTCTCGCGCCGCAGAAGGATTGGGAAGTCAACCAGCCAGAGCAGTTGGCAACGGTGCTGCAAACTCTGGAGGGGGTCCAGCAGGAGTTCAACAGCTCGCAGTCTGGCGGAAAGCGGGTTTCGATCGCTGACTTGATCGTTTTAGGCGGGTGCGCAGGCATCGAGCAAGCGGCGAAGAACGGGGGTCACGACGCGACGGTTCCCTTCAAGCCGGGACGCACGGATGCATTGCAGGAGAAAACGGATGTCGAGTCTTTTGCTCCCCTTGAACCGGCTGCAGACGGGTTCCGCAACTACACGAGCGGCAGACATAGCGAATCGCTCGAAGAGCTGCTGGTCGATCGGGCGCAATTGCTGAGCCTGACAGCCCCTCAGATGACGGCTCTCGTAGGCGGCTTGCGCGTTTTGGGGGCGAACTTTGGAGGGTCCAAACACGGCGTCTTTACCCATCGGCCAGAGACGTTGACCAATGACTTCTTCGTGAACCTGCTCGACTTGGGCACGACATGGAAGGCGACCTCTGAAGCCGAATATGAGTTCGAGGGGAGCGATCGCAAGACGGGCGACCTGAAGTGGACCGCGACCCGTGTTGACCTCATCTTCGGTTCAAACTCTCAGCTCCGCGCCCTCGCGGAAGTTTACGGAGCTGTGGACTCGCAGCAAAAATTTGTGAATGACTTTGTGGCGGCATGGGATAAGGTGATGAACCTCGATCGCTATGACCTCCGCGCAGTCCAAGCAAAAAGTTCTGCGAGGGGTTTCTAGGTGTAACTTCAACCGACGATCGGGTGAACGGAGGTCGAGGCTACACAAACCTGCGGCACTCCAGTAGCTAGAGACAAAAATGAGGGCGGCGTTTCAACTAGTCTTGGAACGCCGCCCTCGCTTTAGGCCTTTACGTCAAAGCTGCTTATAGCCCCAACCAATGCCCGAGAAAATTTACAAGGAGACCGTCACACTCCAACGCAAACTCGCCCAATATGCCAGGAGTTGTCCTCGCGAGGATGGCTGTCAGGAAGCCAGAGCAAAGATTGCTCATGAAACACGAAGAAAGCCATTTTCGGCAATGAGACTCTGAGGAAGAAGTATTGACATTTAGAAATCTGTCTTAAAACTCATTAGACCTCAAGAT
>NZ_JACJPG010000132.1 GCF_014695955.1 Leptolyngbya sp. FACHB-36 | reverse complement strand
ACCACGGTGCGGTAGAAGCGCTCAGACTTCGCCAGTTCAGCGATGAAGCCGCGCACGGTAATGGCACCGTTGCGTAGACGCGACTCCAGTGTGATTTGACGGTTGAATTTCAGCGTTTCATGCTCGCTGAACACTTGACGGTACGCTGCCCAGATCAGGTCTTCCATTTCCATGGCGGAGCCAACGTCTTCGATGCGGTAGATGTAAGGGGTGTCTTCGTTCAGGTCTGCTTTGCCGAAGCTGGCGACCCTTTGGTTTTGAGTGGTTGGTTTGTAGTTAAGCAACGGCAGCGCCATTACAGATCTCCCGATTGTGTAAGTAAAAGAACGTTAAGTTAAGAGCGATTAGCGATTTTGAACCACTGGTGTCGCCCTACTGAGTCGATCGCGGTTTTTGAAGTGCCATCCTAGGCAAGATCGCCTAGCGCCTTCTTCATTATCCCGTGAACAGGGGACGCGATCGCTAGCGCACTGGGAAACTTGCGGTTGAGTTAATTGACGCAGCAGTTTGCAGCGGTTTGTCGCGAGTCATATCCGGGATGGTGATGTTTGCCGTGTTGACTGACACCACTTGAGTCGGAGTGACTTTGATCGATCGCGCCAAATCTAAGAAGTTGCGGACGTCGCCCCACTTGTAGCGAGACTCTTCGATGCGATCGCGCCAGTAGTCGCCATAGCGCGGCGTCACTAGATTGAACGGGCGATCCTTAAACCGACGCCGCTGATACGGAACGGTAGTATCACCAAACGACTGAGTGTATTCGTCGCTGTCGAGTAGCGCATCGACGAATTTATCCCAGCCCAAGGTTGCAATCTTGATCGACCAGGCGATCTCCTCGTCTTTATTGTAGGGAGCGCGACCGAGCAGGCGCTTGAGGCTGAGTTCCACCGCGCGGTAGTTAGAGTTCGTTTCCAGCACGAGCTTGCGAAACACGTCGGATTTTGCCAAACCGCGAACAAAATCTCGCACCGTGATGTTGCGGTTCTTGAGTTGCGATTCCAGATTGGTCTGACGGCTGCTTCTGAGGATCACGTGCTCACTGAACACCTGACGGTAGGCTGCCCAGATCAACTCTTGAATCGAGGTTTGATCGGGGCTGTCTTCTAAACGGTAGATGTAAGGGGTATCTTCGCCGGGTACTTCGTAACCGGGAACCCGCTGGTTTTGCGAGGCGGGTTTATAGTCGAGCAGTGGGATTGCCATAGGGATGAAGAATCAACGCGAGGAATGGGGCAAACAGACAAGACGGACGATCGATCTCCGCTAGACCTTCGGATTCGCAGGAATGTAGCGGTAAGGCAGCGCAACCTCAGTCGGTTTGACCGTGGGTTTTGCCGCATTATCGGAGCGAGTCATATCGGGAATTTTGATGCTGCTAGACGTGGCGCGGGCGACATGCCGCTGAGAATCGATCTGCGGCGTTGACAGACCTTGCGCCATCGACAAGAACGTGGCGGGAATTGCCTGACGAACAATTCTCTTGTCGAGTTCGCCTGCTTTATACTGGCGCACCTCGTAGAACGATCGCCCTTGCAACCCTTGCATCATGAGGTGATTGCGCCAGTAGTCGCTGTAGCGAGGATTCACCAGGTTAAAGGGACGTCCTTCTAGGCGGCGACGCTGGTACGGCAGAATGTCGTTGCCGAAGCTGCTGAGATACTCGTCGCTATCGACAACGGAGTCAATAAATCCGGGCAGACCGCGAGTAGCAATGACGATCGACTGCGCGATTTGCTCATCTTTGCTGTAGGAAGCGCGACCCAAAAACCGCTTGAAGGTAATGTCTACCAAGCGGTAATTGGAGTTCGTTTCGCCCACAAGGCTGCGGTAAACTTCAGATTTGCCCAAGCCGCGCACAAATTCGCGCACCGTGATAGCGCGATTGCGCAACTGGGATTCGAGGTTCAACTGACGGTAGCTTTCCAGGATCAGATGTTCGCTAAAGATTTGGCGGTAAGCTGCCCAGATTAATTCGTCGATTTCTGCAACCGTTGCGGTGCGGCTGAGGCGATAGACCGATGAATCGTCCTCATCAGGCACGTCATAGCCAGCAACGCGCTGATTCTGAGTTTTCGGTGAAATTTCAAGCAGTGGAATTGGCATAAGAGTTTATCAGGATAAGGAAAAAAGGAAGGCTAACTTGCCGCTAGCGGTGCAATGTGGGATATCTGCTGAAGCGCCAATCGCGCTCTGGCTTGAACGATCGACTCCGAATCCGTCTGCGATATCTGCTCAAGCTGGTCCAGAATGTTCGATCGACTGACCGCATCCTGAATCGACGCTGCCAGCGCGTCCAACCCAACAACTGCCGCGTAGCGGATCGACCAGTCAGAGTCTTGAGCCACCAGCAGCAGCGTTTTCAGCGCCTGCGCCTGTTCAGCCTGCGGGGATGGAGTCCAGTGCAGGCGACCCAATCCTTTTGCTGCTGCTCGACGCACACTTGGCGCGAAATCTGTTTCCGCTGCCTCAACCAGCACCGCTAGCGCCCGCGAATCAGCGATCGCCGCTAAGGCTCGGATCGACGAAGCTCTGGCTCCGTAGTTGTAATCGTCAATGCCTTCTAGCAGCGGCACAACAGCAGGCTCCCCAAGCTGCACTAGACCCTCAACGGCGGCAGCAGCCGCTCCGGGATTGTTGTAGCCCAGGACGGCGATTAACGTCGGAATGGCGGCGGGGGTCCGAGCCGCTACCAACGCCCGCACTGCTGCAATCAGGCGATCGGGGGAGTCTGCCTGCTCAACGGCTAAAATCAGGTCGCGAGAGGAGTCGGTCACGGTTCGCTTATCCAGCTAACGATCGTTAGTTACAGCAGAGTGTCCATTAAGGACAGAACCTGAATCGCCCGCTCAGACAGGGTGGATGCAGGTTGCAGATGGTGGTCGAGTAGCCCTTTTAGAGCAATCAGCTTAAAGCTGCTTTCGACAGCGGCAGAGGCGATCGCCTCTGCCGCTGGGAGGTACCCGATCGCGCCCAAATCAGACAGCGCCGTGCGGCGGAGCTGGACATCACCGCCTTGGAGCGCCTTCACTAACCGTTCCGCGTATGTGGAGTCCTGGGTGAGCTGATACAGCGCTCGGGTCGCCGCATACTGGACTCGCGCGACAGGGTGCTCCACAAACGGACGAATCAGGTCCACTGTTTCCACAGCAGACAGCAGCCCCAAGGCTTCGATCGCCGCATCGCAGGGTTGCGTCAGATGGGGTTG
>NZ_JACJPG010000131.1 GCF_014695955.1 Leptolyngbya sp. FACHB-36 | reverse complement strand
GTGATTAGCGAACTCTGGCGATCGCACTCTTTGGCAATGAGTTCCATGTAGCGCTGGCGCTGCGGTGGCTTCAGACTCGATGAATTCAGCAGCGTTAACGCGGTCTTGATGGTTGTCAGCGGTGTGCGTAGCTCCTGCCCCACGTTGCTGAGAAATTCGTCTTTCGATCGGACAGCGTTAACTAACTCCTCATTTTGCACTTGCAGAGACTCAGCAACTTCCGCCTGCTTGCGGTACAGGCTACTGCGTTGCCATATGTCTTCCTGTTTCTGAAGTTGCTTACTAAACAGGTGCTCCAGCAGTGACAGATTGGATGATTCTGCAAGCAGGTCTACAATGCGATGCTGCCAGTGGGCGATCGGGTCGGCGATCGACACCTCTAAGCCTGACTGAACCCGTGGCGCGCTGAGTACCTGCTCCAATCCATTGATCAACAACTGAACGCGATCGGCCTCAAACACAGAAAGCGTCATCAGCGATTGCCGCTTGTCCTGATTGTCGTCCGCTCCGCTGTCGGCTGTGCGTACCCGCTGCGCCAGAATTCCACCCTGAAACGAGGCTGACCAAACCAGCAGAAAATATTCGCGCCGAATCGGGTTGTCTAATGGTAGCGACAGCGTGATCACATCCGACGCGGCTGATGCACCTCGATCGCCGTCGAGAGTGCTGAGACTTAACCGTGAGGCTGCCACGTCGTCAACGCTTTCTTCCCGCTGGTTCTTAAACACGTAAAGCGTCTTGGCAATGTCCGCGAACGATCGATAGCGGTCTAGCTCAATCTGCCACGCTTCACCTCTTGGAAGTTTGACCCACAGAACGGCGTCGATTTGCTGCTCAATTAACACGTCGATCAGGGTGCTAACGAGCGACTTAAACGTAACGGCACTGAGCTGCACAACGGGCGGAGACGGCTCTGCACTAAGTGCTAGCTCAACGAGAGAGGTATTCAAGGACAACGGTGAATTCATGGACAGTGAGGAGGTCACACAATTGAACAAATTGGAACTCATGACGAATTTGCATCACAGTCCGTTCATCAGCCTATAGCAGTCCCCATAGTTGTGAACGGTTGAATTGGTCGCTCTAGTCAGTCATCAGTAGACCTACGGGCTACGGAAGACTGAGCATTGACCGCTCGCTCACCCTTTAATCAGATTGCTGTAGCGACAATTGTAGAAAACTGCTGAAATTCTAGCCTTGTAGCGATCGAATCTGTCACCTTCATTAATGAAGATGCAACCGCTAAAAGTGTTGATTTGTTGAATCTGAGCGGAATATGACGTTTTATTGCAAAGATGAGAGCAACACACAACCTCCTTGAAATTATGCTGCAAATAGGCAACAGAGTACAGATGATGCATCATCTGTACTCTGTTGCTTGTTGGATCTAAGTTGTGAGTAAGGATCTAAGACAGTCCCTAACGCAGAACTATTTACCCGTTTGCTGCTGAAGCGGAACTGAAGAGCCAGGTTTAGCAGGATCAGGTTTCGCTGCCTTTTCTACTTTTGCTTCGACAATAACCTGTTTCACGCCGCCAATATCCTTGGCGATCGGCTCAATTTTGCTAAGCTGCTGCTCGTTGACTACAGTGCCCGACACTTTGACAACGCCGTCTTCCGCATCAACTGCTAACTGGCTAGCTGGAAAGTTTGCCTCTAGCTTCGATCTCACTTCGCTTTTGAGGTCGGCGTCGCTGCGGTTCTCCTGCTTGCCCTCGTTTAGCGCGTTGTTGCGCTCCTCGCGCGATCGGATGTCCGAGTTCAGCTGACGACGACGCACCTCGCTCGTCGCATCATTCTGGTTAGTCTGGGCGGTCGATTTATCCATACCTTGGTTCGCCGCCTCTGACGTGGTGTTGGGAGTGCTGCTGCTAGTGCGTGCAGCATCGTTGCAGGCAACGGTACCCAGTAGTAGCGCACCACTAAGAAATAACAGAGAAATCCTATTCATAGTTCTTGATAATTCAAATTGAAAAGAGTAAAAAGTTGATCGGTGAGACGTGCAGGGCGCGTCCTGATTGACTGACAAATCGTTTGCTCAAATCGCTGAAGACCTCTCCCTACCCCTCTCCTCGCAAGAGAGGGAACTAGAGGTTCGTCTGGCTCCCCTTTCCGTGTCGGAGAGGGGCTGGGGGAGAGGTCTTCCGAAGTTTTGTCAGTCAATGAGGGGCGCGTCTCACCAATGATCCAGAGAAGTTAGTTAAACGCGCTTGTGCAAGTCGCTGTCAGGAGTCGTATCCACCACAGGATGTCCTTCCGTACGAATATCGAGTTCTTCGCGACGCAGCGTTTCTTGAGCATCAACCATCTGATGCTCAACTTCCTTGCGAAGCGTCACTTCTTCCCGCACAAAGGCTTCTTTACGGACATCTGCTGTTTCTTCATAGACCTCAACGCGAGCGACTTCTTGATTGAATGCCGTATTAGGATCTACCGTAGCTGCAGAGTCCACTGCAACCCGCTCAATTACCACCCGCTCCCGCTCGACGGGAACTTCTACCCTGGCAGTCTCGGTTTCAACCCGCTTACCCAGCGCGACTTCGCCCGTTTTAACCCGCTGCTTATCGGCAATGAGTCGCTCCTCGTACAGTCTGACCGATTCATCATCGCTGAGGGCGCGAGGACTAGCATCTGCGACAGGAGTTGCGACGGTTTGCGATCGATTCACAGAGGCGGTTGTAGTAGCTGCGGTAGCTGTGGTGGTTGTGGTAGCTGCGGTAGCTGATGTGTCATAGACGCGCCACGCTTCAACACCGCTGCGGCGCAGACCTGCCTCCGCCTGAGCAATTTCCTCAGCAGATCCATCTACAACAACGAGATACTCACCCCGAGAAACACGATCGCCATAGTCCTTGGCTTCCCGCTCCGGAATGCCTAGACCAACGAGTGCACCACCCAGTCCGCCAGCCACTGCGCCGATCGCGCCACCCGAGAGCGCTGTAGCCAAGGCGGTTCCAGCCGCTCCTGCCAGCATTACGGGACCAATGCCCGGAATCGCCAACAGTCCTAGCCCGACTAGCAAGCCCGTAACACCGCCAACCGTTCCACCCGTTACCGCTCCCGCTTTTGCACCATCATCCGCTTTGTTGCCGTGGTGATCGCGTACGTCTGCACCCATAAACTTCTTCGAGCGATCGGTGTCCTTACCAACGATGGAAACTCGATCCATTGGAAAACCGCTGCTTCTCA
>NZ_JACJPG010000130.1 GCF_014695955.1 Leptolyngbya sp. FACHB-36 | reverse complement strand
GCGGCTTTGGCGCACACAATCCCTGCAAATGACGCAGAGGGATTTAATTTGCCGAGACAGTAGCTGCGCTCGTAGGGCGAGAACACCTCAATGTCGCTGAGCAGTAGTGTGCGATTGATGTCTGCGATCGCTTGAATCACGCTTTTAATGACTAGCACAACTAACACCAATTAAAGGGATTGGAGTGATTTAATTATACGGAGCCGTGCTCGTAATTTCTATACAAATGACAGCTCTAAATTGAGCAATGCGGACGGTGTATCTGTTGCTCAACAAAACATTCACAACCTAGCCATAACTCCTACAGTCCTGGCTCATTTGCTAGACATTTCCATTATTTCAGTGTGCGAAACTGAAAACCAATTCCGCCTGTGTGCGTTGATATTAATGCCCCACCTGAAACTATGATGCAATCCTTGCTCGAAGCGCATTCCAAAGTCAAAGCTAGAGAATGTTTTCGCCGCCCTCAACACACGGACACGGTTCCGTTTAATCGGGTCGATCGCAAATCTCGCATGTCTCCCCAAAAAATCTACGCGCGTCTAAATCGTAAGATCACCAGCCTATCGCTCGATTGTCCACCAGCCAGCACTTCAACGGTTATTCGCTATCCGATCGCGGGCAGCAACCGGGTGGAAGCCATTTGCTACAGCGAACCCAGTGAAAAAAACGCGATCGGACAAATTTGGATCAATCAGACCCAGTATTTTGAAGGCATTTCGCCTGCCCTCTGGAATTTCTCCTTAGGTGGGCGGCAACTTTGCCAGAAGTGGCTGCAAGAGCGTCAGGGTAGCACGCTGTGTGAGCAAAGCATTCAGCACTATCAGCGCAAGGTGACTATTCTCAAAGACATGGTTGAGCTGATGGCAAAAATTGATTCTGCTCTGCAAGAGCGGCAGTCGCATAGTAGCCTGACTCCGGCACTGTCGTACTAAGCGAATCGTAATTAAAAGCCATTCAACTCTTCAGATGGCATTTTGCAGTTACCTACTCTTTCGTTAAACACAGTGAACTAATGGTTGTAGCGAAGTCAGAACCAAAGAATCAGGCAGAATTTCGTCCGGCGAATGCGCCGACCATGCCGCCTCAGGTGGTCATGCTGCAAATGGCGAATGCCTACCGCGTGTCGCAGTCCATTCATGTGGCTGCAAAATTGGGCATTGCTGATTTGTTAACCAATGGCGCGAAAAGCATTCCCGATCTTGCAGCCGCAACGCAAACTCATCCCCAATCGCTCTACCGGCTGCTGCGAGCGCTTGCCAGCATGGGAATTTTTGCCGAAACCGAAGCAGGCGAATTTGAATTAACTCCGCGTGCGGCGACACTGCAAAGTGATATTCCCGGTTCACTGCGGGATTATGCGATCGTCCTTGGCGAAACGTGGCATTGGCAAACCTGGGGAGACATTCTCTACAGTGTTAAAACCGGACTGCCCGCGTTTGATCACGTTTACGAGATGGAATTTTTGGACTATCTCGCCCAGAATTCTGATCTGGCTAGCGCCTTCGATCGCAGCATGATCACCCTGCTGGAAACGATCGATAATGGCATTCTCGCGAATTACACCTTTTCCACAGGCACGATCGTTGAGGTCGGCATTCCGGGCGGCTATGGAGATTTACTGGCGCGAATTCTAAAGTCAGATCCCAATTCACGCGGTGTCTTTTTTGACGGTGCGCCCGGACTGAAACTGGCAAAATCGCTGCTAGCGGCTCAAGGAGTGCTCGATCGGTGCCAGCTCGTAACTGGGGATGTGTCTGAATCGCTGCCTCACGGGGGCGATGTCTATATCCTGAAAAATCTAATTCACGATTGGAGTGATGCAGACGCCGCCAAGGTATTGCAGAACTGCCGCGCGGCAATGCATGACGGATCAAAGGCGCTGATTGTGGAGATGATTATTCCACCCGGAAATGCGCCCGCGCTGGGCAAAATTATCGACATTGAAGCGCTAATTATGAGCGCAGGTGGCTACGAGCGCACCGAAGCGGAATATCGATCGCTGCTTGCCACCGCAGGGTTAACCGTAACCAATGTGATTGCAACGCGATCGCCGTTCAGCATTATTGAGGCGGTACGCGCCTGAGTCACGAATTAATAGCTACTCCACACTGCACAAGGAGGCTCGATCAATGAAAACAGCATGGGTATTTCCGGGGCAGGGATCTCAGACGGTGGGAATGGCAGACGAGCTACTCGATGTGCCAGCAGCAAGAACCCGATTTGAGCAGGCAGAGCGGATCTTGGGCTGGTCTGTGCCCGATGTTTGCCGTCAGGAAGAGAAGCTTTTTCGCACGCTGTATACCCAACCCTGTTTGTATGTGGTCTCTGCGATTCTGGCGGAGCAAATGCAATCGGAGCGACCAGATTTTGTGGCGGGTCACAGCCTGGGAGAATATGTGGCGCTGTTTGCAGCGGGCGTATTCAGCTTTGAGACGGGGTTGCAGTTGGTCAAACAGCGAGCCGAGCGGATGGATCGAGTCAGCACAGGCGTCATGGTGGCGCTGATTGGCGTCGATCGGGCTCAACTCGTCGCGCGCCTGCAACAAACGCCCAATGTAGTCCTCGCTAATGACAATCATCCGGGTCAGGTGGTAATTTCGGGACTGGCAGATGCGATCGAAACGGTGCTGGCTCAGGTGAAATTCCGCCGTGCTGTGCCGCTAAAAGTCAGCGGTGCGTTTCATTCGCCCGTTGTGGCAGAAGCGGCATCCGAGTTTCGTCAAATTTTGGAGTCGGTTGCGTTTGAGCCAGCGCAGGTTCCGGTAATCTCGAATGTCGAACCTGTGCCTGCGATCGCGGCTGATGTTCTGAAAACCCGCTTGATGCGACAGATGACGGGTTCTGTCCGCTGGCGCGAAACGGCGCTGCGGCTGGAGGTAGAAGGCGTCGAACGGGTGGTGGAAATTGGTCCGGGTACCGTTTTGACGGGATTGATTGAGCGAACGTGCGACAATCTCATTCTGGAAAATGTCAGCCGTATTCCGCTGGCAGTCTAAGACGGGAAATGAATTGTTAAGCCGTGCTGTCTGCTCATTGCTAGAAGCGTTCTGTTAATCTGGACGCAGAATTTTCTGCAACCAACGCACTTAGCATGACGGACAGCGCAGTTTTCATTTC
>NZ_JACJPG010000013.1 GCF_014695955.1 Leptolyngbya sp. FACHB-36 | reverse complement strand
ATTGCAAGCCTTAGCAGGTGTTGCAGATGCGTGTTCCAGGTCCAATTCTGCATGAAGTCAGCGGCGGCAATGCTGCGATGGTGGGCTTCCTGGCGATCGACGTAGATTCGCTCCAGCGTCTCAACCAGCTCGTCTGCATCCGGTTCGCCCCAGCCCTTCGCGTCGATCGACGGCTTCACCGACGGTTGTGCCCGCAGAGGATAGCCGAGATTGTGGCGAATTAGGTCTAGGTGTGCCGTATTGGCAGACAGCACGGTGGGAATGCCGCAGGCGAGACTTTGCATTGCCAGCAGCGGTGTGCTGTAGCACCGATCGGCAAACACCACGACGCTCACTTCGCGCAGCAGTTGACCCAATAGCGGATTCGGCACCTGCTCCATCACTACGACGGCAGTTGGCGGTAAGTCGGCGTTTAGCTGGAACGGCGCGATCGCTTCGACGAGCAGTAAGGCATCGGGGTGATGCGCATGAAAAGTCTTGAAGGCGCTGAGAATCACATCAAAGCCGCTGCGATCGCTGAGTTCACCCCGACAGAACACAACGAAGCGATCGCCAAACCGATTCGCGTTCGGCGCAGGATGAAACACACTCGGATCGATTCCTGGCAAAATCATCTCCGCCTGCAATCCGTAGCGGCTTAAAATCTCCGCGTTCCAGCTAGAAAAGGTAATGAGCTGATCGAAGGTTTGCAGACGCGCGATCGCCGCGGCGGACAGTTGTGAGTGACTCAGGCGCACGAGTCCCACATTGCGCTGGTCTGGCAGTGGCTCAACTGCCACATCGTCGGTTAGCGCGTGCAGGACGATCGACGACTGTGGTGGAGCGTCTAGCTGCAGCGGACCCAGCAGGGCACGATCTAGCGGCGTCAGCGACGCTGCCATTGACGTCAGCACAGGCTGCACGCGAGACTGCGTCCGAAGCTGAAGCGCCAGATTCGTTCCGTAAATTCCCCACTCGGTAAGTTGATCCAGTTGCCAGGACAGAGCGATCGTCGGGGTCGTCGATCGAGTTGGTTCCGGCGTTGGTTGCGCAAGCTGCCTTAGAGCGACGTGGACGCGATCGAACACCGCACTCCAATCGCCGCGTCGCGGCTGACGAAACAGCCGCATTGTCGGGTACCACGGGCTATCCTGCCGCTCCAGCATCCAGCGCCAATCGGGAGCAAAACACAGCAGCAGCCACACGGGTTTGCCCATTGCGCCTGCGAGATGGGCAACTGCCGTATCGACGGTAATCACCAAATCGAGCTGGGCGATCGTCGCAGCGGTATCCGCAAAATCGTGCAGGTCTTGACTCAAATCTGCGATCGCAGAATCGCTAGCTAACTCCGCGGCAGCCGCGCCCTTCTGGAGGCTGTAGAAGCAAACGTTAGGAATGTCTAGCAGGCGTTGAAACTGGTCCAGGGGACACGATCGCTGGCGGTTGTTTTTGTGGTCCGGGTTGCCGCTCCAGACGATGCCGACGTTGAATTTTGAATTCTGAATTTTGAATTCTGAATTTTGGATTTTAGGGATAAAAGGAAAGGGGGCGGGAATGGTGTCGAGGGTTGTTCCTAAAATACGCGGCAGGCTGAGCAGGGGTGCGTGGACATCAAACGGGAGAAGGGGAGCACCCTGGGGAACGAGACGATCGATGCCGGGGACGGTTTGCAGCAGCCGCAGCAGGGATTCTTGGCATTCGACGATGACGCTGCCGACGCGATCGCGCACCAGCGCTACATAGCGAATAAATTGCAGGGTGTCGCCGCAGCCTTGTTCGGCGTGGAGCAGAATCGTTTTGTCGGGCAGCGGTGAGCCGTCCCACAGCGGTTGGGAGAACGAACGACTCCAGTTGGGCTGCTGCCAGCGCCATTCGTACTCGGCGAATCCCTGCGTTAGATCGCCTGTCAGCAGCAGCGCGTGACCCAAATTCTTGTGGGCGCTGACGAAGTTTGGTTGCAGTTGCAGCGCACGACGATAGCTGGCGATCGCCGCGTCCAGTCTGCCAAGCTGCCGCTGTATAAAGCCAAGATTGTAGTGCGCTTCTGCAAAATCCGGTTGCAGCGCGATCGCCTGCTGGCTTCGCTCAACGGCTTCTTCCAGTCGATCCTGGTCTCGCAGCGCTACCGAGAGATTCTGGTACGCCTCTACATAGTCGGGCTTGAGGGCGATCGCCCGCTCGTAGTGGGCGATCGCGTCCACCGATTCGCCCCGCTGCTGCAAGGCATTTGCAAGATTTCCCCGCGCTTCTGCCCATTGGGGCTGTGTTTGAACCACTTGCCGCAGGTGGGGAATTGCCAGTTCCGTTCGACCGGTTTGGCACAGAATGACGGCAAGCAAGTGGCGAACTTCGGCGTGGTTCGGCTTCTGCTGGAGGATCTCGTGACACTCGTGTTCCGCGTCGGAGAAGTTGCGGGTGTGGTAGTGGTGCAAGGCGGTAGACAGTGAGGCGGCGTTGGAGGTGGTGTGTTCTAGGGTCGATCGGACCTGCTGAATCACCGTGCTCCAATCGCCAACGCTGGGCTGACGGAACAGCCGCATCGTCGGATACCACGGGCTGTCGTCGCGGTGCAGCATCCAGCGCCAGTCGGGGGCAAACGGCAGCAGTAGCCACACAGGTTTGCCGAGAGCACCCGCGAGATGGGCAACTGCCGTGTCGATCGAAATCACTAAATCAAGCGACTGAATCAGCGCGGCGGTGCTGCTGAAGTCGGTCAGCCGATCGCTCAAATCGTGAACGTGAGGATGCGATCGTAGCCGCTCTTGGTCTTCAGGACTCAAGTCTTTCTGCAAGCTGTACAGGGCCACATTCGGCAATGCCAGCGTCAGCAGCAACTCCAGCGGACAGGTGCGCGTGCGGTTGTAGGGGTTCTGGGGATTGCCCGTCCAGACGAAGCCGAGCTTGAATTTTGAATTCTGGATTTTGAATTCTGAATTTCGAATATCAGAGGGAAACGACAGGGAGGCGGGGATTGTGTCGATCGTGGTGCCCAGAAGATTAGGCAGGCTCATCAACGGCGCGTGCACATCGAAGGCGAGTGGAGTTGCCCCATAGGCAATGACCTGATGAATGCCGGGAAGCCCCTGGAACAGGCGAACGAGCGGAGGATGACATTCGACGATGACGCGACCGCCACGATCGATCACTAGGGGCACATAGCGAATGAACTGAATCATGTCGCCTACGCCCTGCTCTGCGTGCAGGAAGATGGTTTTGCCGTTTAAGGGAGACCCGTCCCACAGCGGTTGGGCAAAGGGACGCATCGGCAGAAACGA
>NZ_JACJPG010000129.1 GCF_014695955.1 Leptolyngbya sp. FACHB-36 | reverse complement strand
TTAGGCAGCGAGCCGTGCGGACAACTGCGAATTGCGCTGTTTTAAGAACATCAGCAACCGCTGCGGATAGTCTTCGGCGACCGCCTGCTGGATTGAGGGACGCGCCTGTAATGCTTGCCGCCAACGCTTTACCTTCGGCGCGTTCAAGAAAATATCAAACTCCGCGATCGTGTCGAAAACATCGAAGTACCGGAATATTGGTCCGTACACGGCATCCACCAGCGAAAAGACCTCGCCTGCGAAGTAAGGTGCACCGCTGAGATGGTGCTCGATCCGAACAAATTTATCGATCAGGTCGTGGCGTTTTTGCTCAAATGTCTCCGGAGTCGTGGCGCTGTAAAATCCCGCGATCGTATTCAGCGTGCTGGACCCAAACTCAATCCAAGCGCGATGCTTCGCTTTCTGTAACGGATCAGACGGGTGTAATGAACCTAGCGTAATTTCGTCCAAATACTCACAAATGACCGCTGACTCAAACAGAATTTCATCCTCGACTTTTAACAGCGGTACTTTTCCCAGTGGTGAGATTCGGCGGAACCAGTCCGGCTTATTGACCAAATCGATGTCCGTTCGCTGATGAGGGATATTTTTCTCAAGCAGCATAATGACTGCCCGCTGCACGTACGGACACAGGTGATGGCTGACCAGTTCTAGCTGTGGAATTGGCATAGGTAGAAAATTGATTGCAGTTGCAACTTCATTTATGGTCGTATTTTAGTTGCAAACGCAATCATTTCAATTTCAACTTTATAGATCGTTGCAGCGATCGCCGACGATTAGGGCTTCTACCAATTCTTTAAACTTCAGCGACCGCTCAAACGACTGAACCATAGACAAAATCCGGCGGTTGCAATTCCGAATTTCGAATTGCGAATTCCGAATTAGTATGAAGCCCGACGATGATTCCGCACGATCGTCGGTGGGCTAACTAAACGAGAAGGCGAGCGTTGTGTGCAGGTTCAATGGCAACCCGTGGCGAAGTGCTGGTGGCAATTCTAAATAGCCGAGCTGCGTTCGAGACCGTCCGCGATCGGCATTGGTACCATATTCCCCTGGAGCAAGTGGAGAAACTCAAGCATCGTCAGTGCTGGTGTCCCAAATGGCTGGCGTTTTACCAGACGAAGACGTTTGGGGCGGACGCGCATCGGATCACGTACTACGCCGAGGTTATCCGACTACCTGACGTTCAGCGATGGCAGCTATTTCCGGACGAACCTGCTGGTGTCAACCGCGAAAAGCGCTATGTCAAGCTAGAACTGGGATCGCTGGAGTCGTTGTCGCACCCGATCGTTAGCCGGCGCTTGCGACGCATTACCTTTATTCCCACCACGCTAACGCAGCTCAAACAGGCTAGCGACATTCGCGATCTGTGGAGCGATCACAGTGGCTAAGCCGCTTGGGCTAGCCAGAGAAAATAAGGATCGTGAAGAGTGCGGAGACGTAGCACCTCGTAATTTCGTGATCCCTCGATGTTTTACAAGAAAATTCCTGCCCTAGCGCTTCAAACCGAGTGGCAGCTAATACAATGACGGCTACAGCCCATCTGAGTCCGAGTGCGGGGGCGTCCGCTGCAAACGCTGAGTCATGACCAGAAAACCGATCGAGCGATTTCGCGTCCGTCGTCCTGTACAGGATTCTCCGGATGCGCCCTGGACGAGTGGAACATCGTCGGTAGAAGAGTCTATCAGCGCTGTTGTTGAGCCGTCCGTGAATGACCAGAACTCTGGCACAGATAGCCCCAAGGAAGTTGAGCCTGACCACTCCGACGCTGATACGGCTCCGCCGATCGAACTGACGGAGGTTCCCCGATCACGTCCTAAGCGCCATCCTGTTTCCGCTCAGGTGCTAACCGGAGTGCGGCATTTGGGAGCGCCCTTGCTGTGGCTGGGACTGCTGGCATTTATTGGCGGTACAGGCGTTTCGGCGTTCTGGTGGCTGACGACGCTGCCGCCGCTGCCGAGTTGCGAGCGTCTACAGCCGCTGGCATCGGATTCGGACAAGCTCTACTGCGCCGAACAAGCCGCACGATCGGGAAAAGTCGAGGCGCTGCGGTCAGGATTAGCGCTGGTAAAAGACTGGTCCCCGGAGCATCCGCTGTACGATCGCTCCAAGCGCCTGATGAAAGATTGGTCAAAAACCTTGCTGACGATCGCCCAAGACCGAGCCAGTCAAGACAAGCTAGATGGGGCGATCTCGCTGGCGCAGGACATTCCCGCTAGCAGTCCGCTATACAAAGACGCGCAGCGGGCGATCGGCAACTGGCGCAAGCAGCACAACCGAGGACAGATTATCGAAGACGCTTTCAAAGCAGCACTGAAAGCGCAAGATTGGAGAACGGCTCAGGCGCAACTGCAAGCGCTGTCTAAGCTAGAGGGCGACGAGTGGCACAAGCGGCTCAACCGCTGGCGGCAGCAGGTGCTAATCGAGCGCATTGCCCACCGTCAGCTTCAGCAGGTGCGGCAGATCAGCCGCAGTGGAACGGCTGACCCACAAACGATCGCCCAGGCGATCGTGATCGCCGATCAAATCAGCTTTAATAGCGTCCTGCGACCCACGGCTGAAGCAGAACTAAAGCGGTTGACTAAGGCGCTGATGGCGATCGTCCACCAACGCATTACCCAGGGAAATCTTGCTGGAGCGATCGCGGCGACTCAAGGACTGCCGCGCAGCATTCCGCTTCCGCAAGAAGCGCGGGACGCCGTATGGGTCAGTCGCGCTCAGCCGTTGGCGATCGACGCGCGTCCAGAGCACCCGCCCTACAAGCAGCTGTGGCAGCTGTGGCTGGTGCTGCCTCAGGTGCGCGACATTAACGCCGCCAGTGTGCTGGGTCCGCAGGCACAAGCGCTCGTTCCCAAATTGGAGCAGCAGATTCAAGACTTGACTCAGCTTCAAATTGCGTTGTCTGTTGCCGAACTAAACCAGATTCCAGCGCTCCAGCTTGCCACGACCCTGGCGGAGGCGATCGGGCGCGATCGTCCCCAACGCGTGTACGCCCAGACCATGATTGCTCAGTGGCGCAAGGAAATTCAGCAGATCGAAGACCGTCCGCATCTGGTGCTGGCGCAGCAGCTTGCGAAACCAGGAACCATTCCCGCGTTGAAAGCGGCGATCG
>NZ_JACJPG010000128.1 GCF_014695955.1 Leptolyngbya sp. FACHB-36 | reverse complement strand
ATGATCTGGCTCACGGTTCGCTATGGCGTGTGGGCGGCAACGCTATCGGTGCTGGTGATTAACACAGGTGCCGCCCTGCTGACATTGCCTGCACCCTCGCCTCTCCTGGGGCTAGAACTGGCAACGGTGCAGTTCTGTCTGCTAGCGGTTTCACAGACGGCGCTGCTGCTCGGAGCGACCATATCTCGTCGTTTCCAAGCCTACGTGCAAATTCAGTCGCTCGCGCGTCGAGAAAGACTGCTGAATCAGATTAGTCGATCGCTCAATTCCACACTTGACCCGAATCAGGTGCTGCAAGACATTGTCCAGTGCACGGGGCAGTATTTCCGCGTCGATCGCGTGGTGCTGTGGCGGTTAGGAACCAACGAGGTGATTGCCGTCAGTGAGTGGCGCTTGAACCTCCAGGTTCCGACAATGCTGGGTACACACAGCTCACTAGCCGATTGGTTTGGGCAGCGGGATACGGACGATGATCTGTGGCAGCATGAACCGTTTCAAGCGCAGGACTACGCCGCGTTTCAGCATCCGCCTGCCCGCGCCGCTTTAATTGAGCAGTCGCAGCTCCGATCGATTCTGCGCGTGCCCATTTTTATACGCAACCAGTTTTTCGGTAGCCTGTCACTGCATACGACTGTCACGTACCGCATTTTTACGTCCGAAGAAGTGTCGTCGCTAGAGCAGATTGCGGAGCAAGTTGCGATCGCCCTCTACAACGCCCAAAGCTACGAACAACTAGAACGGCTGGTGCAAGAACGCACCCAGGAACTAGAGGACGAACGCTTAGTTTCGGAATCGGCGAACCGCGCCAAAACCGAATTTTTAGCCAACATGAGCCACGAGCTACGCACGCCGCTGACTAGTATTCTGGGATTCTCTAGCGTTTTACTGCAGCAGGTGTTTGGTCCTTTGAATCAGCGGCAGCAGGAGTATCTAACGACAGTTCACTCGTCTGGGGAGCATCTCCTAGAGCTGATTAACGACGTGCTTGATTTAGCGCGGATTGAAGCAGGCAAAGAGGAGTTGACGATCGAGCTAGTCAGCGTAGAAGACCTGTGCCGAGCCTGTATGTCCTTGATAGACGCTCAATCGCGCCACCAAGGACTCGACCTAAACCTGGACATTGCACCGGACGCCACAATCTGCCATGCCGATCTGCGTCGCCTGCGACAGATTCTGGTCAATTTGCTCTCAAACGCGGTGAAATTTACTGAGGCTGGCTCCGTAACGCTGCGCGTCAGCCGTACCGGAGACGGGCTCGACTTTGACGTAATTGACACCGGAATTGGAATTGCCGCCACCGATCAAACCAGGCTATTTCAGCCGTTTCAGCAACTCGATAGCGGATTGAACCGCCGCTATCAAGGCTCTGGACTGGGACTCGCCTTAGCTCAGCGATTGGCACGATTGCACGAAGGCGAGATTACGCTCCAGTCCGAACTGGGGCGCGGCAGCTGCTTCACGCTGCACCTGCCGGATAGGTCGCCCTAATGTGATCTCAGGCTAAATTGAGCGGGTCTACATCCATCGTCAAGCTAACTAGGCTGGGACAGAGCGATCGCAGCTCTGACACCTCTGGCAACGCGGCGGTGCAGTTCGGCGGCAGCTTCAGCAGCAGATGCCAGCGGAAGCGGCGGGCGACTCGCAGAATCGGTGCGGGTGCCGGACCGAGCACCTCAACTCCGTCCGCTTGCAGTGCGGCAAGGGATTGAGCCACGCGATCGGCGGCTTTTTGCACCGCGATCGCGTTCGGACTGCTAAAGCGCAGCAGAATCAACTGCCCATAGGGCGGATAGTTGAGGCTGGCACGCTGCTGCAATTCTGCGTCTACAAACGCCTCGTACTGCTGTCGCTGCACCGCTTGAATCACGGGATGCTCTGGCGAGTAGGTTTGCAAAATCACCTGCCCTGGCTCATCACCGCGTCCACAGCGCCCCGCTACCTGAGTCAAGGTCTGGAATGTGCGCTCACTGGCACGGTAGTCCGACAGGTGCAGCAGTCCATCCGCCGCCAGAATTCCTACCAGCGTCACCTGGGGCAGATCGATGCCTTTGGTTAGCATTTGGGTTCCTACCAGCAGATCGGCATCGCCGTGTGCAAACTGCGTTAGCAGCGATCGGTGCGCTCCTTTTGCCCGCGTGGTGTCGCTGTCGAACCGCATCACGCGCAAGTCGGGAAACTGCTGCTCTAGCTCTTGCACCACTCGCTGCGTACCGCTGCCGAAATACTTAAAGTAAGTTGAATCGCAGGATGGGCAGGTTTTGGGTAGCGACCGGACGTAGTTGCAGTAGTGGCAGCGCAACAGCGGTGTCGCTTCGGCATGGGTGTGGTGGTAGGTCAGCGACACATCGCAGTGCGGGCAGACAACGACATCGCCGCAGCTCCGGCAGGACACGAAAGTGCTGTGCCCCCGACGATGAATAAATAGGATTCCCTGCTGCCCTTTCTCTTTCAGCGCCTCTAGCGCTGATCGCAGCGGGCGGCTAAACATCGAGCTATTTCCCGCGCGCAGTTCCTGCCGCATGTCTACAAGCTCGATCGGCGGCATCGGACGCGCCTGGATGCGGGTGGGAAGGGAAAGGAATTTTGAGTTCTGAATTCTGAATTCTGAATTCTGACACGGCTCTTCACTGCCCTTTACCGCCAGCCAGCTTTCTAGAGAGGGCGTTGCGGACCCCAGAACGATCGGGCAGTCTTCTAGTTCGGCTCGCCAACGAGCGACGGTGCGGGCGTGGTAGCAAGGTGCGGGCTGGTCTTGTTTGAAGCTACTGTCGTGTTCTTCGTCCAGAACGACCAAGCCCAGGTTAGGTAAGGGCGCGAAAACGGCAGAACGGGTGCCAATGACGATCTGAGGAGTACCGCTGAGCAGGTTGCGCCAGGTATCATAGCGCTCTCCCTCAGACAGGGCGCTGTGGTAGACGCAGACGGAGCTGCCAAAGCGGGCGCGGAAGCGATCGGTGAGCTGCGGCGTTAAGCCAATTTCTGGCACCAGCACCAGCGCCGACTGCCCGCGCTGCAGCACCGGCGCGATCGCTTGCAAATACACTTCGGTTTTGCCCGACCCCGTGACGCCGTGCAGCAGCACTTGAGTGAATCC
>NZ_JACJPG010000127.1 GCF_014695955.1 Leptolyngbya sp. FACHB-36 | reverse complement strand
TCGATCGCCCGTAATGCATAACGAACATTCGATTTAACCTCTGAGTGAACGATGCTTCTAACTATCTGCGCGATTCAAATTCGACTGCTAAGACTGACCTACCCGTGGTTGCCGTTAGCCACCAGTTTGTGCCGAATTGCAAAAGCAAATGGGCTGAAACGTCATCGAGAGAAAGTTCGGTTTTGGCTACTTGTTGGTCGAGTTGATTTTGCAAATTTGCTCGCGATCGCGATAGATCTTATCCAGCCTGAATACTGGGCTTAAGACACTGTTGAAAGGAGCAATTTCTATGGCTGGCAATCTGGTGAATTCAGAGGTGGTTTTGCTGGAGCGATCGCAGCACACCAATGCAGTTGAGCTTCTAGCGAATGCATTTAGTAATGACCCGCTATTTCGCTATTACTGTTCGGAGAATGAGGCAGTTCGGCTGAAGTCGCTGCGCTGGTTTATGAATCTGATGCTGAACTACAGCTATCCGATTAACCACAACTACGCCACCGCAGGCGATCTAAAAGGCGTTGCCGTCTGGCTACCGCCAGGAGAGTTTCCCACCAGTCAATGGCGGCTGCTGCAATTAGGCTTTTATGCCATTCCGTTTAAGGTGCGGCTGAGTCGATTGCGTCACGCGCTGAAGCAGTTTGATCTGATGGAGGAACACCACAAACACGATATGCCTCAGCCCCACTGGTTTTTGTACCTGTTGGCTGTTGCTCCTGCCCACCAAAATCAGGGCATCGGCAGTTTGCTCTTGCAGCCGATTTTGCAGCAAGCTGATGCCGATGGTCTGCCCTGCTACTTGGAAACCTCAACCGAACGAGGCGTTCGCTTCTACCAACGCCACGGCTTTGAAATTATGCGCACCGTGCAGCTAACCGAGGACGCGCCTCGGTTTTGGACGCTAGCACGATCGCCGCAACGCACCTAATTCACTTCCACGCTCCCTAATTCCATGCTTCCTAATCTGTTCAAAAAAACACCGCTCGCGTGGCTACAAGTCACGAAAGAGAAAACCCGCCTCGCGGTTGCCGTCGCTGGGATCGCCTTTGCTGACATGCTGATTTTTCTACAGATGGGCTTTGAAGCCGCACTGTACGACGCTTCGATTCAGCCGCACCGCAACTTAAATGCGGATTTGGTCATGATCGATCCGCAACTGCAAACGCTGTTTGCAGTCAAAAGCTTTTCTAGAGAGCGACTGTATCAAGGACTGTCGATCGACGAGGTTGCCTCGGTGAATCCGGTGCGCTTCTCGCTCGGACAGTGGCGCAATCCCGACACGCGGCTGGAGCGAACGATCCTCGTTTGGGGTGTGGACCCGTCGCA
Organism: Leptolyngbya sp. FACHB-36; assembly: GCF_014695955.1. Lineage (GTDB taxonomy): Bacteria > Cyanobacteriota > Cyanobacteriia > Leptolyngbyales > Leptolyngbyaceae > FACHB-36. Next base: position 1,769 of record NZ_JACJPG010000127.1, on the reverse strand, counting down.
GCCTGCGTTCAAGTTTGATGAGGTGAACCGCAATCTGGACCAGATCAAGCTACTGGATCAGGTGATGTTCGATCGTGCAGGACGCCCCGAGTTCGGACCGATCGCTGAGACGTTCGCCAAAACGAACAAATACGAAACGGAGCTAAACAACATTTCGGTCAACGTCACCGGACTCTACACCAACGGTGCGTCGTTTGCAGCAGACGGCAACGTCATCGCTAGTGAATCCACGTTCATGCATTTGTTTCCCAATCGCAAAACGGATGAAGTCGATATTGGGTTAATCAAACTGAAGTCTGGAGCTGATAGAGAGCAGGTGAAATCGCGCCTCGAATCGATGCTGCCGGATGACGTAAAAGTGTTAACGGTCGAAGACTTTGCTCAAGTCGAAAAGGCTTACTGGGAAAGCGGTACGGCGATCGGCTTTATTTTTGGCATTGGCGTTGGCGTTGGCTTTATTGTCGGCATCGTGATTGTGTATCAAATTCTCTACTCCGATGTGTCCGATCACTTGCCGGAATACGCCACGTTGAAAGCGATGGGCTATACGGATATGTATCTGCTGGGCGTCCTAGTTCAGGAGTCGTTGCTGCTAGCGCTACTGGGATTTTTTCCTGGGTTTTTGCTGTCTGCCGGACTCTATCAGCTTGCAGCGACTGCGACGATGCTGCCAGTCGGAATGACGCTAAATCGGGCTGTAAATGTGTTCGTTTTGACAGTGGTGATGTGTAGCGTATCGGGCGCGATCGCCATGCGAAAACTGCGATCGGCAGACCCAGCAGATGTTTTCTAACAGCTAGTTTTCTAACAGCTAGCTCTCTAACAACCAAGTTTCCACAGACTCGCCTGATCATCTATCTCCAATTTTCTATGCAAACCCTAAACGTTTCTGACTCAGCTTCCTCTGCAACTGCGAATCCCGTCATCTCTGTGCAAAATCTTAATCACTATTTTGGTGAAGGCAACTTGCGAAAGCAAGCGCTATTTGACGTCAACTTAGACATTAATGCGGGCGAAATTGTCATTATGACTGGACCCTCCGGGTCTGGAAAAACGACGTTGCTGACGCTTATGGGCGGCTTACGATCGGCGCAAGAAGGCAGCCTCAAAATCCTGGGACAGGAGATTTGTGGAGCAAACAAACATCAGTTGACGCAGCTTCGCCGCAACATTGGCTACATCTTTCAGGCACACAATCTCATGACGTTTCTAACGGCAAAGCAAAATGTGCGGATGTCGCTGGAATTGCATGATGACAGCCTTAACCAGGACATTGATGCAATGGCGATCGCCATGTTAGAAAACGTGGGGCTAGGAAATCGCGTCAATTATTATCCAGATAGCTTATCCGGTGGACAAAAACAGCGAGTGGCGATCGCGCGTGCCCTGGTTAGCCACCCCAAAATTGTGCTGGCAGATGAGCCAACGGCTGCGCTTGACAAAAAATCCGGTCGAGATGTCGTAGAAATTATGCAAACGTTGGCAAAGGAGCAAGGCTGCACCATTTTGCTGGTGACACACGATAACCGGATCTTGGATATTGCCGATCGCATTATCTACATGGAGGATGGTCGTCTTGTCAGCAACGGGATTGATATTGCAGCAAAGGTGAGTTAAGTAAACAGGGCACCGTAGCTGCTCTACAATCATTGCAGCCTCAATGCTATGTAACTGCTATGGCAAGACCCGCCGTGTTTTTAGACCGCGATGGTGTACTGAATCAAGAAGTCGGCTACATTCATCACGTCGAAGATCTGCACCTGATTCCC
>NZ_JACJPG010000126.1 GCF_014695955.1 Leptolyngbya sp. FACHB-36 | reverse complement strand
CTGGGGTCTCTGTGCCTCGCCACCCAAAATGTGCTAGTGCGAATTCTCTTCGTTGAGAGTTTCATTTTGGGCTGGGTGCTGTTTGGCGGCGTTTTGGAGTCGAGTCCTGCAAACTCGCTGCTAGTGTTGCAGATGCGGACGCTGTTTATGCTGCCGCTGATGCTCGTGGTTGCCCCACGAATTTATCCGTCCGTTTGGTCAGATGTCCGGCGACTTTTCGAGCCTGAACACCGATCGCTGCTGCTGCGGGTTGTCTGCAGCAGCAGCTTTTTGTTTTTGTCACTGGGGCTCTTGTTTGTCGCGATCGCCACGATTCCTACCGGAGTGGCTACTGCTCTGCTGTTCATTCATCCGGCGATTACAGCGCTACTGTCGTGGAAGCTGTTTGGCGATCGTCCTAGCCTGCTGCGCTTGATCATTGTTGCAATGGTGTTTACGGGCAGCGTTCTCATCGCGCCCAACTTGACGACCACCATTGAGGGGAAAGTGCTGCTAGGTGTGGTAGCGGCACTTGCCGCAAGCGTCTGCTATTCGGTGCAAAGCATTCTTGCGCAAACCTGCTTCAGATCGCTGCATCCGGTGCCGTTCACGCTGATCAGCTTTGCAGTTGGACTGTTGCTGACCAGTTTCAGCCTTATCTTTATTCGCGTCGAGGTGCCACCCGCCGCCTGGGGCGTGCTGTGGGGCATGAGCGCGGTGACGGGCGTGCTGACGCTGATGGGGCAGCTGTTCTACAACTATGGGATTCAAATGACGAGCGCTGCGATCGCGGCAATCATTGGGGTCAGCAATCCTGCCCTCACAACGTTTCTTGCGTGGCTGACCATCCACGAAACGCTGCAACTCAAGCAAATTCTTGGAATTTCTCTGGTGACGCTGGGTGTTGCTGTTTTGGGACGGGAAAAGGCAGCGTCAGGTATCCCAGATAAATGAAGGGCGGCTCTGAATCCAGAGCCGCCCTTTCTAACCAGTGATTAGATCAAGAACGCTTACGCTAGTGCAGCCACCTTCACGTCATTGGTTTCCAGTAGCTCTTGCAGTTCTTCTGCATCCACCGTTTCCTTCTCAATTAGCATTTGCGCTAGCTGATCCAGCACGTGGCGGTTGCTTTCCAGTACTGCCTTACAGCGACGATACGCCTGGTCTACCAGATTGCGAACTTCGTCGTCGATCGCGGCGGCTGTTTCCTCAGAGAAGTCACGCTCTGCGGAAATATCGCGTCCCAGGAACATATTGCCCTGCTGACGACCCAGCGCCACTGGACCGAGGCGATCGCTCATACCAAAGCGCGTCACCATCTGCCGCGCCACCCGCGCCACCTGCTGCAAGTCGTTGGAAGCACCCGTGGTGACTTCTTCTTCGCCAAAGATGATTTCTTCAGCCAGTCGTCCACCTAGAGCAACCGCCATCTGGTTTTGCAGATAGGAGCGGGAGTACAGACCCGAATCCATCCGGTCTTCGCTGGGGGTAAACCAGGTCAAACCGCCTGCACGACCGCGAGGAATGATGCTGATTTTCTGCACGGGGTCGTAGTCGGGCATCAAAGCACCAACGAGCGCGTGACCCGCTTCGTGGTACGCCACCAGTTCCTTGCGCTTCTCGCTCATGACGCGATCTTTCTTCTCTGGACCTGCGAGGACGCGATCGATCGCATCGTTCACTTCATCCATCGAAATTTCGGTCAGGTTGCGACGCGCTGCCAGAATTGCCGCTTCATTCAGCAAGTTGGACAAGTCCGCTCCAGTGAAGCCGGGCGTCCGACGTGCAATCTTCTCCAAGTCCACATCCTTTGCCAGGGTTTTGCCGCGAGCATGGACGTTGAGGATTTCCAGACGACCTGCATAGTCGGGACGATCGACCACCACTTGACGGTCAAACCGACCCGGACGCAGCAGCGCAGCATCTAGCACATCGGGACGGTTTGTCGCCGCGATGATGATAATACCCGTGTTGCCCTCGAAGCCGTCCATCTCCGTTAGCAGTTGGTTCAGGGTTTGCTCCCGTTCGTCGTTGCCGCCGCCGAGACCCGCGCCGCGCTGACGACCTACCGCGTCAATTTCATCGATGAACACGATGCAAGGTGCATTGGCTTTTGCCTGCTCGAACAAGTCGCGCACGCGAGACGCGCCGACCCCAACGAACATTTCCACGAACTCAGAGCCAGAGATCGAGAAGAAGGGCACGCCCGCTTCCCCAGCAACCGCACGCGCCAGAAGGGTTTTACCCGTTCCTGGAGGTCCAACTAGCAGCACCCCTTTGGGAATCTTGGCACCGACAGCAGTAAAGCGATCGGCGTTCTTCAAGAAGTCTACGACTTCGTTGAGTTCCAGCTTTGCTTGGTCAATCCCCGCCACGTCGCCAAAGGTCACCTGAGTTTGCGGCTCCATCTGAACCCGCGCCTTAGACTTGCCGAAGTTCATTGCCTGGCTGCCTGGACCATTCTGGGCACGGCGGAGCAGGAAGAACAAGCCCACCAGCAGCAGCACTGGGAAGAACAAGCTGCTTAAAGCCTTGAACCAGAAGCCTTCGTCGCTCTGGGGCAGTACGGAAATGTCAACGCCATTCGTCGTCAGGATGTTGATCAGTTCCGGGTCGTTCGGCAAGTTGACGATGATAAAATTGTTGCCATCGCGAACTCGTGCCAGAGAGCGATCGGAGCTGATCTGAACTTTCTCAATCTTTCTTTCTTGGACTTTCTCAATAAACTCGCTGTAGCGCCAAGTCTCCTTCGTTGAAGGGGGCTTATCGAAAAACGCCGTTGCCAAAGAGACAACGACGATCGCTAACAGCGTGTACAGTCCTACATTTCTCCACCGCTTATTCACCGGGGCTGTTCCTCCTTACCAGGGTGCAGAGCTTTCTACTATTCTAACGAGATCTACTATGTTAAATAATATTAACGCAATTAAGGATTTAGGGAGTGGGGAAACGCATCCGTAACCGGACGAATATGGGCGAAGGGCTTTGCCATTGACCGAAACCTTTGGTCTATTCAGGATGATGAGATGCTGAGAGATGAGGAAAGACGTTGACGAGAAGGCGATCGTCTCTAAG
>NZ_JACJPG010000125.1 GCF_014695955.1 Leptolyngbya sp. FACHB-36 | reverse complement strand
TCTGGATCCGGCAGCAAGGTGACGCGCACCCGCTGTCCGTCCTCCAGCACCATAAGCAGCACATTGTCAATTTGCAGGCGATCGCTCGGTTCCGGTGGGCGCTGCAATTCCTCTAGGAACAGCCCCGCTAGGGTAGCGGCTTCGTCGCGCGGAAGCTGCAAATCGAGTTCATTGTTAACCGTAGCAATGCTGGCGCGAATCTTAAAAATTCCTTCATGCGTGCTAATTTGACGAAACTCGCGCTCTTCCTCCGCATCATACTCGTCGCGAATTTCGCCGACAATTTCCTCTAGCACATCCTCCAGCGTTACCAATCCCGCGGTGCCGCCAAACTCATCTCGCACCACTACAAGATGCAGGCGATTTTTCTTCATTTCCTCTAGCAAATCTCGCGCTAACCGCGTCTCTGGCACGTAGTGAACTGGGCGCAACAGCTCACGGAGGCTGGGAGGCTGCTCTAGCAGTCCGGGCAGCGGACGAATCAGATCTTTGACGTGCAAAATGCCCACGATGTTGTCTAAGTCTTCGTCACACACGAGTAAGCGCGTATGAGCGTTCTCCGACACGATCTGGTACGCTTCCGCCAGCGAGGTGGTCATTTTAAGGTATTGAATTTGCACCCTCGGCACCATGATGGCTCGAGCAGTGATGTTGCTCAGTTCCACCGCACCGTGAATGATGCGGCGCTCTTGGTCGCTGACTGCGCCACCTGCGCGTCCCGCATCAACCATTGCCTTAAATTCTTCGGTGCTAACGGACTCCTCCTCGTCTTCGATCGGATTCCCGGTCATCTGCAACACTAGATTCGTCGTAGCACTGACTAGCTTGACGATCGGAGCCGCCAGCTTATCCAAAAACCGGATCGGACTCACGGAAAATAGCGCAAAGCTCTCCGCATGGCGAATACCTAGCCGTTTGGGAACCAGTTCACCCAGAATCAAGCTGAACAAGGCAATGATGACCGTTACCGCAACCAGCGCAATTTTCTCAGGCACATTGATGCGAAACAGCGCACCTAAACCCGCTGCCAAAGGACCAGCTAAGTTCTCTGCCGCAAACGCTCCGTTCAGAAATCCCGTCAGAGTGATGACAAGCTGAATCGTTGCCAGAAATCGAGTGCTGTCCTGAGTTGTTCTGAGCACCATGCGTGCCCGTCGATCGCCTTGATCTGCCAGTATTTTCATCCGAACTTCGCTCGTTGAAATCAGCGCGATCTCCGCCGCCGCGAAAAAGGCGTTCACGAGAATCAAAACGATGTTGATAAAAATCAGCAGGACAATACTGGACGGGTCAATAGTGTTCATGTGGGAGGATTGCAGAATGCCAACGAAGGAAACGCCAGTCATTCTGCGCAAGTAGGCAAAATAGAGGACTGTCCAAAAGTGTAGCTGACAAGCAGGCGGGTAAGAAAACGAGACTAGGAGTTGTGCGAGCTTGATTGCTCACTAGCCGCATGCCACCCTATTGCCCAACCCCTCGCGGTGGGCGATCGCCATGCGTGGGGCAGGGCGGCGCAGAAATCGAGCGATCGAGCCAGTTGACTGCCTGTTGCAGTCTGGGTAAGGCTTCTTCGGGCTTGTCCTTTAGCAGAAACACTAGCGCCGCGATTGCCTGCTCCCGAGCACGGGCGTTGCGGTTTGACTTGAGGCGGTGCCAATCCTTCTCAGAAATGCTCAGCTTTTCCATTAAGGCTTGCGCCAGTTCCGCCGTTGTGCACTGGCGCAGTACCGTTTCAGAACTTTCAGAGTGTGGGGAAGTATCCAGCATAGAAAAGGGCATGATGGTTGACGGAAGCGTTATCCTTAACTCTACTATGTCGTCTTCTGAGCCGCCGTCAGATTTTGAGCAACACCTTACCGAGGTCGAGCGATCGCTGCAAGACCTAAAACTGCGGTATTCCCAGGTGCAGCACGATCAGCAGCGGCAGGCAGAGCTTCAGCAGCGACAGGCGCAGATCCAGCAGGCAGACCCAAAGGAGCAAGCGTCTCACAGCGCAGAGCTCCAGCGCATCCAGGATCAGCTAGACGAGCTGGAGGTAAATTTAGAAAGCCGCTTGTTCCACTGGGACAGCTTGAAAGAACCGTTCTGGCAGGTTGTGCGCTTTGGCGGATTAGGCGTTGTGATTGGCTGGTTTCTCGCTACGGCAGCCATTCAGACTCCTAAACCTGCTTCTCCACCCGCCGTCGCACCACGATCGCTCCAACCTTAATCGCTCCAACCCTAATCACTCCAACCTTAATTGCCTTAGCCTTAACCGTTACGACGGTCTGTTCTCGTTGCCGCTCATACCCTCATTGTTGTCAGCCGCAATCAGTTCACCCACAGTTTCCGTTAGCGCTTTGGGGTCCATGAAGATAATTTTGGAGTTGTTGCTTTCGCCCAGCTTGTAGTTGGCGTCCACGTAGCTCTTGGCAACGAGGTATTGCAGCACGGCTTTGGCATTGCTCGCCTCTTTTAGAGCATCTGAGATTAGTTGAATCGACTGCACGGTTCCTTGAGATTCTGAAATCGCGGCCTTGCGTCTGCTTTCGGCAACCATTTCAGCATCCATTGCCTGTCGCAGCTCAGGTGGAAGCTGAATCTCTTGCACTTCTACCCGAATTACTTTGGCTCCCCAATCTTCTGTGGCTTTGTCCAGTTGACTCAGCACCGCCCGATTAATTTTGTCTCTGGACGACACAGCGTCTCGCAGCGTCAGTTTGCCGACTTCCGATCGCAGGGTGGTAATCACCAAGTTCTCCAAGGCATCTTCCAGATCCTCGACGGCGTAGTTTGCTCTGTAGACATCCTTAATGCGGAAGAACACGATCGCATCAACCGTCACGGAGGCATTATCCTGCGTAATTGCTGACTGTGGAGGAATATCGATAGTCTGCTCACGAGTAGACTCTTCCAGGACTCGATCAAGAACCGGAACAACAAAGTTCAATCCAGGCTCTAGAACCCGCTCAAAGCGACCCAACCGCTCAACAACACCATTCGTGCCTTCTTTAATAATTCTGACTGAGCCGAAGATATAGCCGATGATTGCCAAAACTATGGCAGCGATGAT
>NZ_JACJPG010000124.1 GCF_014695955.1 Leptolyngbya sp. FACHB-36 | reverse complement strand
TCTGGATCCGGCAGCAAGGTGACGCGCACCCGCTGTCCGTCCTCCAGCACCATAAGCAGCACATTGTCAATTTGCAGGCGATCGCTCGGTTCCGGTGGGCGCTGCAATTCCTCCAGGAACAGCCCCGCTAGGGTAGCGGCTTCGTCGCGCGGAAGCTGCAAATCGAGTTCATTGTTAACCGTAGCAATGCTGGCGCGAATCTTAAAAATTCCTTCATGCGTGCTGATTTGACGAAATTCGCGCTCTTCCTCCGCATCATACTCGTCGCGAATTTCGCCGACGATTTCCTCTAGCACATCCTCCAGTGTTACCAATCCCGCGGTGCCGCCAAACTCATCTCGCACCACTACAAGATGCAGACGATTTTTCTTCATTTCCTCTAGCAAATCCCGCGCTAACCGCGTCTCTGGCACGTAGTGAACCGGGCGCAACAGCTCACGGAGGCTGGGAGGCTGCTCTAGCAGTCCGGGCAGCGGACGAATCAGATCTTTGACGTGCAAAATGCCCACGATGTTGTCTAAGTCTTCGTCACACACGAGTAAGCGCGTATGAGCGTTCTCCGACACGATTTGGTACGCTTCCGCCAGCGAGGTGGTCATTTTAAGGTATTGAATTTGCACCCTCGGCACCATGATGGCTCGAGCAGTGATGTTGCTCAGTTCCACCGCGCCGTGAATGATGCGGCGCTCTTGGTCGCTGACTGCACCCCCTGCGCGTCCCGCATCAACCATTGCCTTAAATTCTTCGGTGCTGACGGACTCCTCCTCGTCTTCGATCGGATTCCCGGTCATCTGCAACACTAGATTCGTCGTAGCACTGACTAGCTTGACGATCGGAGCCGCCAGCTTATCCAGAAACCGGATCGGACTCACGGAAAATAGCGCAAAGCTCTCCGCATGGCGAATACCTAGCCGCTTGGGAACCAGTTCACCCAGAATCAAGCTGAACAAGGCAATGATGACCGTTACCGCAACCAGCGCAATTTTCTCAGGCACATTGATGCGAAACAGCGCACCTAAACCTGCTGCCAAAGGACCAGCTAAGTTCTCTGCCGCAAACGCTCCGTTCAGAAACCCCGTCAGGGTGATGACAAGCTGAATCGTTGCCAGAAATCGAGTGCTGTCCTGAGTTGTCCTCAGCACCATGCGTGCCCGTCGATCGCCTTGATCTGCCAGTATTTTCATCCGAACTTCGCTCGTTGAAATCAGCGCAATCTCCGCCGCTGCGAAAAAGGCGTTCACGAGAATCAGAATGATGTTGATAAAAATCAGCAGGACAATACTGGACGGGTCAATAGTGTTCATGTGGGAGGATTGCAGAATGCTAACGAACGAAACGCCAGTCATTCCGCGCAAGTAGGCAAAGTAGAGGACTGTCCAAAAGTGTAGCTGACAAGCAGGCGGGTAAGAAAACGAGACTGGGAGTTGTGCGAGCTTGATTGCTCGCTAGCCGCATGCCACCCTATTGCCCAACCCCTCGCGGTGGGCGATCGCCATGCGTGGGGCAGGGCGGCGCAGAAATCGAGCGATCGAGCCAGTTGACTGCCTGCTGCAGTCTGGGTAAGGCTTCTTCGGGCTGGTCCTTTAACAGAAATACGAGCGCCGCGATCGCCTGCTCCCGAGCACGGGCGTTGCGGTTTGACTTGAGGCGGTGCCAATCCTTCTCAGAAATGCTCAGCTTTTCCATTAAGGCTTGCGCCAGTTCCGCCGTTGTGCACTGGCGCAGTACCGTTTCAGAACTTTCAGAGTGTGGGGAAGTATCCAGCATAGAAAAGGGCATGATGGTTGACGGAAGCGTTATCCTTAACTCTACTATGTCGTCTTCTGAGCCGCCGTCAGATTTTGAGCAACACTTTACCGAGGTCGAGCGATCGCTGCAAGACCTAAAACTGCGGTATTCCCAGGTGCAGCACGATCAGCAGCGGCAGGCAGCGCTTCAGCAGCGACAGGCGCAGATCCAGCAGGCAGACCCAAAGGAGCAAGCGTCTCATAGCGCAGAACTCCAGCGCATCCAGGATCAGCTAGACGAGCTAGAGGTAAATTTAGAAAGCCGCTTGTTCCGCTGGGATAGCTTGAAAGAACCGTTCTGGCAGGTTGTGCGCTTTGGCGGATTGGGCATCGTGATTGGCTGGTTTCTCGCTACGGCAGCCATTCAGACTCCTAAACCTGCTTCTCCACCCGCCGTCGCGCCACGATCGCTCCAACCCTAATCACTCCAACCCTAATCGCTTCAGCCTTAGCCGTTACGACGGTCTGTTCTCGTTGCCGCTCATGCCCTCATTGTTGTCAGCCGCAATCAGTTCACCCACAGTTTCCGTTAGCGCTTTGGGGTCCATGAAGATAATTTTGGAGTTGTTGCTTTCGCCCAGCTTGTAGTTGGCGTCCACGTAGCTCTTAGCAACGAGGTATTGCAGCACGGCTTTGGCATTGCTCGCCTCTTTTAGAGCATCCGAGATTAGTTGAATCGACTGCACGGTTCCTTGAGATTCTGAAATCGCCGCCTTGCGTCTGCTTTCGGCAACCATTTCAGCATCCATTGCCTGTCGCAGCTCAGGTGGAAGCTGAATTTCTTGCACTTCTACCCGAATTACCTTGGCTCCCCACGCTTCCGTGGCTTGGTCCAGTTGATTCAGCACCGCTCGATTAATTTTGTCTCTAGACGATACGGCGTCTCGCAGCGTCAGTTTGCCGACTTCCGATCGCAGGGTAGTGATCACCAAGTTCTCCAAGGCATCTTCCAGATCCTCAACCGAGTAGTTTGCTCTGTAGACATCCTTAATGCGGAAGAACACGATCGCGTCAACCGTCACGGAGGCATTATCCTGCGTAATCGCCGACTGTGGCGGAATATCGATAGTCTGCTCACGAGTAGACTCTTCCAGAACTCGATCGAGAACCGGAACAACAAAGTTCAATCCAGGCTCCAGAACCCGCTCAAAGCGACCCAACCGCTCAACAACACCATTCGTGCCTTCTTTAATAATTCTGACTGAGCCGAAGATATAGCCGATGATTGCCAAAACTATGGCAGCGATGAT
>NZ_JACJPG010000123.1 GCF_014695955.1 Leptolyngbya sp. FACHB-36 | reverse complement strand
CATTTCGTTAATTTGATTTATGCGGCTAGCTCCTGAATGTTAGACAGCAAGTATCCATCTTCCATCTGAACCAGACGATCGGCAATGTCCAAAATTCGATTGTCGTGCGTCACTAGCAGAATTGTGCAGCTCTGCTCTTTGGCGAGGTGCTGCATCAGTTCGACCACATCGCGCCCGGATTGCTTGTCTAGTGCTGCTGTTGGTTCGTCTGCCAGCACGATCGCCGGACGACTAACGAGGGCACGGGCGATCGCCACTCGCTGCTGTTGTCCACCGGATAGATTCTCTGGATAGTCGTTCACTTGCGCAGCTAGCCCTACAGCCGAAAGCATCTCAGCCGCCTGTTTCTGCGTCTGCTTGAACGGAATGCCGTGTAGCTCTAGAGGCAGTTGCACATTCTGCTGAGCTGTTAGCGATTCCAGCAAGTTGTGTGCCTGAAAGATATATCCAATGCGCCGTCTAGCCGCCACTAGTTGAGAGTTGGATGCGCCACAAAGCTCTTGTCCTAAAATTTGCAAACTGCCTGTTTGTGCGGATCTCAAACAGCCAATCAAACTTAGCAGGGTAGTTTTTCCGGACCCAGAAGGTCCAGTCATAATCACAATTTCACCTGTTTGAATCTGTAAGCTAATGTCAAATAAAACCTGTTTTCTCAGGTTGCCTTGACCGTAAAAATGATTCAAGTTTTCGATGACGATCGCGGCTTGAGGGTGCGATGATATCACTGTAGTTCTCCAGCAGTAGCAAATAGGAAATAGCGATTGGATCGACTACATTTCTGAGTTAAGATAGCTGCCAACCAACGATCGTTCTGCTGGCTGCACTCGTTGAGGACGCAGGGTATCGAGATTGACGAGTACGCCTTTTTGCGGCGCGGCGGCTACAATCTTTTTGTGCTAGAAACTATCAGCTGGGTCAGCCGATTGTAGTTTACGAATGGCGATCGCAGCAGAAATTGAGCACATCATCGCCGTCAGCGCCAGCACAAATCCCGCTCGTCCCAGCGTCATCACCATTGGCAGCAGCGTTGCCTGACGAGTCACTTGGTAGAAGCCCAGTGAAATCGCCAGTCCTGGTACAAACCCGATCGCCGCCAAAATCAGCGCCTCCTGAAACACTACAGCTAGCAGGTAGCGATCGCGGAAGCCAATAGCCTTTAGCGTTGCGTACTCCGGCATGTGATCCGACACGTCGCTGTAAAGAATTTGGTAAACGATGACCGCGCCGACGATGAAGCCAATCACCGCGCCCAAGTCAAACACGTAGCCGACGGGTGTGCTGGTATTCCAAAAGTTCTTCTCGCGGTCCATGAATTCCTGCTTCGACATGACTCGCACATCGTTAGGCAAGCCCGATCGCAGATTTGCCACCACCTGCGCCACATCGGCTCCCGGTTCTAGCTTGATCACGCCAACATCAATCAGTCCCTTTTGTCGTCGCTCTTGAAACAGCCGCAGAAAATTGATATCGCTCGTGATCAGAGTGCCGTTGATGCCAAAGGAGGTTCCCAACTTGAACAGTCCCACGACTTCAACTTGGCGGTTTTCCACTTCGGTTGTAAAGGCACCTTGACGAAACAGCGCCGGAACGGGTCCAAATTCTTTGCGGGCGCCTTCGTCGAACATTACCGTATCCGGCTGCTTGAGCGAGTTTAAATTCGCTTGAACTGGCGGCAGCAAAAGCACATTATCAGCAGGGTTGACCCCGATCGCGTACAGATTCCAAACCTGCTTATTTTCTGGATTCTTCCACTGCACCGGACCGAGATAGACCGGGCTGACCGATTGCACGCCTGCATAGCCCAACGCTTGATACAGCCGCCGCTCCGTAAAGCGATCAAGCGCAATGAGAGCTTTGTAGCGATCGCTGACGAGAAAAACATCGCCGTCCAAACTATTGTGTAGCTGCACCGCGCCATCGAATAGCGCACTGCGGAAGCCCATCTGCAAAAACATCAGCACATCGGCAAAGGCAATCCCAGCAATCGCGACGATCATGCGCGATCGTTCTTTCGTCAGTTGCAGCCACGCCAGCGGAATCCGTTTCATGCCTGAATCACTCCTGCGGCATGGGCAGTAGACGGATAGCGCAGGTTGTACATCCGACCGCTCTCTACCATGCGGCGTTCCGCCTCTTGCCACGTTGGCACTTCAGCACCGCCTTGTAGCCAGTGCACCGTTGATGCCTCATCACACCAGTGGATCAGCTTTGGCATCACGCGACCGTGTGATCCGCTGCGGATGTAAGCGCGCATAGCCGATTCGTCTTGCCAAACCGTCAGCGTCCAATACACATGGTTTGGCTGTCTCCGTGTGCTGGCGAATCGATTGCCCGATGCCCGTTTTGCCTGCCGCAGGCTAAGAATTGCTTCCCAAAGAAACGGCAGCAGAAAGCGCGAGGAGCGTAGCCGTAACCGAGTCACAGAAACGAATGCCATTGGAGTTCTCCTGACGATTAAATGAGTTGAAATCACAAGCGGACAGAAAATGGCTACAGGTCGATCGCCACTTTCACCTTCATGTTTGTCAGTCCTGCGACCCACTGGCTGTCGGCTGGATTGAGGCGAACCTTCACTTCCACAATTCGCGCATCGATCTCTGCGGCGGGGTCGGTGTTCAGCACATCTTTCTTGGCAACTTCCAGCCCGACTTCGTCCACAACTCCGCGTAGCGGAGATGCAAGACCACCGCTGATGCTGGTAATGGTGGCGGCTTGACCAAGACGAATTTTGGGTAAGTCAGTTTCATACACTTCGGCAACGGCAACCATCTGGCGGGTTTGCCCCAGCGAGACGATGCCTTTGTTGCCGTCCACGATTTCGCCGTCCCAGGTGTGAATCTTAAGAATTTGTCCGGCTCTCGGAGCGCGAATGTAGGCAAGATCGAGTTCGGCTTGGGCGTGGCGTACGGCGGCGATCGCGCTGTTCACGTCTGCCCGTGCCGCCTGCACATCCACCGGACGCACTTCCGCAATGCGATCGAGCGTTGCTTCGGC
>NZ_JACJPG010000122.1 GCF_014695955.1 Leptolyngbya sp. FACHB-36 | reverse complement strand
TAGCAAAGAGATCGCTAACGCTGGAAGGCGCGATTGACGAGTGGATTCGCCCCGTGCGGTTTGTATCAGAGTACATGCTGCTGAGTGAGCTACTGCCGTTGATGCAGCGATCGCGCCAGCCAATGGTCATGGTCATGGATGAATACGGTGGCACAGCAGGCTTAGTCACGATTCAAGATCTGATCGCCGAAATTTTGGGTGATGCGGTTGAGCCTGTCAGCAGCGACGAGCAGAACGTTCAAATTTTGGATGATCAGACGTTTCTGGTGCAGGCGCAGATGAATCTGGAGGAAGTCAACGACCTGCTGAATCTGGAGTTTCCCCTAACTGACGACTATCAAACGCTGGGCGGATTCGTGATCTCTCAGCTACAAAAAATTCCTCAGCCTGGAGAAACGCTACGCTACGACACCTGCCAACTGACCGTCATTTCCATCGAAGGACCCCGCCTCAACCAAATCCAAATTCGTCGTCTCGACCTACCAGATGACACCAAATTAATCGCAGACGATCGCGATCGTGCCTTAGACGCAGATGATCGCGCCTCAAACTCCTCAGACTCGCAGGATTTGTAGGACACCTCACACTAAGTGTCGAGGCTCTGCAACCGTCCCGGTCGATCGCACTGCTTGCTGTCGTCCGACGATGCCTGTCGTGAAGTTCAGCGGCTCACTGAGCATAACCACCGAGCTTGTGATTTGCTGCGCTACGCGACTACCAATGTCGCTGATTGCCAATCCTCCAGCACTCGTGCGACGAGGCGAGGAACGCAGCACCACTAGATCGTAAGACTTTGCCGCAAGAACGATCGTCCGAACCACATCGTCAGCGGGTCGAATGTCGATGTCTGGCGCCAGCGTCGCGGTTACTTTTGACGCCATCAGCGCTAGTTGCGATCGCATCCAGGCAATCCGGCTGGGAGAAAGCCCGCGATCGCAGATGTGCAGCAGCGTCATTTCTGCCTGGTTTGCTTCCGCTAACACGTGACCAAACTGGATGGCTTGAACCGGGTTTGCGGTCAGGTTTTCGATCGGCACCAGAATACGCCGGATAGTGCTGGGGGAAGCAAGCAGGCGCGAAATCACCACCGGACAATGGGACGCCCACAGCACTTGGTCGAGGACATTGCCAAACAGCCGCGCTTGCAGTCCTGTCCGCTGTCCCCAGCCCATGACAATCAAATTGGCGTCGTACTCTCGACTAGCGCGACAAATGCCCTGAGCAATGCTATCGTCAACTCGGATCAGCGGCTCTGCCTCTACTCCAACATCGTGACTCAGATCCACCGCTGCTGCAAGGAGCGACTGGCTCCGTTGCAGACTGCTAGCAAGCTGTGGATCATTCATGTGCACCGGAGCAACGGCGATCGACAACGGTACGATTCGACCTGAGCGGTATCGCGCCAGCAGTGCTGCCAGTTCAATTAAGTGCTGCTCTGTACGGGGATTGTAGACCGGAACCACGACCACGTACGGAGCCTCGTCGGATGCGTCAGACGCCGCGCTATCCAGTGCTGCCTCGGTTTCTAGCTCCGGCGAGATCAGCTCTGGCGCAAATCGCGCTGTGATGATTGGACCCAGCGTTGCTGTCACCAGCATCAGCACAATAACGCTGTTTAGCACGTCTTCGGTCAGCAGCTTTGCTCGATATCCGACCAGCGTCGCCGCCAGAGTTGCTGCCACTTGCGGCAGCGACAGTGACCACATCACCAGCAGTTCGTTTCGGTTGTAGTGGTAGACCCATTTCGCTAGCAGCGCGGCTAAAAATTTACTTGCGATCAGTCCAAGGACGATCGCGATCGTGAGTCCCAGCGATTGCAGCACCGTCAGCGTGCGAATAAACACTGGAATTCTGACCAGCAGCCCCATATCCACGAAGAAAATCGGGATAAACAATACGCTGCCGACGAACATCACCTTTTCTTTGACGGGGCCGTTGCCAACTGCACCGTTGACGGCAAGCCCTGCTAGAAACGCGCCGACGATTTTTTCCACCCCAATCAGTTGTGCACCGACCGCAGCCAGAAACACTGCCAGCAGCACAAACAAAAATTGGTTGCCTTCTTCGTCACCGGTCCGGCGAAAGAATTCGCGTCCAGCTCGATCGAATCCCACTAGCACAACGCCCGTGTAAACCGCCAACGACCCGATCAGCGTTGCCAGCTTAGCCGGGGTAAAATCACCCGCATGAATGCCGATGCAAACTGCCAGAACGAGGAGAGCGCCGACATCCGTGAAGATTGTTGCGCCGATCGTCACCGTCACGGCTTCGTTGCCGACCACGCCCAAGCGACTGACGATCGGATACGCCAGCAGCGTGTGGGACGCGAACAGCGAACCAATCAGAACCGACGCGTTCCAGCCGAACCCGAAAACGCGACCGACAATTATGCCGAAAATCAGCGGCACCAGAAAGGTGAAGCTGCCAAAGCCGATCGATCGATGCTTCGTTCGTTGAAACTGCTCCAGATCTACTTCCAGTCCTGCTACAAACATCAGATAAACCAACCCGATGTCGGACAGCAACCGCATCGTTTCTGACTCGCTGCTGAGCAGGTGCAGCCCGTCAGGTCCCAAAGCGACCCCTGCTACTAGCAGCCCAACCAATCCCGGCAGTCGAATTTTCTCAAATAGTGGCGGAATAAACAGGATCACCGCCAGCAGTACAACAAAGGCAACGATCGGTTCCTGCAGAACCTTGGCGAGATCCATAGACGCTCCGAGCGCGGGGGCAGAACCTCCACAAATACCGATAAATCCTCGTAACGATATCCCTCTAAAGGTGAATCTGGCTAAGAATGATGCGCAGGCGATCGTAGTCGTCTTTCAGCAACAGGTTCAAGGTGCGTCCCGCCTGCACAAGCCACGATCGCTCTGCCTGCCGCAGTTGGTAGATTTCTCGGATCGTCGCAGCAACCAGAGCATCGGTTGGGGCACCGTTCATCATCAGCAGCGTGCGGAGAAAATCTAGACTGTCACTAAAGCGCAAAAT
>NZ_JACJPG010000121.1 GCF_014695955.1 Leptolyngbya sp. FACHB-36 | reverse complement strand
GCGAAGAAGCCTTTTTCTTTGGCGATCGCCAGTGGCGCACAAGCAGTCAGCGGCACGAAGCCAATTTCCAGATTCACTTTCTCTAACCCGTGGCGAGCAATAGCGCCAGTCTTCCGCGCCCGGAGCTGCTTAATCCGCTTTTGCTGGTTGAGGAAATAGATAATTTCGCTTCGCATTGCGTAGTAGTGGGGATGATTCACCACTTCCAAGCGTTTGCGCGGACGGGGCAAATCGACGTCCATGATTTGTCCGATCTTCGATTCCGGTCCGTTGGTCAGCATGACGACGCGATCGGACAGCAGCAGCGCTTCATCGACATCGTGCGTCACCATCACCGCCGTCACATGGCTTTCTTCGCAAATCTGCATTAGCTTCTCTTGCAGGTTGCCGCGCGTTAGGGCGTCCAACGCGCCGAAGGGTTCATCCAGCAGCAACAGCTTGGGACGGATGGCGAGGGCGCGGGCGATCGCCACTCGCTGCTTCATGCCGCCCGATAGCTGCGCCGGAGGCTTGTCTGCCGCATGGCCTAAACCTACCGCCTCAAGATTGTGCTGAACAATCTCGTTGCGCTCTCGCGGCGACAGATGCGCCAGCACTTCATCTACAGCGAGGGCAATGTTTTCGCGCACGCTCAGCCACGGCAGCAGCGAGTAGTTTTGGAACACGACCATGCGATCGGGACCCGGACGGCTAATCTTCTCGCCTTCTAGCAGTACCACGCCTTCGCTAGGAAAATCTAGACCAGAAATCATGTTTAGCAGCGTGGACTTGCCGCAGCCAGAGTGACCAATCAGTGAAATGAATTCACCTTTCTGGATATTCAGTTCAATTCCCTTTAGGGCAACGTAGCGATCGCCGTTGGAGAGGGAAAAGGTTTTTTCGATGTTATCAACACTTACGAATGCGGTCATAGGAGGAGGAGGAATGATGAATTCTGAATTTTGAATTCTGAATTCTGAATTGGAAGTGAAGTTAACTCACTCGTTCAAAATTCAGAGAGGGGGAAGGGAATGATGAATTTTGAATTGGGTCAAACTCCGTAATTCAAAATTCATCATTCAAAATTGCGAATTAACTTACTCGGGCAAAATGCGGCTCTGAATCCAGGCAACAACTTTGTCGAGCA
Source organism: Leptolyngbya sp. FACHB-36 (assembly GCF_014695955.1). Taxonomy (GTDB): domain Bacteria; phylum Cyanobacteriota; class Cyanobacteriia; order Leptolyngbyales; family Leptolyngbyaceae; genus FACHB-36. The sequence continues at coordinate 1,827 of NZ_JACJPG010000121.1, read as the reverse complement.
GTAAGCCAACGAGTCCGATGTAGACCAGCGATATAATAATTTCGCTAACCTGACCGTTTTGGTAGGCGTTCCAGATAAAGAAACCGATGCCGACAATGCCAGACATAACGATTTCTGCGGCGATAATTGCCAACCACGCTAGACCGATCGCAATCCGCAGTCCGGTAAAGATGTAGGGTAGAGCGGCAGGCAACAGAATTTTGAAGAAGTACTTGCGCTGAGACAGTTGCAGCACTTTAGCAACGTTGTTGTAGTCCTGGGGAATCTGACGCACGCCGACAGCGGTGTTGATCAGGATGGGCCAAATTGCTGTAATGAAAATCACGAATAGGGCAGCAGGCTGGTTTTGCTGCAAAGCGGCAAGCGCGATCGGCACCCACGCCAATGGCGGCACGGTCCGCAGCAGTTGAAACAGCGGGTCGAGCGCTTTGCACATCGTTTGGTTCAGACCAATCACAATGCCTAAACCGATGCCAACGATCGCGGCTAGCGAGTAGCCCACAGCAACCCGTTGCAGACTCGCAAATACCTGCCAAAACAATCCTTTATCGGTGCCGCCACGGTCATAAAACGGGTACAAAATCAGAATCCAGGTTTCCTGGACGACCTTAATTGGACCGGGCAACGTGGCTCCGGGCAGAAACGAAAATAGCTGCCAAATTGCTAAGAAGATGCCGATCGCCGCAAGTGGCGGAATCAGATCGGATACGCGATCTTTTAGCTTGAAACGCGACATCCAGGAGTTATTAAAGGTAGCAGAACGGCGCTGTGCGATCGTCATGGGATGAGTCCTCTTCTGGTCTGGGAATGAGATGAGTTCAGTTACAAGTGAGTCAAGGAAAGATAAAGCGAATAGCTGTTAACTATTAGCTTTTAGAACTAAGCCTTTTTGATCTTGAGGCTATTCAAATACGCCTGTGGATTTTCTGGGTCAAACTTGACGCCATCAAAGAATTCTTCAATGCCGCGAGATGTGCTAGTAGGAATATCTGCTGCTGGGATTCCGGCTTCTTTTGCTGCCTCTTTCCAAATGTCTTCGCGGTTGACTGAGTCGATCAATGTCTTTGCATTCGTCAGCGTTTCCTTCGGCAAGAAGCCCCAGCGGACGCTTTCGGTCAGGAACCACAGATCGTGGCTCTTGTAGGGATAAGAAACGCTACCTTTCGAGTCCTTCCAGAACAGGACTGCCAATGATTTATCGTCGATCGTGCGATCGCCCATGTTGTATTTGCCCATCAGCGGCTCAAGCAGCACGTTTTCTGGAACGCCAAAATACTGCCGCTGTGCCAAAATTTTTGCCAGTTCTGGACGATTGTTGAAATCGTCGCACCACTGTTGCGCTTCCATGATGGCTTTGAGGATCGCCTTGGTGGCTTTGGGGTGCTTATCCACCCAATCCTTCCGCATGGCGAAATACTCTTCGGGATGGGCTTTCCAAATCTCTCCGGTCAGCGCTGCCAAATAGCCGATTTTGTCTGACACGATTCGGTAGGGCCACGGGTCGCCTGTACTGAAGGCGTCCATTGCGCCGCGCTTCATGTCCGCAACGGTCTGAGACGCAGGCACGGTCAGCAGTTCTACGTCCGAGTCAGGATTGATGCCACCTGCTGCGAGCCAATAGCGCACCCAGAGTTCCTGATTTGCTTTTGGGAAGGTGTAGGCAATTTTGAACCGCGACCCTTCAGATTTCAGTTGATTAAATAGTGCAGTTGTTTGCGACAGATTTAATCCAATATTTTTGCCTTGATGTTTGCCCGCGATCGCAATTCCGTTTCCTTGCGTATTCAACTGACACAGAACGTACATCGGCACTTTCGTTTGGTCGGT
>NZ_JACJPG010000120.1 GCF_014695955.1 Leptolyngbya sp. FACHB-36 | reverse complement strand
GTGCTGGTTCCCGATCTGATCGGCTGGGGACAGTCCGATCGTCCCGTGCGCGACTACCAACTCAACGATTATCTGACGACGATCGCCGAGTTCATCCGCAAAACCTGCACTGCACCCGTCACCGTGGTCGCCTCGTCTCTGACTGGCGCGATCGCGCTGCGATTAGCGACTCAGCAGCCAGAGCTATTCGAATCGCTGGTGCTGATTTGTCCGTCTGGATTTGCCGATTTTGGGCAAGATGCTGGACGTCGATTGCCGTTGCAGATGATCGGAACGCCGCTGTTGGACCAGCTCATCTACGGGCTGGGCGCAATGAACGAGATTGCCGTGCGAAACTTTTTGGAGCGGTTTCTGTTCGCGCAGCCCGATCGAGTGACGCCAGAAATGGTTGCTGCCTATCTAGAAGCGGCACAGCAGCCCGATGCCCAGTACAGCGCCTTGTCGTTTCTGCGCGGCGATGTCTACTTCGATCTGACGCGCTACATTGGGCAGCTAACAACGCCAACGCTCATGCTGTGGGGCGAACAGGCGCAATTTACCCCGGTTTCTCTGGGTCAACGGTTAGCCAGCCTGAATCCGGACGCGATCGCCGATCTGATCGTCGTCAACGAAACGGGCGTGCTGCCGCATCTAGAGCAGCCAGAGATCGTCATTGGACTGCTGCAGCACTGGTTACGATCGCGACAGCCGTGATCTTCCTACCTTTGAGCGATCTGCCGATCTGCAATCACCGTCTATAAATTATTAAGTGTGCGTAATTAAATCAAACACCCACAAACAAGAGCTAACAGCGAATCGCGATTAGCGATTCGCTAATTCATAGAGAAAATTCATGCCATTTAATCTGCCTGCGTTGAGGTCGAGAAACTACCAACTGTTTTTCGGCGGACAGGGGCTCTCCTTAATTGGCACCTGGATGACGCAAATTGCTACCGTCTGGCTGGTCTACAAGCTGACCAATTCTGCGCTGATGCTGGGAATTGTGGGCTTCACCGGACAGATCCCCAGCTTCGTACTGGCTCCATTTGGCGGGGTACTGGTCGATCGTCGCAGTCCCCATCGCATTCTCGTCATCACGCAAATTCTGGCAATGCTTCAGTCGTTGACGCTGGCAGCGTTAACGCTAACGGGCGTGATTCAGATCTGGCATATTTTGGTTCTCAGTTTGTGCCAAGGACTGATCAATGCCTTTGATGCTCCTGCTAGACAAACCCTTGTCCGAGATTTAGTAGAGCGACCCGATGATCTTGCCAGCGCGATCGCCCTTAATTCGTCGCTGGTGAACGGTGCTCGGCTGGTGGGTCCAGCGATCGCGGGAGTGATCATTACCGGAATTGGGACGGGCTACTGTTTTCTGATCGACGGCATTAGCTACATTGCAGTGATTCTGGCGCTGTTAGCGATGCGCCTCAAGCCCAGACCCATTGCGACGGGAAGCGACAATCCGCTCCAGCGCATCAGAGAAGGCTTCGAGTATGCGTTTGGATTTCCGCCCATCCGCTCTATTCTGGTGCTGATGGCAGTCTTTAGCTTGGTGGCAATGCCCTACACAACGCTAGTGCCGATTTTTGCGACTGAAATTCTGCACGGTGATGCGCATACGCTGGGATTTCTCATGGCGGCATCGGGAGTGGGCGCGCTGAGCGGCGGTATCTATCTCAGCACTCGAAAAACGGTCGTGGGTCTGGGCAAGGTAATCGTTATGGCTCCCGCGATCGCGGGCATCGGATTAATCGCTTTTTCTCTATCGCGGTCTCTGGCGCTGTCGCTGCTATTTTCACTTCTAATTGGGCTAGGGGCGATTCTGCAAATTGCCTCTAGCAATACGGTGCTACAAACGATCGTCGATGACGACAAACGCGGGCGAGTGCTGAGCCTGTTCACCATGTCATTTTTGGGTATGGCACCGTTCGGCAACCTGCTGTTTGGCAGCTTGGCAGATCGAATTGGTGCGCCGACAACACTGACGATCGGCGGCAGTGTCTGTTTAATTGCGTCTGCTCTCTTCAGCCGAGAGCTACCCAAATTGAGGCGGTTAGTTCAGCCAATTTACGAACGAGCCGGACTTCTACCACAGGCGCATTCGTAACTGGGTAGAGAGTTTGGGGACAATCGCAGCTCGGATTTAGGGTAATAGTGGAAATTTTAGACCTCCGAGGTTTTGCAAACCTCGGAGGTCTTAGGGAGCGCTTACAGATTTGCAACCCTAAAATTGAATATTGACAAAGCACTAGTCAATAATTTGTGGGCTGGGAGTTTGTGCGTTGATGTCTGCCTGAGACAAGGTGGGAATTGTCCAGTTAATCTCACCAGCTTTAAACACTTTCGCAGGAGCGACATTCAGCTCGATCGCGCCAGCAGGATTTGTTCTCGCAATGGACTGAGTTCCATCTACAAACTTGACTGCGATCCCCTCAGTTAGCGCTTGTGCCGCAGCAGTGGGACCAAGAACTACTTGAGTTCCCGCTGGAAGATAAAATCCGTCACAATCCCAGTCGTCATCGGTTTCCTCACCAGCACCCAGGAAGTAAAGCTGTGTTGCGGACTTCTTTGGTTTATTTGCATAAACTGCCAGCATTCCGGTCGTTTCGTTGTGGCATTGTGCCCGCTTCGTCGCCGTTTCGATAATGTACTTCTGCTGCTGTAACTGACCGAGCGTTTGCTGATATTCTTCCGGCGTGTAACCTGCTTGGTCAGGTGCATCTTTTGCCTGTTGAAGCTGATTGATTGCTTGAGTCACTTCAGCATAGTCCGTCCCTTTTGTGAAATCCTTACCTGCCCACGAAGGAGGGGCAATGGCAAGGTTAACTAAAAACACGATCGCAACGAGAGCAATTCTGAGAAATTTCATGGGATAACTCCTGTCTTTGAGATTGCTAGCACTCCACCTTAAAACGGAGTATAGACGTTGAAAACGAGATTCAG
>NZ_JACJPG010000012.1 GCF_014695955.1 Leptolyngbya sp. FACHB-36 | reverse complement strand
GCATTGAACGCCTCTCTGAGAATGATCAGGCTACGATCGCGCTGTCCTAAGCGGGTGAAGTAATTGGCGAGTGCGGTGAACGTTCGGGCTTTAGAAGCACTGTAGCTCGTGCTTAGGGTCCGAGTGACTGCAAATGCGTCCCCCACCACTGCCCCAGCCGCTTGAGGTGCCTGAGGGGGAACAGCCTGTATTAATTGCTCTAGCGGACTGGTGTAGGCTACGTTTTCGCCCAAGCTGCCGACCAATCTTTCCAGCAGGCTGATCTTGGCAGGGGAATTTGGCATGGCTCGAATTCGCTGAAGTGCACCAACGAGCAGTTGGGAGGCGTAGTCAACTTGTCCAATCGCGATCGCTTGCTCTGCCTGCCCAAAGATTGCATTCAACAACGCTTCCTCATATTGCTGCCGCTCTGTTCGACAGGTAAGGGCAGATGAGTTGGGTGTAGCTTGTGCCATCCTGAGCGGAACGGCTTGCGGCTGCACAGCTAAACCATTGGCGTTTACCCCTTTGGGAAACTGCCAAGCAACCGAGACGCTCAGGCACAGTAGGGCAGCCACGCTTCTTAAACCTTTGTCAGCTTTGAATTGAATCACGTTTATTAATGGTTGATCGATCGATGGAAAACACATTAAAGAAGACGTCATGTCATCAGCAATCAGTTGCACTAACTGCCATCCTGCTAGGAAGTAAGCTGCCAGATGCGAATCACGTCACCCTCTTCATCCGTGTTGAGAAAAAATCGACCATCGGGGCTGAAGCGCAAGCGCTGAGGACCGGGGGCATTTGCAGGCAGGTTATGCAGCAATTGATTGGTGCTGAGGTTCCACAGGCGGATGTGGTTGTGGTAGCCGATCGCCAGTGTTCGACCATCAGGACTCATGGCGATCGACTTAGGTGGAATGCCTCGAAACAGCGTGCGGCTAAGCCTTCCAGTTCTGGCATTCCATTGTTTGAGAGAGCCGTCTGTGTAAGCAGCGATCAGTGATTCTGCATTGGGTGTTAGGGCGATCGCCACTGCTCCAACAGTGGAGCTAGTCGGTAAGGCGCTGACCAGTTGCCGAGTGCGAAGATTCCAGACTTTGGCGGTTCCGCTATTGCTGGCTGCCGCTAAGGTGTAGCCATCTGGGGTAATCATCCACATGTCTGCCCAAGCGCCAAACGTACCTGGGTATTGTTGCTGGGTGTTGAAGTTCCATAACCGGATGCTAAAGTCGCCACCTGTACCTGTTGCGTCCACAAGCGTCTGTCCATCCAGGGTGAGGGTGACAATCCCAACCCCACGAGTCCGAGCCGGAAAAATCGATCTCACTGATCCAGTTTGAGGGTCTCGAAGCTGAATTGCACCTTTAGAGTCAGCAGTAATCAGCGTTCGACGATCAGGCGACAGAAAAGCGGTGGTAAACCAGTCGTTCGGATTGTCGGCAGTAAAACTGAATTGTTGTTTGCCCGATCGCCAGTTCCACAGCCTGACCGATTTATCGGTGGTGCTGCTGGTTGAGATTAGCGTTTGCCCATCGCAGCTAAGGGTGAGGGAATAAACAAAGCTGGTGTGTCCATTTAACTCTTGTACCAACCTTGGTCGAACATTGGTGGGCAGTTGTGGGTAAGAGAACTGTGGACAAGCGGCTTGCGAGGAAGACTGAGCAGCAGCAGGGGAGGCAACCGTCAGACCGATTAAAGCCGCGATCGTGAGTGAATGAGTAAGCAATTTGCGCCCCATGAAAAAATTCCTGATTCAGAGGTTGGGTGAGAGGATCGGTGAGTTGGCAGCGATTGCACCCCACCAACCGGAAGTCGAATCTCCCCAGATATTGAATACACTAGCAAGCGGCTAGATTGCGGCAGGGCTTGTGCAAAAAGTTACACAATCCACGAGAAGATTGATTCTATTTATAAACTGGAAACAGAAGTAAAACGTTGGAAGCTATTTGAACTAGGGATAGAAGGTGAGGCAGTTTGATCAGCATGGGCGAACCCGAATTTAAAGTGATTTTTGAGGAGCTGACACCAAAACAGCGCAAAGTCTTGCAGCGATTCTTAGCAGGCGAAACCGACGAGGCGATCGCCACGGCGCTGTATCTAGAACCTTCTACGATCCGTCGCCATATTGCCAACATTTGTAAAGCATTTGGCTTCAGTAATGCCGAGGGAGAACATTATTCCCATCGAGAAGAGTTAATTGACTTGTTTGCTCGACATCGATCGGAGCTAGTCAATCCACAACTTGTTTATCAGGGAAAATTTGCCAATCTAGAATTTCCGGGCAGCCCCCTGACGCTGAAATCTCCGTTTTATGTTGAACGTCCTCCCATTGAGGAGCAGTGCCTTCAAGAAATTTGCAAACCGGGTGGCTTAGTTCGGATTCGGGCTCCACAATACATGGGTAAAACGTCTCTGCTCCATCGAATTTTGGCAAGGGCCAGCGAGATCAACTATGCGACGGTGCGGCTCAATTTGCGTCAGGCAGAAGCGGCAGTATTGGCTGATTTAGATACATTTCTGCGCTGGTTCTGCGTGAATCTCAGTCAGAAGTTGAATCTATCGGTACAGCTCGATGACTATTGGGATGGAGAACGGTTTGGCAGCCTGGTCAGCTGCACGACTTATTTTCAGTTCTGTATATTAGAGCGACTGCATCAAAATTTAGTCTTGGGTTTAGATGAAGTCGATTGGCTGTTTGAATTTCCTCAAGTCGCTCAAGGATTCTTTGCATTGCTGCGAAGCTGGCACGAGGAGGCAAATAATCTAGAAGTTTGGCAGCGATTACGACTGGTTGTTGCTCATTCGACTGAGGTTTATATTCCGCTCAACCTGAATCAGTCTCCCTTCAATGTTGGGCTGCCAATTCGTTTACCGGAACTCTCGATCGAGCAGGTGCAATGGTTGGCAAAGCAGTATGGCTGGCACAGTTCAATTCAAGCGATGCAATCACTGGTTTCAATGGTAGGCGGACATCCATACCTATTGCAGTTGGCGTTCTATCATTTGCAGCAGGGTAAGACGCTAGAGCAATTGCTGCAAGCGGCTCCAACGCAAGCAGGGATTTATCGAGATCATCTCCGTCGCCACTGGCAAGTGCTGCAAGATTATCCAGAGCTACAAACTGCACTCGATCGCGTCATCGCTAATGAGCCGCA
>NZ_JACJPG010000119.1 GCF_014695955.1 Leptolyngbya sp. FACHB-36 | reverse complement strand
TAGTGCTATCGGGAAAAATTAGGTTCAGCAACTACCGGAAACTGTTCAAAGTTCCGACGTACCCAATCCATTCCGACTTCATTGTTCAATTTGATTCGCTGCGGTGTGTTGGGGTAAATATGGCTCAAGATTTTGGCATCCTGCTCTACGACTACATTAACCAGCTTGAGCAAGTTACGCTTTAGTAAATGGGCGATCGGCGCGTGTGCCTGCATGTACATCAACACAAACACGCGCGATCGTTGAACCGATTCTGGCAGATAAAAGTGGCATTCCTTCAAACTCAGCAGTTTGTTATCCCCATGCATTATCCCCATGAAGGGAAAGTAGTTTTCCAGGTGTGCTTCCAGCACCTTAGGGAGTGCTAGCTGTGCTGGATTCTTTAAAATCTCCCGCAGCATTGGTTGTTTTCGCAGTTGAGCCAAATAAGCGTGAGAATGTAGACCTGCATCAATAAATTGCTTGACCTTCACTTCCTCAATCTCAAACAGCTCCCGGTGCGTGCCGTTTTGATGATTGTAGTCATGCATATTTAGCAGCAAACTCAAAATATCGGTGGGAATGCTGCGATCGCCAACCACTCCAATAAATTGATACTCGGCTGCGATCGTGTTCATCAGTTCTGGAATGGGAATTTTTGGTTCATACCCTCCGTAGGTCCAGATGAAATCACCTTGAATCACCAGCTCCAGGGGTTGCAGCAACGATTTCGTTGAGTTGTTAGAACCGGGTAAGACCGTGCAGCCAGCGCGATCGAAGGCTAGCGCATGAAACGGACAGACAACTGCGCTACGACCCTCAGACTGAGGCACACACCAGCCCTCTGAGAGCATTGCGCCCATGTGAGGACAGGCATTCGGCAATGCTTGAATTCTGCCCTGCGGGTCCTGCCACAGCACATAATCCTCGTCCAATAGCGAAAATTTCCTGGGCTGATTGGGCTTCAGCATTGAACGGTGCGCCAACAGCCAAGGTGAGCCTTGCAAGCGTTCCATACGGTTTAACATTAACTGACTAATTAATTAGTTAGCTTATCAATCGCTTAAGCAAACGTCAATCCATGAATTGACCCTCTCTGCTAAGATGACGGTTGATTACGCAAGGAACGGATGGCAGTGGGTCGATCGGGACGAGGAGCTAAGTCAGTTCGCGTTGTGCGAGATGCCGCCGCAACTCAGCAGCAAATTCTTGATGCCGCTGAACAAGAATTTGCCCGACATGGCTTAAAGGGTGCGCGCATGAGTGCGATCGCTGACGGTGCCGAAGTCACATCTGCAACGCTGCACTACTATTTCGAGACCAAAGAGAATCTCTACAAAGCCGTCCTCCAGCGTCCTGTGAATGAGGTGCAAGCGGTCTTGATGCAGCAAAATTTCGAGACGCTATCTCCTGAAGAGGCACTGAAGCAGATCATTCGCATCGCGATCGCCAACGAAGCCGCCAACCCCCAACGACAAATGCTGTGGTTTCAAGAATCTAGCCAGAATGGAGGAGCCTATTTCAAGGAATGCAATGTTTTAACCCTGCACGAACATCTGCTTAAGGTTCTGGAACGCGGTATGGCAGAAGGCAATTTTCGCCCTCTCAAACCCTTTTTGGCGCTGACTCACATCCTGAGTGTTTGCCTGTTCTACTTCACCGTGCATGGAAATTGGAAGCATTTAACCCCAGACCTCGATCGTCTGAGTCCCGAGATGATCGAAGAACATACGGAGGAGGCGATCGAGTTTATTCTGGCAGGGGTTAGACAAAAGGGGTTTACGAGAAACCAAGCGTGAGTGTCGATCGCAAACGTGAATCTCAGTCAGATTTCTAACGACAGAAAATATCAGATGTAGAAGCGGTCAGATAATTCAACAAAGAATCACTTCATGACCAACGTGGGCAGTCGTAAACAGCGACACAACTCGGATAATTTGTGTGATGTGATCGAATTCGTTCTCCAGGCAGCATCCTCAGGCGGCTACACCTGCCGGTCTCCGACTCTCCATTACCTCCTTGCCTCCTGTGAATCCCTACTACCGCCTCGCACCCTTTATTCAAGAATTTATCTACAGCCAAGGCTGGACCGATTTGCGACCCGTACAGGTCGAAGCGTGCCGCGTTGTGTTCGACACAGACGCCCATCTGTTGATTGCAGCAGGAACGGCTTCCGGCAAAACCGAAGCTGCCTTTCTCCCGGTGCTGACGCGGCTGCACGAAGACCCGCCCGCGACTGTTGGCGCGCTGTACATTGGTCCGATCAAAGCGTTAATTAACGATCAGTTCGATCGCCTTACCGATCTGCTGAAACACGCGCAAATTCCCGTGTGGGCATGGCATGGTGATGTCACACAGGGACAGAAACAGCGATTGCTCAAAACGCCTAAAGGAATTTTGCAAATTACCCCAGAGTCGCTAGAGAGCCTGCTGATTAACAAGCGGGCGGATCTGACCCGTCTGTTTGGCGATCTGCGATTTGTCATCATCGATGAAATTCATGCCTTTATTGGCTCCGAGCGTGGAGCGCAAATTCTCTGTCAGCTATCGCGGCTTGCCCACTTGACCGGAAGTCAGCCGCGCCGCATTGGGCTGTCTGCTACGCTGGGCGACTACGGCATGGCAGAAGACTGGCTGAGATCGGGCGACGATCGTCCCGTAATTACGCCGCAGCTTCCTGCCAGTCAGCGGACGCTGCATCTGGCGATCGAGCACTTCTACGACCCAAAACTCGTGGTGCGGGCACGGGGCGACTCTCGTGACGCTGCGTTTCATCCTTATCACCTGCATTTGTTCAATCAAACTCAGGGGCGCAAGTGCCTAATTTTTGCGAACGGACGATCGCAGACCGAAAGCATCATTGCTACCCTACGGCAAATCGCCAGCGCCAAACATCTGCCCGATGTCTACCACGTTCACCACGGCAGCATTTCGGCTCCGCT
>NZ_JACJPG010000118.1 GCF_014695955.1 Leptolyngbya sp. FACHB-36 | reverse complement strand
TTCAGAGCTGCAATCTAACGGAAAGGGTAACTCTAGGCGCGATCTCTGAAGCCACAATAAAGCAATCAACCCAATAAGTCCAGGCAATACCAATTTGTAATTCGGAATTCGGAATTCGCAATACTTGCTGCGCGCGAGGCAAACTACGGAATTGCAGAAGCTCAAGTCCGCCTACGTTTCTCATCTCGCTGGATGATTGAGTGAAGGCTTGGATCAAACACTGCAAGAGTTTCGTGAGGAACTTTAAGCGGACGCTCATTCATGCCACGGCAAAACTCAATCTTTGTTTCATCCGACTCATGCTCAAACGGCTGGCGATCGGCTAGATCCCAAATGGGTTCTATAATGCTTCTATGCTGCCCGGTTAAAAGGTTTGTGATGCCGTCACCATTTCTTGGAATGGACACCCTGTTTAGAATATCTCGCCTTCTAGTCTGTTAGCACCCTTACGAGATGCATAATGACTAAGAAGGCATTACCAGAGAAGTGCCGTAAGTGCGCGATGCTCTCGGCAGAGCAGGCACAAACGCTGCATGGGTTAGAAGGCGACGGCTGCTGGAATCCAGCTGTTTGCTATAGTCGCAGGTCCTATGCTCGTAATCGCGATCGCATCAACCAAACGCGCAGTCGCAAACGCAAAGAGGGAGAGTTAGCGGTAATTCCTGTGGAATTTGAGCCACTTGCTCAGTTGGTGTTTGGAGTGCTGGTCGTCTATCGCAAAGCGGGTGCGGATACACCCGTTCATGCAGTCGGGGCGGAAATCTGGCAGGGGCAGGAGAAGGTGGCGATCGTGCCTGCGGTCCACTGTGCTGGCATGGTTCCCAGCCAGGTTCACCAGTATGTGAGTAAGATGCTGAGCGTGCTGGAGGAACGGTACGGGATCAGGAAGTTCGCGAGTCAGACGCGGCTAGACCCAGAGTTGTGTAGTGTGCGTCCCTGCCCACTGCACGGCTGAGGTAGAAGTAAGGAATGAGACAGGTAGAGCAACTGGAGTTGCCGCTGTGGCAGGTGCTGAAGGAAGCGACGATCGCTCCCGACGAAGTTGACGTGCGACACTTGCTTGATGTGTTGGATGAGGCTCTATCAGCGTTAGATACGGTGGGGCAGTTGCAGGTCGCCGCAGAGGCGATCGCTCAAATTGTGCAGGTGTTTCATGAACGCTCAACTCTGGCGTTTGAAGAACTGGAGGCAACTAATAGCGACGAGGGACCGGTGCTGCCAGCGGATGCGTTCGATCGCTATGTGCGGCAGACGATGGAAGTGGATTTTGAGCTATTCGTTGAGCCACTGGCAAGCTTGCCGAGGAAAAGCCCGGAGCGGCAGGAAATCTCACAGCATAATTCTGTCATTGGAGAGCTAGACAAAGTGGCGCTGTTGCAAGTGCTGGATGAGCAGATGAGTCAGGAGCCGGAGCTAACGGAGGCAGAAATCTTCAATCGAGCATTGGCATTAGCGCATGATGAAGATGTGTCGGCTTGGTCAGGGGCGATCGCTCAGTGGATGGCAGAACAACAGGTTTCCACAGCTCCATTGGTGGGACTTCAGCAGTCAATGGGGATGCCCCTGATTCAACTGTGGCTGGCGTTGCTGCTGGGAGGATACGACATGGAGCAACGTGGGGAGTTTTATGACACTGAACAGATTTGGATTCTGGGACAGTGGTAGTCCTTAACGATTAGCTTCAGCCTAAACGTTTGGCTTTGGGATGAAAAAATCGTCGGGGCTAGTAAAGTTCATTAAAGCAAGTTTTGGATCGAGTGCTTGAGAGAACGAAATTGACAGCGATCGTTTGTCCTCAAAAAGTATTTGCGATACAGCATTCACAATTACAGGGGTCCATTCCTGGAAACGGTGGCAGCATCGCAAGACTCTCGAACAAGCAGCATGACAGCATTCTAGTCTCTTGTCTTGAATAAACTATCAAGTTGTCTTAGAGTCTTCTTATCCCAGATACTAGTCAAAGGGGATAAGAATTTGAAGGATACGTACAAATACTTGGCTGAGATTGACTGAGCTGAGTCTTTGTGTTTGGGCTGATTCGCGCTTTAATCGAGGAACGAAGGATTCGATCGCGCCTACTCTTTCCCATCACTCCATGAAACGTCAAACCATTCCAGATCCTGTCATTCTTTCACTGGTTGCAGCGAAAGAGAGTTCTCGAATTCCTTCACAAGCGGCAGCACCTGCTGATTTGCGGCAAACCAAAGTTGACGAGTTTATTGGGGCACGATCGCTGAAGTTCAAAAGCGAGCAAGCCTATCGCCGGGATTTGCAGTACTTCATGAACTGGACGCAACAGTCGTGGGGCACTGTGACTCGTCGGCAGGTGGCGCAGTTTAAACAGTACTTATTGCAGGAGCGGAAACTAGCACCCAATTCGGTGAATCGGATTCTGCGGACGCTGAAGACGTTTTACAAGTGGATGCTGGAGTCGGAGTATGTTGCAAGTGACCCTACAACCGCTGTGAAGCAAGAAAAGGTCCCGGAGGCGCAATCTCAGGAGCTGGAGGATGAAGAGGTAAAACGGATTTATCAGGCGATTTCAGAGATCAGTCGAGATCCACAGCGCGATCGTGCCCTGTTCTCAGTGCTGCTGCACGGCTTGCGGGCGGAGGAGGCAATCAACTTAAACGTTGAGGACTACGATGGGCAGCAAGTAGTGATTCGAGAAGCAAAGCATGACAGCGTCGGGGAGGTGCCTCTCACCCGACTAGCTAGGGAAGACCTGAACGCTTATCGGCAGCAGCGGCAAGCTCAGATGGAGGCGGCAGGCCAGGTACTTTCGCCTCAAAGTCCGTTGTTTATCTCTAACTCAAACCGCAGTAAAGGGCAGCGACTGACTTACTGGGGCGTGCAAGAGATTATGAGTCAGTTAGCTCAACAGAC
>NZ_JACJPG010000117.1 GCF_014695955.1 Leptolyngbya sp. FACHB-36 | reverse complement strand
GCGAAACCGTAAGTGGCACTGGAACCCGCAAGCGTGTGCAGCAAGTGATGCAGCGTGCGACTTGTTTCGCCGCTCCACACCGGGGATAGCTGGTTCCAACCAGCTTCGATCGCGTGCAATTTACTTTCAAGGCGCTGCACGTAATCCTGTCGGAGTTGAGCCAACTGCGCTTGAATGAGCTCGGAAGTATTAGGCATAAAACTGTTGCCACATGCCGCGAATCGTTACAGGCAGAGTCATCGGGTCAAACGGCTTGGCAATGACATCCAGCGCACCCAAGGCCTTGTAGAAAGCCACTTCATGAGTTTGAATTTTGGCAGTCATAAAAATAATTGGGATATTGCCGATTTCTGGCAGCTGCCGCAGTGCTTTGAGTGTGCTGGGTCCATCCATTCCTGGCATCATCACATCCAACAAAATCAGATCCGGGGCAAATTCTGGAGCCGTCTCCAGTGCTGCTGTTCCTGAGCTGCAAATTTCGACTGTGAATTTGCCGACTGCGACTAGCGCAATGCGGGCGATCGATTGAATATCCGGGTCATCTTCAACAAACAGAATCCGATTCAGGGTGGGAAGTTCCATAAGAAGTCTCCTGAGCTAATCACAGCAACGAATAGGGAATCAGGTAAGGCTGTAGCCAACCAGGGATTTGATTGTGTGCAGTAGCTCTTGATTTGAGGTGCGCGATTTTACGAGCACAGTAGTTGCGTCTCGTGCTGTTTCAGCGCTGACCTCTTGCGCCGAAAACAGCACCACTGGAGTCGGTAACCCAGTTTGAGCATTGATAATCGGCAGCAGTTCCAGTCCAGACCCATCCGGTAGACTGAGATCGAGCAGAATCAAGTCAAAGGTTTCGGTGTCTAGTTTCTGCTGCGCCTGCTGCAAACTTGCAGCGTGACAAATTTCGGCATCGTGCTTCAGCAGCAATGCAATGACTTGAACTAAATCGGAATTGTCCTCGATGTGCAGAATCTTTGGCTGCGGATTTTGGCTCTGGACTACCGCTTGTTTGCAAACGGTTACGAGTCGCGACTGGTCGATCGGCTTATCCAGCCAGTCAATCACGGCAAATTCTGCGTCTCCAATTTCTTCGCGTCCCTGCTGAGCTTTTGCAGAAACGACGACGATCGGCAGCGATCGCGTGGAGTTTTGCAGCCGCAGTTCTCGCAGCAGCGAAATTCCGTCCTGTCCGGGTAGTGCTAAGTCGAGGGTCATCGCGTGGTAAGGCCGTTGGGACAAGCGTTGCTTTGCAGCTTGAGCACTATGGACAATATCGACGCAAAACCCTTCCTGCTGCAACATCATCTTTAGCAGCATAGAAATGTCAGAGTCGTCTTCGCAAACGAGAATTCGAGGCGCGTGACCAAGCTCAGGCAAGCGGGTGAAGGGATGGTTCTCAGGCAGCGAACAGAATGGCAACCACTCTGGAAGATCGCAGTAGAAGGTTGTGCCGCTGCTGGAATCGCTGTCAAAGCTGAGTTGTCCGCCAAGCCGTTCCATAATGGCTTTGGCGATGCTTAAGCCTAAGCCGGTCCCTCCCTTTTGGCGCGAGTCCGAAGAGTCTGCCTGAGCAAACTTTTGGAAAATGCGATCGCGAAATTCCTCTGGAATGCCAGATCCCTGATCGTGCACACTCACACGCAGAAATCCACTATATCGAGTAACGGCTACTCGCACTTGGTGATTCACGGGTGAGAATTTTGCGGCGTTCGAGAGCAGATTTGTGAGTACCTGAATTAGCCGCTCGCCATCGACGTTGACAATTGCTCCGGGCTGGGTATGCGTTAATTCCAGCGTCACATTTAGCTGCTCTGCGTATGCACGGGTGGCTTCGATCGCTTGCTCTACTAGCGGCATCAACTCCGTTGGCTTCAGCGAGAAGTTCATCTTACCGGACTCAATTTTTTCAATGTCCAAGATGTCGTTGATCAGCAGAATCAATCGTTCACTGTTTTTGTAGCCGATGCTGATTAACTCTGTTGCTTCGGCAGGAATATCTCCAGCAATGCCACCGAGGAGCAATCCTAAAGAACCGCGAATGGAGGTTAACGGCGTGCGAAGTTCGTGGCTGACGGTGGAGACAAATTCGTTTTTTAATCGATCGACTTTTTTGCGATCGCTGATGTCCCGAACGATCGCCAGCACCTCGTCCTTCCCGTTGACCACAAGTCGCACTTCTAGGTCGCACGGCTTGCCGCCTTCTAGTTGATGTTCAAAGACTTGAGTCACTCCCGTTTTCAGCGCTTGGTTCAAATGCGTCATGATCTGCTGCGCGATCTCTTCTGGAAGCACGTCAGTAAGCCGTGTGCCAATCACCGCATCGGGCAGCGACTGACAGGACGTGCTCGGTTTACAGTCTAAGTACGTGCCGTCACGATGAATTCGGTAGATTGCGTCGGGAAGGGCATCAAGCAACACGCGGCTTTTGGCATCGCTCTGGCGCAAAATCTCGCTTTGGCGTAAGGCTTCTTCTGCCTGTTTTTGCTCGGTGACATCGATCGCCACGCTAATTGCCCCAACGATCGTGCCCTCGGGGCTGGTCTGGGGAGAGTGCCGCACGTCTAAAATGACGCCGTCGTGTTCGATGGTGGACGTAACCGTTTTGCCAGCTAGCGCCTGACGGATATCTTCAACAAGGGTTGGCAAGTGAGCATATGCCTCAACGATCGGGCAACCGACCAGCGTCGGAGAGGCTCCTCCCAACCGATGCAGAATCGTTCCCGTACACAGTGTCACGATACCCGCCTGATTCGTCGCAATCAGCGCGATCAACGCACTAGACACCATTGCCTGAAGCCGCTCTTGACTAGATCGCAGCGCTGCCGCCATTGCCTGTCGCTCTGCTAGTTCAGTTTGCAGTTGGTTCACCAGGCTTGCTTGCTGA
>NZ_JACJPG010000116.1 GCF_014695955.1 Leptolyngbya sp. FACHB-36 | reverse complement strand
GCAGAAGTCAATCAGGCACGGCTGACCCAACTGCGGACGCAGGTAAAAGCAACGTCTGCTGGCGTGGTCGATCGACGGGTGGTCAGCCGGGGCGACTATGTAGAAAGCAACGGCGAAATTGTGTCGCTAATTGCGGGCGATCGTCTGGATATTTTCCTGGAATTACCCGAAGATCTGACGGGCAGAGTCACGGCTGGAATGCCCATTCAGCTCACCTCACGGGCGCTGCCCCAGTGGAAACAGCGAACCACGATTACAGCCGTCGTCCCAGCAGCAGAAGCATCCTCTCGACGGCAGCGCGTGCGCGTGCGGCTAGAGAATGCAGGACAGCGCTTGCTGCCTGGTATGGCGATCGCTGGCACGTTAGAAATGCCCGCTGATCGCCGCAGCTTTGTGGTGTCGCGTGACGTGCTGACCCAGCGACAAAATCAGTGGTTTGTGTTTGCGATCGAGGCTGGCAAAGCCAAGCAGGTTCCGGTGGAACTGGTGACGGATATGGGCGAAAGGGTTGCTATTTACAGCAATGCTTTACGTACCGGGCAGGAAATTGTCTTACGCGGCAGCGATGGACTGCGGGACAGTGCACCTGTGAAAGTCGTTCAGAACAGCAACAGCTAGAGGATACTGCGATGAATCTCATTGAACTGGCTGTGCGATGGCGACACGGCACCTTCGTCTTGTTTTGCTTGCTGGCAATCTTTGGGGTGTTTGCCCTGTTAGGGCTGCCGCTGGAGCTACAGCCCGGTGGCGATCGTCCCGAAATTACCATCACTACCACCTATCCTGGAGCGGGACCCACTGAAGTAGAAGACTTGGTGACACGCCCGATCGAAGAACAGATGGAACAGGTGTTGGGCGTGCAAGAGATTAGCAGCAATTCCCGTGCTGGACGCAGCGCCATCACCCTGGAATTCACGCCCGGTGCGGATCTAGAAGGGCGATTGGTGGATGTGATCAATCGGCTCCAGCAAGCAGATAGTTTGCCTCCCGAAGCAGACGAGTCCAACGTGGAACTGGTGGGCGGCAGCAGTTCGCCGATGATGTGGATTCCGATGGTGCCGCAGGATGGCAAAGGCGACCCCAACCACTACCGCGATCTGGCAGAAGAGGTGATTGTACCGCGACTGCGACGGGTGGAAGGCACCGGGCAATTCTTGATTGTGGGCGGACAGCGGCGAGAAGTAGAGGTCAAAGTTGACCCGAAAGCGCTGTCGGACCGCAACCTGACGATCGGGGATGTGGTGCAAATGCTGCAAGCCAACAACCGTGATATTCGCGGCGGTCCGTTGATTCTGGGACGGCGCGAATACCGCGTCAGAACGCTGAGTCGATCGCAAGATTTGGCGCAAATCGAGGGTTTTGTGCTGCGGCGAGATGCCTCCGGGACGGTGTATCTGCGGGATGTAGCCAAGGCGCAAATGGGGCGCAAAGTGCAGGATAGCGCGCTGGTTTTTAACGGTACGCCAACGGTGGCGATTGGTGTGATTCGGCAAGTCGGTGCCAACGTGCCCGAGGTTGCCAAGGGGGTACGCGATACTATCACGCAGTTGGAAGGCGAGCTAAACCGTCAGGGAGAAGCCCTGCGCTTCGCCTACAACTACGACGAAAGCCAGTACATTCAGCAGTCGATCGACCTGCTGCAAGGAAACCTGATCAGCGGTGCCTTACTAGCCACACTCGTGCTGTTGCTGTTCTTGGGTTCGATGCGAACCGTTGCTGTGGTAGCCCTGACGATTCCCATTTGCTTGATTACTATTTTCATTGTGTTGCAACTGTTTGGTCGCACGCTGAATCTCATTAGTCTGGCTGGAGTCGCTTTTGCGGTGGGTATGGTGGTGGATTGCGCGATCGTTGTGATCGAAAACATTTTCACCCACATGCAGAAGGGCAAAAGCGCAATGCGGGCTGCGATCGAGGGCACGCAAGAAGTGTGGGCAGCGATGCTCGGCTCGACGCTGACTAATGTAATCGTCTTCCTGCCTCTGATTATGGTGACCGGAGAAGCGGGACAACTGTTCGCCGATATGGCGATCGCCCTTTCGTGTTCTGCCATCTTTGCCCTGTTTTCGGCGGTTACCCTGGTGCCGATGCTTTCTGGGCTATTTCTTGACCAGGCAGAGGCACAGCGAATGCTATCGACCACCACGTCATCCGCTGTACCGCTTCCACCGGGTCTGTTTGGCAAAGTGCAGCAGGCGGTTTACCGCACCTCCGATGTCTTCCGCTACTTTCAGGGCAAGTTAGAAGACTTCCTTGCCGCCACCGTAAGCTGGTCGATCGGTCGCCGACGCGTAGGGCGTAGACTGCTGCTATTGGGCATTCCGGTCGGGTTGCTCTTGCTGAGCATTCTCCTGTTGCCGCCTGCCGACTATTTGCCCGAAGGCAACCGTAACCTAGTAGTGCTGCGGGCTGAGCCGATGCCCGGAACCAGCATCCCCGAAGCCATTCGGCAGTCGCAACCTGTGCAAGATTTCCTACGATCGCAGCCGGAAGTCGAGCGCATCATGTACGTCGATCGTCCCGGTGCCCTGCGTGGCATTGCTACCATCCTCAAACCAGAGTTTGCCACTACCGCCGGGCTAGCTGAGATGGTCAACCGCCTGCGGGCAAAGGCAAGCGATTTTGCAGGCTATCGCTTTGTCATTCCTACCCGCATCTCCATCTTCCGCGATCCCGGTAAGGAATTTGATGTGGATATTGTGGGAGCCGAGCTGGAGCAGTTGAGTGACCTGGAGCAAGAAATTACGGGTAAACTGCGTGCCTTGCCCGGAGTGCAAAGCGTGCGATCGAATTTTGTGATGGGCGCTGGCGAAATTCA
>NZ_JACJPG010000115.1 GCF_014695955.1 Leptolyngbya sp. FACHB-36 | reverse complement strand
CCAGTTCTGCCGATCGCGCTTGTTCTGCCTGAATACGTTCTGCTATTAAGCGATCGACCAATTGTTTGCGATGTAGTGCCGCTCCAATGCTTTCAGCCGCCGCTGTCAGGACATCAATTTCTTGCTGGCTCCAGTGGCGCGGAGCCACACAGTCGTCAAAGCCAACGCAGCCAACATAGCGCCCTTCAATGAATATAGGAACAACCCCAGTTGATTTGATTTCAAGTTTCTCAAACTGCGATCGTGTGACATCAGGTAAGTCCTCTATTATTCGCCAGAGCGACTGACCTCGGTGAAGAGGTTGAATGAGAACCTGAAAATTCTCATTGTCCATCACTGCCATTCCAGCGGCATGATGATCAGAAATAGTGGCTGCCGCCCACTCATGCGTCACGCAGTGCTTTAGCCTGTGAGTCTTTGGCTCTTGATGTTCAAGGATGAGCAGAACGCGACTCATGTTGGCTGCTTCTCCAACTGCCTGTAGAGCAGACAGAATGGCAGTGTCAACGTCCTCAGCTTCTAACAGGTCTTTCGTAATTTGAGCAACCACTGAGAGCAATCGATCGCGGTGTCGCAAGGCTTCATTCGATTTCTCAAGTTCTGCCGATCGTGCTTGTTCGTTTTTGAGTAAAGCTTCTTGTGTTTCTCGCAGTTCGGTGATGTCAGTTTGCGTACACCAACCGCCCCACAAATAGCCGTCTCTCACATCGCACACGATGTTGTTGAGGAAGTACTTGCGTCTTCCCAACGCATCTAGCTCGTCGGTTTCGGCATTTCTAATTTGATACCCGTTGGCAAGGATCGATCGATTGACTTGACGATTGGCGGCTAAGTCTCCATGAAAATCACTGAGCGTAAACTCTCGAAGCTGGTCGATCGACAATCCCATCTGAGCGCAAAAAGTTTCATTCGCTTCGACATAGCGGTAATGCTGCAACGCTAAATCAAGTTGCTCGTCAATAGGTAGCGAGGTGGGAACAGGCGGCTCAAATTCAAACCGATAAATGCCTTCGTTGCTCAGCTCAAACAAGGTGCGATAGTGATGCTCCGATTCAGCGAGGCGATCGAGCGTTTGTTGCAGCTCAGCCGATCGCTCTGCCGCCATTCGTGAACGGGCTTGTTCTGCGTCAAGCTTGGCTTGCTGAGTGCGTTGACGCTGGATGGCACTGCCAATAGAGTCTGCCACAATCCGCAAAACCGCCATTTCCGCCGCACTTCGCCGTTTTGCCTCACGGCAGTCATCCAGTCCCAGCACACCCCACCACTTATCCTCAACCTGAATGGCAACAAGATGCGTCGATTTCACGCCGATCGCCCGCTGCTCACTCCGGAACGGTTCCGGCACGTCTTCGATCCGATAGCTAGGAGTTCGGCTCTGCTGAAAAAGCTCGTATAGCCACGGAATCTCGTCGTATCTGCCTTGAGCCGCTTTGGAGTCAGAGAACTGCGGCATTGTACCCGGTGAATCCCACTCATACAGCACGCGCCAGTAAAGGGATGCGTCTGTTGGATGAGCAAAATTCTCGATCACATTCACGCGATCGGTGTCCAACGCTTCACCAATGATTTGCAGAGCTGTGTTGACGGCTTCATCGAGGTGGGCGATCGTCAGCAGGGCATTGGCAACTTCTGCGGTCGCCTCCAGAAGGCGATGCTCTCGCGTAGAGGTTCGATCGTCTAATTGCAGTTTTGCCTGAGACTCACACGACTGAAGCCGCGATTTCAGTTCAAGGTTCTCTTGCTTTAGCACCGCCAGTTGAGCTTGCAGGTCAGCAATCGGCTCATGGTGCTGCTGTATAGGTTCTACCATTCCTTCTCGCAACGTGAGCGCTAATTTGACTCGTGATCGGGGTCGATCGCCGTTTCCGGCAGGTGGTTTTATTCAGCGGGATCGATCGCAAAATGTTCTTCTTAGTATGGCTTACACAAAGACCATCAAGTCAGCTTAACCGCCCATAGAAAAAGGCACAGAGATGGCTCTGTGCCCCTTAGTTCGTTCTAAGTGTGTCTAGGAGTTACTCAACGCCTTCGATGCGGTCTTCAACTTCCTGATAAAGCTGGCGCAGCTTCTCCAGGTTCTCTTCACTCGTTTCCCAGTAGCCGCGACCGTTTGCTTCTAGCGACTCGTCTGCCAGCTTGATTCCAATTAGAAGGTAACAGTTCTCTCTGCTAATGGAGCAGGTGATCGTCCTGATGATTCCCGTCCATCAGATCAAACACGACTTCAACCACGGCATCAGGCAGTAACCGCCGCAAAACTGTTGCGTAACCGTCTGCATCGGACTCTTTGACGAACCGAGCCATCACGACGCACTGCATTTTGGGCAGTAGACGAACCACAGCCCAGCACTTGAGACGATCGCTATAGATCATCGCTCTTCTCCTTAATGTTCCAATTAGTCACACTACTCTATTATTGTGTGACTAATTGGAACAATTTCGCAAACTGTACTCCTCTGACACAATCAGAGGCATGGGAAGAGCAGGTAAAGCCTTAAGACAAGCACTCACGGCTTATGAAATTAGCCAAAATCAGCTAGCTACAACAATGGGGATTGGGCACGCGAATGTGAGCCGCTGGGTGAATGAGGTTCGAGATCCGGGTGGCGAAACGATTCTGGAAATTCGAGAAGCCCTGCAACGGATGAATCCTGCTGCGGCTGAGGAGTTTATTCGGCTGTACCTGAATGGCGGCAATGACTCTTCACGGTCGGATTAATGTATGAAACAAAAAAGAATGTGGAAGATTCACACCCATAAATTGCCCAATTTAATTTCAAGCCAATGTCTCGTCATCCGTTCGATGATCCACCA
>NZ_JACJPG010000114.1 GCF_014695955.1 Leptolyngbya sp. FACHB-36 | reverse complement strand
GATCGAGCGAAGGGACACACGCAACGAAAAAACGGTCATAATTTCCGGGACTGATGGTAACGTTTCTACCTTCATTTTGAAGCAAGTGGGACGCGACGGAGTTCTAAGTTCTAAGGGAATCATCCGTCTTTCTCTAGCTCGATACGTTCACCAACTCAGAACAGCGTCTCAACACATTCCTGCTGAAAGCTAGCTCCTGTCTTTGATTGCTACGATTAACAAGTAAGGTAAAGTTGTAGCGAGTTTGTTTTAGCGTGTGATAGAACTATAGCTAGGGAACGTTCTCAGCGATACATCTATTAAAAGAGAGTTTTTATGCAAAGCGATGTAGTAGCTTCCAAACCAATTCGATCTCTTGAGGATGCGCTCGATCGCTGCCAGACTCTAGGAATGCGCTTAAGTCGCCAGCGTCGCTTCATCCTAGAACTGCTGTGGCAGGAGAGAGAGCACCTGTCTGCAAGGGAAATCTACGATCGGCTCAACCGCCAAGGCAAAGATATTGGGCACACTTCGGTTTATCAAAACCTAGAAGCGCTGTCGGGTCAAGGCATTATTGAATGTATTGAGCGATCGGACGGTCGGCTGTATGGCAACGTCAGCGACTCGCACAGCCACGTGAACTGTGTAGACACGAATCAGATTCTTGATGTGCATGTAGAGCTGCCCGCGTCGCTGATTGAGCAAATTGAGCAGCAAACGGGTGTGCGCATTACTGACTACCACATCAATTTCTACGGCTACCGCAACGCGCCGCAGGGTTAATTGACCTTTGCCAGGTTTACCACCGACTAACCGCGCAGCTACTGGTACTTCAGCGTAACTGTAAACGTGGTGCCAATGTCGATCGCGCTCTCTACAGCGATCGTGCCTTGGTGCGTTTTGACGCACTGCTGAACGATGGATAGTCCTAAGCCCGTTCCTGGAATAGAACCCACGTTGCTGCCCCGTTGGAATGGCTCAAACAGCTTGCTATGATCGACGGCAGCAATCCCGATACCGCGATCGTGAATCTGCAAGGTGACGGTTTGCGGTTCCCAGATCAACTCGAGTCGGACTTCGCCGCCTTGAGGTGAATATTTAATCGCATTCGAGAGTAGATTAGTCAGAATGTAGCGGAGCAGCTTTTCATCAAATCGGTAAAGCGTCCTTGTCTCAGGTGGGCAACCGCTAACCTGAAAGACTAAGGTGTGCTCTGGCGTCACAAGCTGAAATTCGTTGACCAACTCACGGCAGAACTCGCTGAGGTCGAGCGGCATCAGACGACAAGTCAGCTCACCCGCTTCCACTTCACTCAGAATCAGAATCTCGTCTAGAAGTTGATTTATGACTTCTACCGCTGTTCTAGCCCGCCGGATACAGCGATGTCGTCTGTCTTGCTCAAGCGGTATATCGTCTCGTTCCAGCAGGTCAAGCGTGAACTGAATGGCACTTAGCGGATTGCGCAACTCATGGGAAACAATTGTCATCAGCCGCGATTTGAGCTCTTTGAGTTCGCGCTCTCGCTGGAGGGATTTTTGGATAGTGGACTCCGCAGCATGACGGGAAAGCGCAATTTCGACTGCGGTACTCAAGCTTTGAAAATCAAAGGGTTTGACAACATAGCCAAACGGCTGCGTTGCTTTGGCTTGCTCTAGCGTTGCAGCATCTGCATGGGCGGTGACGTACACTATGGGCAGGTTGAAGCGCGATTGCAGCTGCGTCGCTGCCGTGATCCCATCCATCTCACCGCGTATGCGTATATCCATCAACACCAAATCTAACTGGGTCTTTGCAGCAATGTCGAATGCGGCGTCAGCAGAGTTTGCCAGTTGAACGTTATAGCCGAGAGTGACCAATTGACGCTTCATGTCCAGCGCGATCACATGCTCATCCTCAACAATCAGGATGTTCACATAAGCCATCCTGCCAAATCCCTCGATCGTGGACGTAGTTATTCTCTGCCTTAAGTATAACTCGCAGCTTAGCGACTTGCTTCTAAGGGACTGTAAAGCGCTTTAGGCTTTTCTAGGTTAACTACAGTAGCGATCTTAGCCAGAAAAGTAGCTCTCCTCTGTACTGAATTCAGTAGTCATCGGTGGGTGGGGAGTTTGCGCTTGTAGAAGGCTTCATTCGGAGTTTGCAATACTCGCTGCCCGAGGACCAGGCTACAGAATTGCAAACGCTCGATCCTCAACGATTTGCGCGTCGCCACTCTGTGGGAGAGATGCCATACATTCGGCGAAATAAGCGAATGAACCCGCTTACGTCTCGATACCCAATTTGTGCCGCGATCGCAGTCAATGGTTGATTCGTCTGCAACAACAGCCGTCGGGCTTCTGCAATGCGCCACTCCGCAATCCATGCCATTAGCGTTCGACCTGTAAGGCGGCGAACCTTCGTCGTCAAATAGCTGGGAGATCTTCCCACGGCTCGTGCCACATCTGCTGTAGAAATGGGTTCAGCGTAACGCGCTTCGATCACCCGAAACACCTCAGCCAAAAGAGGGTGTGCCTGAAAAGGAGGACTGCCATTTGCGGTTAGACGGGCAATTTTGACCAAAATCAGCGTCAGGTAAGCCTTTGCTGCTTCCTGATAGCCCGGTTGCTGCTGCTGTAGCTCGCTCTCCAACGCCTGAAGATGCTGAACCAATGTCGATCGCTCCTGCCGTGCAACATTGATGTGGCTCGATCGTCCATTGCTGGGTTGAGCAAACGGCATCAGCAACGGATTGCTGGACCAAGCCACCTGCGAACTGCTGCTAGATGCCAAGGTAGTTGAGCGGCTAGGTTCGCCGAAGACATCGATCGTAAACTGCACTACCCACCGTTTTGC
>NZ_JACJPG010000113.1 GCF_014695955.1 Leptolyngbya sp. FACHB-36 | reverse complement strand
ATGCTAGAAACCATTCGAGCGATCGCGGAGACCGGGGTAGACTACATTTCTAGTAGCGCCCCGATCACGCGATCGACGTGGCTGGATTTAAGTATGCGAATCTAAAAACGACAAAGGAGTATGAATTTAAGGTGCAGATTTTGTGGAGTCAAGATCCAGCAGCGGACCGCTGAGGTGGCTATCCCGCTTTGCTGAATCGACTGTCCTTAGTGTTGGTGAGGACGAAACCAGGAGAGATGACGATAGTTGGGATGTAAGTATCCTTCTGGTTCGCGCTGTTCCTCGTAACGCTTGCTTTGAGGTGCAGGGGTGTCGGTAGTCGGTTGAGTTGAACGAAGATGGCGTTTCATAGGGGTTACTTCTGCTCCATAACAAATAGATTAGTTCTGTATCTAATTTTACTATTTCTGCCGACAGTTGCGGGCTGCAAGCGCTGTAGCGTTAGAGTTTGATGACAATTGTGCCAAAGAGGGACGTGTATGAACGTGAGTTCCAAACAAAGGGGCAGCACGCTTGGCAGTAATATCAAATCTGTTCATTGCTAAGCGACAGCGAACTGCGTATGCACACATTTGTTACAGGCGGAACTGGATTTGTCGGCGCAAATTTGATCCGGTTACTGTTGCAGGAAGGGCACAAAGTCCGTGCGCTAGTGCGGTCTACGAGCGATCGGCGAAACTTACACGGCTTGGACGTAGAATGCGTCAGCGGCGATTTGAACGATCCCGATCTGTTCCAATTGATTCAGGGGTGCGAGGTCGTGTTTCATGTGGCAGCTCATTACTCGCTTTGGCAAGCCGATCGCGAGTTGTTGTACCGCCACAACGTGTTAGGAACGCGCAACGTCTTAGCGGCTGCAAAACGCGCTGGAGTTGATCGCACGGTCTACACCAGTTCCGTTGCCGCAATTGGTGTGGCTCCGGTAGGCACGATCGCGGATGAAACCTACCAGTCCCCAGCGGAAAAGCTAATCGGACACTACAAAAAATCGAAATACTGGGCAGAACAAGAAGCCGTTCAAGCGGCACAAGCGGGACAAGATGTAGTCATCGTCAATCCCAGCAGCCCGATCGGTCCGTGGGACATCAAACCGACGCCCACAGGTGATGTGATTCTGCGATTTCTGCGTCGCCAAATGCCCGCTTATCTTGACACTGGGCTAAATTTCATCGACGTGCGCGATGTTGCCTGGGGGCATCTGCTAGCACTGCAAAAAGGGAAACGCGGCGATCGCTACATCTTAGGCAATCAGAATCTTCCCCTCAAAGCGCTGCTTGATTTGATGGCTCAACTCACTGGGCTTCCGGCTCCACAGCGCATGGTCCCCGCTTGGCTACCCCTTACCGCTGCCTGGGTTGACGAAATGCTGCTGAGCAAACTGGGGAAAGCGCCTTCAGTCCCGATCGATGGCGTTCGGATGGCACAGCAGTACATGTACTACAACGCCGCTAAAGCCGTTCGAGAACTCGGTCTGCCGCAAACGTCGATTGCAACCGCTGTGGACGACGCGATCGAGTGGTTCGTGTCCAATCAGTATGCAACTTTGTGATGCCAGGCGGGAGCTAAGCACTCCGTCTAGCAAAGCCTTCAGGCAATTCTTGCTTCTACTGCAAGCCCATCGAACTAGCAAAACCTTGAAGCCGTTCCGTAGAATGGTTAATAAGTTTGTGAGGAGATCGAGAACTAATGGCAATTCACTGGCAGCAAGCCTTAGAAATTGGTAAGTATTTGGTCGCGCAGCGGCTCAGAGGGCGCAAGCGATTTCCCTTAGTCTTGATGCTGGAACCGCTGTTCCGCTGCAATTTGGCGTGCTCTGGCTGCGGTAAGATTCAGCATCCGGCAGATATTCTAGTCCAGAACCTGACCCCAGAGCAGTGCTTTACAGCGGTAGAAGAGTGCGGTGCTCCGGTTGTGTCAATTCCGGGCGGTGAGCCGCTGCTGCACCCGCAGATCGACGAAATTGTGCGTGGACTGGTGGAGCGCAAGAAGTTTGTCTACCTTTGCACCAATGGGCTGCTTCTAGAGAAAAGTCTGCACAAGTTTCAGCCCTCACCGTATTTAACCTTCAGCGTTCACCTGGATGGACTGCGAGAGTGGCATGACAAATGCGTCGATCGCAAAGGCGTCTTTGACACCGCTGTTAAAGCGATTCGCGCTGCCAAAGCCCAAGGGTTTCGCGTCACAACCAACACAACCATTTTTGCTGGGGCTGATGTCAAGGAAATGCAGGAATTCTTTGACTTCCTGGAGACACTCGGCGTAGACGGCATGATTTCTCCCGGTTACAGCTACGAATGGGCACCGGATCAAGACCACTTCCTTAAGCGTGAACAGACTCGCGCTCTGTTCCGTGAAATTTTGGCTCCCTACAAAGCAGGTAAGAAGAACTGGAGTTTCAATCACAGTCCGCTGTTTCTGGACTTTCTGATCGGTGAGAAAGACTATGACTGCACCCCATGGGGAAGCCCCAGCTACAGCGTGTTGGGCTGGCAAAAGCCCTGCTACCTTTTGAACGAGGGGCACTACAAAACGTTTCAAGAACTGCTCGACAACACCGAGTGGAAAAACTACGGACAAAAAAGTGGCAATCCGCAGTGCGCGGACTGCATGGTGCACTGCGGCTACGAGCCAACGGCGTCAGTAGACGCAATGGAGCCGACGAATATTGGTCGATCGGTCGGGGCACTGTTTGGGCTAGGAACGTAGAGAATTTCGGCGATGCTTCTGTTACAACTGGTTTTGACGCTGCTGGTGAGCGGATCGATCGCATTTTACGTTGCTTGCGCCGTCTGCACCCA
>NZ_JACJPG010000112.1 GCF_014695955.1 Leptolyngbya sp. FACHB-36 | reverse complement strand
GCGATCGCCGTTCTTGACCCCTACGCGCTGCTAGTGGCTACCTGGAGCGAGGGTCGTGGCATGCTGCACACGATCGATTTGCGCCAGTTAGAGTTAGATATTGTGTTTTAGGGAGTGGGGCGATCGATGCTAGATTATCCTGTGATCCCTAGCCCCTGAACCGTTCCTTCTTATGCCTGATTGGTTAACGCCCAGCCACTTTGTGATGCTTGGGCTGCTGTTTGGTTTTGCAGTTGCACACAGTGGATTAGCCGCACTGCGATCATGGGGCGAACAGCGCATTGGTCCTCGCCTCTACCGAGTTTTGTTCGCGCTGGTGAGTCT
Organism: Leptolyngbya sp. FACHB-36; assembly: GCF_014695955.1. Lineage (GTDB taxonomy): Bacteria > Cyanobacteriota > Cyanobacteriia > Leptolyngbyales > Leptolyngbyaceae > FACHB-36. The sequence continues at coordinate 2,468 of NZ_JACJPG010000112.1, read as the reverse complement.
GCCGTTGGCAACCGTGCTGATTATCTACTTCTTTAACCACCGCTATGACGGACTTCAGCTCTGGCAGCTTCAGGGCGTGCCCGGAGTTGCCGCGATCGTCTGGGTGCTGTCGGCGATCTCGTTTGTGTTTCTCTATCCAGCGACGTTTAACCTGCTAGAGATTGCCGCGATTCAAAAGCCACAGGTGCATTTGTACGAAACGGGCATTATCCGCATCACGCGTCACCCACAAATGGTTGGACAAGTCATCTGGTGCATTGCTCATCTGCTCTGGGTGGGATCGTCGTTTATGGTAGTCACGTCGATCGGGCTGATTCTACATCATGTGTTTGGCGTATGGCATGGAGATCGACGTTTGAACGCGCGCTATGGCGAGGCGTTTGAGGCCGTTAAAGCGCGAACGTCGATCGTGCCATTTTGGGCGATCGTGCAGGGACAACAGAAATTGAAGCTAGTTGAGTTCTTGCGCCCTGCTTATTTAGGAGTTGCAGGATTTGTTTTACTGTTTTGGTGGGCACATCCGCTGTTAATTCGTGCAACAGGCAGCGTTGACTGGTAGGATGATCCCAATAGCTTTGTAAACACCGATAGTAAGCCAGGGATCAAACCACTCCAATGGTTAAGCCGATGATGGTTAAGCCGATTTTTGAAAAAGAAGTTTTGGAAGCATCTACTCCCGTTCTTGTTCATTTTGGTGCGCCTTGGTGCGGTCCGTGTCGAATGATTGAACCGATCTTGACGCGGCTTCAGACAGAACTCGATCGCCAAGTGAAGCTGTTTGGGATCAACGCCGACGAGAACTTGAAGTTGTCTAGCGAATATCGAATCACAACGCTGCCCACGATCTTGGTGTTTGAAAAAGGTCGGGTCATCCATCGATTGGAGGGCTTGTATAAGCGAGATGATCTCTGGAAAGAGTTGCAGCAAGCCTTTCTGGGTGCTTCACTAGCAGGTTCTATCGCTGGAAAAAATTAAATTTGTAGCGTCTAGATTGTGAATTGGCGTTGGAATTGGGAAATTTCCTAAATTCTGACGCTCATTTTTGAGTAGTCACTTATAGTCGAACTGGAACAGCTGCGGGCATTTGCAGGAGCACCGGTTCCCTACCTTGCTATAGATGTGATTCTCTAGGTTTTTAGGAATCCTAAGCCGTAGGAGCTGACCGTTGTGTACGTGCCTTGACAGTTTCCCGTTAGGTGTGTGTCACAATGTAAGCGGTTTTCAACCTATTGCAGAATTCTAATCTAGGCGCAAGCAATGGAAGCACTTTATCAATATGCTTGGCTAATTCCAGTTCTGCCGCTAGCGGGCGCGATGCTAGTTGGCGTAGGGCTGCTCTCGTTTAATAAGCCGACGAACCGTCTGCGAAACGTTAACTCAACGTTCATCGTGTCCTTGACGGGAACCGTGATGGTTCTGTCGTTTGCGCTGCTGTGGAGTCAGTTTCACGGGCACCCTACTTACACTTACATGGTTGAGTGGGCAGCCGCTGGAGATTTTCACCTCAGTATGGGCTACACGATCGACCACCTAACGGCGCTAATGCTGGTAATTGTGACGACCGTTGCCTTTCTGGTGATGATCTACACCGATGGCTACATGGCTCATGATCCCGGGTATGTGCGTTTCTATGCGTATTTAAGCCTGTTCACGTCCTCGATGTTGGGGCTGGTAATTAGCCCTAACCTGGTTCAGGTTTATATCTTTTGGGAACTGGTGGGCATGTGCTCCTACTTGCTAATCGGCTTCTGGTTCGATCGCAAAGCCGCCGCAGACGCCTGCCAAAAAGCATTTGTAACCAACCGAGTCGGAGACTTTGGGTTGCTGCTGGGTATTTTGGGCTTGTACTGGTCTACTCGCAGCTTTGAGTTTGATGTAATTGGTGAGCGGCTTCAGGACTTGGTTCAATCCGGTGCCCTCAGCGGCACGCTGGCAGCGCTATTTGCAATCTTGGTTTTTCTGGGACCCGTGGCGAAGTCGGCGCAGTTCCCACTGCACGTCTGGCTTCCCGATGCGATGGAAGGTCCAACGCCAATCTCGGCACTGATTCACGCAGCAACAATGGTGGCGGCAGGCGTCTTTCTGATTGCCCGGATGTTCCCGATGTTTGAGGGCGTTCCGGTGTCCATGACGGTGATTGCTTGGACCGGAGCCTTTACGGCATTTTTGGGTGCGACGATCGCCATCACCCAAAACGACATCAAAAAAGGACTCGCCTACTCCACGATGTCCCAGTTGGGCTACATGGTCATGGCAATGGGCGTCGGGGCTTATGGCGCGGGCTTGTTCCACCTGATGACTCACGCTTACTTCAAGGCAATGCTGTTCCTGGGGTCAGGGTCAGTCATTCACAGTATGGAGAGCGTGGTGGGACACAACCCCGCCTACGCGCAGGACATGCGCATGATGGGCGGCTTACGGAAGTTTATGCCGCTGACTTCACTAACCTTTTTGGTGGGCACGCTGGC
>NZ_JACJPG010000111.1 GCF_014695955.1 Leptolyngbya sp. FACHB-36 | reverse complement strand
AAAGGCGTTCCGGCACGCTGGGTGATTTTTCGGCACGCGCTCAAGAATGCTCTGTTGCCTGTTAGCACGATCGCCGGACTGCAATTCGGGACGCTGCTGGGTGGCGCAATTTTGACGGAGACGATTTTCGCGTGGTCGGGCATCGGTTCATGGCTTTACGAAGGCATCCTGACGCGGGATTATCCAGTTGTGCAGGGCGGCGTACTGGTCATTGCGATCGTCTTTGTGCTTGTGAATCTACTGGTGGACATCTCCTACGTCTTTTTCGATCCGCGAGTGCAATATAAGTAAATAGGGGTATCGAACGTTTCCTTCTCATCAATCATGTAACTCTGCCATGAGATTTGATCTGCCATGAAAGAGATAAATCCACGAATTGTAGTTCCTCAGGACGACGGCGATGTAATTGAGTGGTTTAAGGGACACTTTGACAGTGTTTACGCGGTTCTCCATCCATTCGAGCGCGTATTGCCTGAGCACCACAACTTATTCATGAAATCTGATACTGGACCGACGAGAACACAATTAAAAGAATTGGCGAGTCCGGTTTCTTGGTCAGAGGTTCTCAAGATTACTAACCTACCTACAATTCAGCGACTCAATCGAGTTCTGTCAGAAGGAATCGGAGCCATTCATCGAAAGCATCTCGAAGAAGTTGCAGCGTTTCGAGCACAGTTGAAATCAAATAATATTCTTGAACCAGGCGAAGGAGGTTTTCCAGACATTCTATTAGATGATTTTCTGCATTCGTTTATGGATTGGGGTTACGAAGCAGTCGTGGTTGGTAATGAATGGGGCGATCGAGCAACCAAGTACCGCATTAGCGACCTTTTAAGTCGGGACTATCCCACAGTAGACGAGGTAAATGAGACGCTATACAGTGAAGATTTTCGGTTGCTCTATGGGGGCCACTGGGATAGCTTTTACACGTTTCTCTGTGGTCCACACGAAATGGTCAGCAAGATTGTCGAAAAATACAGCTTTGAAGGATTCTTCTTTGAACCTGGAATGCATGTTTACTGGATGGATGAGGATTGTGAGTAGTAGAGCCAGCGTATTTAGAAGCGTATGACGACTTTAGTACAGAAATTTCTAAATTCGTTCGATCGTCTACCAGCGTCAGAGCGTTTAGAAGTTGCATCAGAAATTTTGAGGCGTGTAGTTCAGACAGATAGTTGAGTCAGTTGCAGAAGCAATTTATAGTTTGCATGAGTTGCTAGATACGATCGATCTCCAAAGACGCTATTTAAGCCCTCGCAACTTCTCAAGTGACAACTAGTAATCAACCGTAGGCTGTATGAGTGACAACGATGGAGCAACGTGAATTTATGCGATCGGCTCCTCGATCGCTCCGTCGTTTTTGGCAGTCTAGCTCCGGCAGGATTGGGCTGGTGCTGGCGATCGTTCTCACGCTTATCGCGCTGCTGGCTCCGGTTTTGCGCCCGTACGATCCCACGACCGATCGCGATTATCTAGCGCGACTAGCAGCACCCTCAGCCGCACACTGGTTTGGCACCGACGCGCTGGGGCGCGATCTGCTAACGCTTGTGTGGTACGGCATTCGCACCTCGCTAGTGGTGAGTCTGGTGTCAGTGAGTCTGGGGTTAGGCGTGGGGCTGGGGCTGGGCCTGATCGCCGGATACGTTCGTGGACCGATCGAAATAGCGATCGGCTGGCTGACCGATATTCTGCTGGCGTTTCCGTCAATTTTGCTGGCGATCGCGATCGTCACGGTAACAGGTCCGGGGCTGCAAAGCGCCATGGTCGCGGTTGGCGTCGTGCAGATTCCCATCTTCATTCGTCTGACGCGGGCGATGGTGCTATCGCTGCGGCAGCAAGGATTTGTAGAAGCAGCACGAGCGCTCGGAGCGTTTCCCAGTCGCGTACTGCTTCACCACATTCTGCCAGCCAGCCTTGCGCCGATCGTCGTGCAGGCGACGCTGGCGATCGGAACAGCAACGCTGGAAGCGGCTGGGCTAGGTTTTTTGGGGCTAGGTGCTCAACCGCCGACGCCAGAACTGGGAACGATGCTCTCCGATGCCTTCAAGGGCGGCTATTCGCTTTCGGCTCCGTGGACAACCGTGTTTCCTGGACTGCTAATCACGCTGACAGTGCTGGCGTTTAATCTGCTGGGCGATGGGCTGCGAGATGCTTTGGACCCACGATCGAGCGATCGCTAGGTCCAGAGCTATCTGCTGCTTCAGGAGTTAAAGCAATTCGGAATTTGGAATTCGGAATCCGCAATTCAGGCACGCTGAGCGCCGGGTTTGCCGTCTTCGACCACAAACGACGCCAGCGTGCGAATCGTCGCCTCTGGCTCGGTAATCGTTGAAACGACGCGATAATCGCTTTGCCAACGATCGCGGCTGAGCGTGCAGCGCACGTAGCCCCGGAATGCTCCGTCAAAGAACTTCGTGTGGGGATTGTTCGACAGCGCCAGCGTAACTGGCTCAATGAATTGAGTCGGGAAGTCTGAGGTAATCGACGTTGCCACGAACTCCGTGCCCAGCGTTTGAGAATCGGGACTGTTGAAATCGCGCTTGATGTCGTGAACCCAGCTAGAGTGAATGTCTCCGGTTAGGACGATCGGGTTCGAGGGCTGTCGCTGCTCCAAAAACTCTAGCAGGCGAGTGCGGGCGGCGACGTAGCCATCCCACTGATCGACGTTAAACGCCTGAAGGTTTGGACGCGCATCAAAGTCATATTGCGAGAACATTACCTGCTGAGCCAGCACATTCCAGCGGGCTTGCGATCGCTGCAACCCTTGAAGCAGCCAGCGCTCTTG
>NZ_JACJPG010000110.1 GCF_014695955.1 Leptolyngbya sp. FACHB-36 | reverse complement strand
ACGCTGTCATACTCAGCGAGCGGATGACTCGCCGCCATCAGGACTTTAATCGGTTCATCGTACAGCACGTGAACGAGCATCTCTGGGCTATTGGTGAGAAAGCGATTATTCATCACGATCGCCACATCCACCAAGCCATCCCGCAGCACTTTGAGGGAGCGATCGCTGCCCAAGGCTGTCACTCGTAGCTGCACGTCTGGGTAGTCCTGACAAAAGCGTTGCAGAATCGGCGGCAGATGATAGGCACAGATCGAGTGAATCGCGGCAACGCAGAGTTCTGGCTGCTTACCGGCAACCAAATCGCCGAGTTCTTGAACCGCATTCTGCCATTCTTGACAGATTTTCTTTGCACGGGGGAGTAAGCGATCGCCCCCCACGGTGAGTTTTGCCTGGGCGCTTCGGTGGAACAGGGACAGGCCCAACTCTGCCTCTAATCCCTGAATCTGCCGACTAACTGCTGATTGCGTCACGCCACAGCGTTGAGCAGCCTGCTGAAAGCTGCCCGTTTCTGCCACAACCAGAAACGCTTGTAACTGTTCTAGACGCATAAGGGTGTGTAGTTTAGATTACCGCCAAACTGAAGTGACCTTATCGGATCTCAGCGACCGATTTAGTAGAACGTGATACAGTCAACCGAACATTAGAGATGCGTGTACGACATAGTTTGCCCAGAGCCTACAGGAAGAGGGAAGGCTGATCTGTGCCTATTGCAGTAGAGTGACGGTAGTTACCTTGTTGCTATCGCTAATGGGTTTAATGTTTGGTCGGGATGTCGTTGTCATGGGTGCTTCGGCAGGAGGCGTAGAAGCGCTAAAAGCCGTTGTTCAAAGCTTACCTGCCGATCTTCAGGCGGCGGTGTTTGTGGCGGTGCACATTCCAGCATCGAGCAAAAGCATGCTGCCAATGATCCTGAGCCGTTCTGGTCCCCTGCCTGCGGTACATGCCGAAGACCAAGCGACGATCGAGCCAGGATGCATTTATATCGCACCTCCAGACTTTCATCTAATTGTTGAGCGCGATCGCGTTCGCCTAAGTCGTGGTCCCCGCGAGAACGGACACCGACCCGCGATCGACGTCCTATTTCGCTCTGCCAGTCGAGCCTATGGTAAGCGAGTGATTGGCATCGTTTTGTCAGGGATGCTGGATGATGGCGCGGCAGGATTGGCAATAATTAAGCGGCAAGGGGGAGTTGCCTTAGTGCAAGACCCCAACGAGGCGCTATTTGATGGAATGCCGAACAGCGCGATCGCCGCAACGAAGGTTGATCACATTCTTACAGCGAGCGAGATTGGCGCGTATGTCGAGACATTAGTGCAGGAGCCTGTGGCAGAGGACAGCAGTATGACCAATGATGGACTAGAGCAAGAAGCCAGGATTGTAGCTGAGGATAAGGCGGCCCGGGAGCGGGGCGAACAAGCATCCGGCAGTCCCAGTCCGCTGACCTGTCCAGACTGCGGCGGCGTGCTGTGGGAACTGCGGGACGGCAAACAGCTTCGCTATCGCTGCCACACGGGGCATGCCTACTCGGTGGACAGCTTAGCCTCCGAGCAAGCGGATGCACTTGAAACGGCGCTGTGGTCAGCCATCCGCGTTCTCGAAGAGCGAGCCGCACTGGCACGGCGAATGGCAGTTCAGGCACAGTCCCAAAACCGCTTTGCCTCGCAAATTCAGTTTGAGGAGCGGGCAGACGAAGCCAAGAAGCACGCCGACTTAGTGCGCCAAATGGTGATTCAGCAGCACGAGAGTCAGGAGAAAGTTTAGCGATTGATTCGCTATTGAATTGTTAACCGATTGACGATCGCAAAATCGGGAGCCGTTTGCTTGGCAATGGTTTCTGCCAGCGCCTTTTGTAGCACCGTCTGAACTCGTCCCGTCAACAAAATAGACGTTCCCTCGCCGTCTGCGTCGAGATCGAACGACTGAAGCGTCAGACTGCTATCCAGCGCATCATCTACGCGCTTAGCAGCTTCCTCAGCCCGTTCGCCGCTATCCGCCGCTTGCGCAATGCCTGGCTGCTCAAGCTGACTGTATGTTGCTAGCGCCAACGGCACGATCGCGCCAATAGAAAGCCGCTGAGCCAATCGACGTAAAGAGCGCATGCAGTCCTCAACACCTTACTTGTAACGTTTTATTTATCTAATATTTCTTGGTTGTAGTGTGAGCTTAGATGACCTTCATCTATCTTCGGGCTGATACCTGCTGTGAGTAATTAAAGCGACAGTAGCCCTAAAAGCGTTTGCCAGCAACGAGTTCGCCTTAGAGTTACTAATGTCTTAATTAAATCTTTACCTTATTTTTACTAATTTTTAAGCAAAAATGTGTCCGATAAGACAGCAGGATATAAGACCAATGATAGAATACTTAACTCTCCCTCTATCTAAAGGAAGATGATAGCGGAAATCGCTTCTCATTAGAGTTATTCGTATATCCATAGAAAGCGATTAGGCATTGGAAGCGTAATTGGACCTGTCGCACCGTCGATCGTTGCACTAGTGGTAGTCAGTGTGGCGTCGGCGACTGTGGCGTTTAAAGTTCAACTTGCTGTTGCCCAGAGCTTTTTTCCACGTGAATAAAGCACGTTGGGTCGGTCTGTAAAGAGTCCGACCACACGCGTTGCTTGGCAGTTTTACCGATGAGTGGGTTGAGGATTAATCAGAATGAAATCGATTGTTCAAACGTTTTTACTCCTGAGTCCGGTTGTGTTAGCGATGAGTGCTGCCAGTGCGTCAGCCGCGATCGCAGAGGACCAACGAACTCCCACACCGATTAAAACAGCGTTAGTCGC
>NZ_JACJPG010000011.1 GCF_014695955.1 Leptolyngbya sp. FACHB-36 | reverse complement strand
GCATTGAACGCCTCTCTGAGAATGATCAGGCTACGATCGCGCTGTCCTAAGCGGGTGAAGTAATTGGCGAGTGCGGTGAACGTTCGGGCTTTAGAAGCACTGTAGCTCGTGCTCAGGGTCCGAGTGACTGCAAATGCGTCCCCCACCACTGCCCCAGCCGCTTGAGATGCCTGAGGGAGAACAGCCCGTATCAGTTGCTCTAGCGGACTGGTGTAGGCTACGTTTTCGCCCAAGCTGCCGACCAATCTTTCCAGCAGGTTGATTTTGGCAGGGGAATTTGGCATGGCTCGAATTCGCTGAAGTGCACCAAGAAGCAATTGGGAGGCGTAGTCAACTTGTCCAATCGCGATCGCTTGCTCTGCCTGCCCAAAGATTGCATTCAACAACCCTTCCTCATACTGCTGCCGCTCTGTTCGACAGGTAAGGGCAGATGAGTTGGGTGTAGCTTGTGCCATCCTGAGGGAAACAGTAGCTTGCGGCTGCACAGTTAAACCATTGGCGTTTACCCCTTTGGGAAATTGCCAAGCAACCGAGACGCTCAGGCACAGGAGGGCAGCTACGCTTCTTAAACCTTTGTCGGCTTTGAATTGAATCACGTTTATTAATGGTTGATCGATCAATGGAAAACACATCAAAGAAGTGTCATCAGCAATCAGTTGCACCAACTGCCATCCTGCTAGGAAGTAAGCTGCCAGACGCGAATCACGTCGCCCTCTTCATCCGTGTTAAGAAAAAATCGGCCATCAGGACTGAAGCGCAAGCGCTGAGGACCGGGGGCATTTGCAGGCAGGTTATGCAGCAATTGATTGGTGCTAAGGTTCCATAGGCGGATGTGGTTGTGGTAGCCGATCGCCAGTGTTCGACCATCAGGACTCATGGCGATCGACTTAGGTGGAATGCCTCGAAACAGCGTGCGGCTAAGTCTTCCAGTTCTGGCATTCCATTGTTTAAGCGAGCCGTCCGTGTAAGCAACAATCAGTGATTCTGCATTGGGCGTCAGGGCGATTGCCACTGCTCCAACAGTGGAGCTAGTCGGTAAGGCACTGACCAGTTGCCGAGTGCGAAGATTCCAGACTTTGGCGGTTCCGCTATTGCTGGCTGCCGCTAAGGTGTAGCCATCTGGGGTAATCGTCCATACGTCTGCCCACGTGCCAAACGTACCTGGGTATTGTTGCTGGGTGTTAAAGTTCCATAATCGGACGCCAAAATCGCCGCCAGTGCCGGTTGCGTCCACAAGCGTCTGTCCATCCAAGGTGAGGGTGACAATCCCAACCCCACGAGTACGAGCCGGAAAGATCGATCGCACTGATCCAGTTTGAGGGTCTCGAAGCTGAATTACACCTTTAGAGTCAGCAGTAATCAGCGTTCGACGATCAGGCGACAGAAAAGCGGTGGTAAACCAGTCGTTCGGATTGTCGGCAGTAAAACTCAATTGTTGTTTGCCCGATCGCCAGTTCCACAGCCTGACCGATTTATCGGTGGTGCCGCTGGTTGAGATTAGCGTTTGCCCATCGCAGCTAAGGGTGAGGGAATAAACAAAGCTGGTGTGTCCATTTAACTCTTGTACCAACCTTGGTCGAACATTGGTTGGTAGTTGTGGGTAAGAGAACTGTGGACAAGCGGCTTGCGAGGGAGACTGAGCAGCAGCAGGGGAGACAACCGTCAGCCCGATTAAAACCGCGATCGTGAGTGAATGAGTAAGCAATTTGCGCCTCATGAAAAAATTCCTGATTCAGAGGTTGGGTGAGAGGATCGGTGAGTTGGCAGCGATTGCACCCCACCAACCGGAAGTCGAATCTCCCCAGATATTGAATACACTAGCAAGCGGCTAGATTGCGGCAGGGCTTGTGCAAAAAGTTACACAGTTCACGAGAAGATTGATTCTATTTATAAACTGGAAACAGAAGTAAAACGTTGGAAGCTATTTGAACTAGGGATAGAAGGTGAGGCAGTTTGATCAGCATGGACGAACCCGAATTTAAAGTGATTTTTGAGGAGCTGACACCAAAACAGCGCAAAGTCTTGCAGCGATTCTTAGCAGGCGAAACCGACGAGGCGATCGCTACGGCGCTGTATCTAGAACCTTCTACGATTCGTCGACATATTGCCAACATCTGTAAAGCATTTGGCTTCAGTAATGCCGAGGGAGAACATTATTCCCATCGAGAAGAGTTAATTGACTTGTTTGCTCGGCACCGATCGGAGCTAGTCAATCCACAACTTGTTTATCAGGGAAAATTTGCCAATCTAGAATTTCCGGGCAGCCCCCTGACGCTGAAATCTCCGCTTTATGTTGAACGTCCTCCCATTGAGGAACAGTGCCTTCAAGAAATTTGCAAGCCAGGTGGCTTAGTTCGGATTCGCGCTCCACAATACATGGGTAAAACATCTCTGCTCCATCGGATTTTGGCAAGAGCCAGCGAGATTAACTATGCGACGGTGCGGCTCAATTTGCGCCAGGCAGAAGCGGCAGTATTGGCTGATTTAGATACATTTCTGCGCTGGTTTTGCGTGAATCTTAGTCAGAAGCTGAATCTATCGGTACAGCTCGATGATTATTGGGATGGAGAACGGTTTGGCAGCCTGGTCAGCTGCACGACTTATTTTCAGTTCTGTATATTAGAGCAACTGCACCAAAATTTAGTCTTGGGTTTAGATGAAGTAGATTGGCTATTTGAATTTCCTCAAGTTGCTCAAGGATTCTTTGCATTGCTGCGAAGCTGGCACGAGGAGGCAAATAATCTAGAAATTTGGCAGCGATTACGACTGGTTGTTGCTCATTCGACTGAAGTTTATATTCCGCTCAATCTGAATCAGTCTCCCTTCAATGTCGGGCTGCCAATTCGTTTACCGGAACTCTCGATCGAGCAGGTGCAATGGTTGGCAAAACAGTATGGCTGGCACAGCTCAATTCAAGCGATGCAACCGCTGGTTTCAATGGTAGGCGGACATCCATACCTGTTGCAGTTGGCATTCTATCATTTGCAGCAGGGTAAGACGCTAGAGCAATTGCTGCAAGCAGCTCCAACGCAAGCAGGGATTTATCGAGATCATCTCCGTCGCCACTGGCAAGTGCTGCAAGATTATCCAGAGCTACAAACTGCACTCGATCGCGTCATCGCTAATGAGCCGCA
>NZ_JACJPG010000109.1 GCF_014695955.1 Leptolyngbya sp. FACHB-36 | reverse complement strand
GGGTCAGTCGCAAATAGAAACTCGTCGATCGCTAACCAGGTATTGGCATCGATCAGTTGGCGAATTCGCTCGTCGCTGTAGATGCGATTGTGATGTCCGCAGTCTGAGCAAACCATCTGATTCGAGCGCAGATCTTTGGTGTACGTCAATACACTACACGCTTCACACTTCGACCACAGCCCATCGGCGATCTCTCGCTCTTGCCGCTCTTTACTAATGGGACCTGTCTTCCGCCGATTTGCAAACCAATCAAATAGAGACATGGACTCGTCTATCTCCTACTCGTTCGCCAAACGCCCAACGCCAGCGTGAACTGAGTGAGCGATCGACGTGTATATCTCAGACGCCCGATGGCAGTGCTTCGTTGCCGGACAATTATACCAATTTACTCCAGTGCCTCGGCGTCTTCCTCAAGTGGACTCAATAGCAATCGTGCGGTCCACTGATACTGAGACGGCACCTGTAGCGCAGCACAGCTTCCAAATCCCAAATACGCAACCGATCCCAAATCAAGCAGCCGAGTTGGAATTTGATATGCCGCTAGCACCTGCTGCATCAGTTCGGCTTCCCAGCGAGTCGTGGTTCTCAAGGTAATCCATACCACACCGTTAATCCTTTTGAAAGCAGGGAATTATGAAGCTACACAGTTAATCGCCACTTACCTAGACTGAAATGTACATGAATGTGTCTACCCTCTCGAGTTTAGTAGGGTCGTCTCAGTATGACGCAGTATCTGATGATTCTCTTAAGGATGAAGACAATGCCGCTTGGGTGATGACACTTGAGCCGGACATCCGGAGTGAATGGCTTGAACGAATTAGCTGGATTCGGCTAATGGATCGCTTAGCGGAAACTGCATTGATCCACCCCGATCGCTCTGACTTCCAGCAGTTCTGTTTCCAATGGACCCAGCTTAACCAAGGCAGTCTGCAGATCGACTCTGTGGATTCAGAGATCCTGACAGCAATGGGAGCGCGGTGGTTCCAGAGTGCTTCAGTTCCCCAGAAGCATTGTCTACTCAAAACGTGGACTCAGTATTTTGCCGCGCTTGCCCGCTACCACACACCCCATCTGACTCTTCAAACGATCGGGCAGTACGAAACGATGCTTGAAGAGTTAGGAGGCTCTCTCTTTCAAGTCTTACCGTTTTTGTCTGCGCAGCACAGGCAGTTCGTTCGCGCCTTTGGTGCTTTGGATCAGTTCTACAACACGCTGCGCGATTTGCGCGAGGATGCTGAGCGAAACATCTGCTATTTGCCGAGCGATCTATTAGATGCGTTTGGAGTCAGTCGAGCTGCGATCGTGCAGTTGCACGCTGTAGAAACTCCTGGCTACAGACCGATGATGCAGTTCTGGCTAGAGCACAACCTGCCACAGCTGCACCGAGCCGCCAGCGATCTGATTGGAGCAACTGATTTGCATGAATCCTGGCAAATTTTGCGCGATTGGTCGCTCTACCGCTACCGCCGCATCGAGCAAGTGTTCCGAGAGTGCAACTTTGACTACGTTCAGTTTCCCCACTTATATTGGGCACAAGTTAAGCAAGAATTGCCCGTGCTAATGGCTCAATTGAGAGATCAGCCACTCGTTGTTCCCAGTCAGTCTTTGGCATGCTGTTGCTGACTGCTGCAGCACTAGACATGCAGTGTTAAACCCATAGGAAGATTTAGAAACGTCATGCTCGATCGCCCGTTTCTTAGTGAGTCCGTTGGATATGGTTAGACAAGCCGATGACAATGCTTTTATGCCAGAAGCATCTGTTTCAGAGAGCATTCTGTCAAAACTTCCTTCTGAGGCAAAGAAATGGGCTGAGAGTTTGCCGTGGGTGCAGCGGCGCTATGTGCTGTCGCTGTGCCATCTCATGTGTGCAGCGACGCCTGAGACGCGGGCAGAGTTTTTGGACGACTATACTGCTGACGGAATTATCTCGAAGGTTTTGACCGATCGAGATACCAAGCAAAAAGTTAAAGAGTACCTCAAAAAATTTCGGCTGAATACTGAACTAAATGAATGGCTACTGCGAGGCTACATTAAACAGTTTTATATTCATTCAGCTCAGGATGTTCGGAGACAGCCAGAGCTGTATTTAGAATCGGCCCTGCGGCTCGTTATGAGCACTGAGGAGCGCAACAATGTATTCACCTATATTTTAGGGTTTGAACTGATTAAGATGATGTTCCGAATGAGTTGGTTTCAGCACGAGAAAACCTATCGACTGCAGCGAAATCAAGAGGAATTTCTACACACGTACATCAAACCAATTCAATATACACACAAAATTAATAAAATCATTGTGCCGAGAGACGAGCGCTTATTTTTTGCGCGACGAGACTACTTTATTCAAAGCCCCGTAATTAGTGAGAAGAAGCTAGTTGAATTGGCGATCGCAACCTTCACAACTGAGATCACAACAACCTTGGGCTTTTCTCTGATTCGCCATAGCGATGCATTTGTGTTTGACTACGACTATATTTTCGACACCGAACAGGAAGCAATTTTCCTCTAGGTAATCTTGCTTTAACCGTGCAGGGTGAGGTTCCCTCATAGCTGCCTGCTGGCTGAAATGCACGAGGATCTAGTGCTGAACGCTATGATGGTAGAGATTAAGTTGTGTAAAGTATGACGGCAACTATCCGAGCCACCAACAGTCTTCAAGCAGCTTGGCACGCCCTAACACCGATTTGGCAAGGGGATGAAGCGGCAATTCAACAGGGGTTACCTCACAGTCGGTTAGCTCCTACCTGGCAGATGCTGCTGCTAGGAGATGGTTCGCC
>NZ_JACJPG010000108.1 GCF_014695955.1 Leptolyngbya sp. FACHB-36 | reverse complement strand
AGCGTTGGGGTTAACGCCGTGACAGACAGCCGCGCCGTGCCGCAGTCACATTCGATGCCGAGATCGTGCTGTTCAACTGACTGAATCGCTTCGATGTGCGTCCAAGATTGAGCGATCGCGGGCAGATTTCCGAAGACTTGAGGCATAGGATCAGGGAGGCGAAAATACTTCCCCAGAGTGGCAGGAAGGGCGATCGGGCTCCACTACCTTTTGCAGTAGTTTTTCAGAACGCGCTGCGGAATGACGCTCTGGGTACTATGCTGATGTCAACGGTGGGCTAATCGCTGAGCATGTGAATCACTAAACGCTATATGTAGCGATATTTGCCGGAAATTATAAGGTTGTACGCTACAGATAGCGGTTGCATCTGTATAATTCGATGGAGTTCAATGGCAAAGGAGACAAGCAAGCTGATGCTGAAAAACGATCGCTGGATTATTGAGCAAGCGAAAACTGGCATGATCGAACCGTTCGAGCCGAAGCTGGTTCGTGCCGTTTCTCTAGATGGCAATGGGCTGACTCGTCCCGTGGTCAGCTACGGATTGTCCTCGTATGGCTACGACATCCGCTTGTCGCCCAATGAATTTCTGGTGTTTCGCCATATTCCGGGAACCGTGGTCAACCCGAAGCAGTTCAACCCGAACAATCTAGAACCCGTTCCGCTTCATTCAGACAAAGATGGAGATTTCTTCATTATTCCAGCGCACTCCTACGGCTTAGGAGTGGCGCTGGAACGATTGAAAGTGCCAGAAAACGTGACGGTTATTTGCATCGGCAAATCGACCTACGCCCGCGTTGGGCTGATTGCTAACCTGACTCCTGCTGAGGCGGGGTGGCGAGGGAATTTAACGCTGGAGTTTTCTAATTCCTCTAGCGCCGACTGCCGAATCTATGCGAACGAAGGAGTGGTGCAACTGCTGTTCCTAGAAGGCGCGCCCTGCGAAACTAGCTATGAAGCGCGGCGGGGTAAGTATCAGGACCAGCCGGAGCAGGTGACGCTGGCGCGGGTTTAGCGTTAACAGACTCTGAGCTGCCGTCCGCTCGATTGGCATGAAACACAGGTTCATACCAGAATTGTCGATAGACGAGTTCTAGCCTGCTGCCAACGCTGGCGAAGTAGTCCATCTGCTGACGTTGCAACCGCATGAAGACGCGCAGAATACAGAGGGCGAGAATGGCAACGATCATGCCGCCTGCTGTGGTAATCAGCGCTTCGGCAATTCCTGCGGCTGACTTAGACAAGTCCACACTCTGACTGGGGCTGGCATTGCCGATCGTCAAACTGCTGAAGGTCACAATCAATCCTGTAACGGTTCCTAACAGTCCCAGTAGCGGACCGACTGCAACCGTACTTTCCAGCAGGTCATTGCCCCGCCGCATCTCGATTAGCTCCTCTTCGCCAGCAGTTTCCATTGCCAGTCGAAACGTTTCGGGCGTTGGACTGATTAGCTGAAGCGGTGCCAGCAAGAAGCGCCCGATCGACGACGTCTGTGCCTGTTCGGCAATTTTGGCAGCGGCGTGCAAATCAGTCCGCGCTGCTGCCAACACATCCTGCACAATTTGTTTTTCTTGACTGAGTAGCTGATACCAGAACAATCCCCGCTCGAGCGCACACGCTAGTGTCCCGATCGACAGCGCCACGATCGGGATCATAATCGGACCACCTTTGGCAACCAGACTGTATAAATTAGACATAAGCGATCGCTCAAAGTACAACGAGTGAGAATTGGGTTATTAGCAATTAGCTGCTTTAAGCAAACAGAATTCAGTGTAGCATTCGGAAGTAAATTGCCCGGTTGCTTAACGTGATCGAACCTGAACTTTTGTATCAGTCAGATTTAGTCTCACACAGTGGCGATCCCGATGGGAATGGGCTAATTAGTTGAATCAATAATGGTAACGCTAGACGGTTTTCTATATGTCGTGAACAGCACAGTGATTCAGATTCAAGACCACGATCGCCGCAGACTAAACAATCCCGCAAGAAAATCCTGGAATAGATTTGATCGCGTTTGATGCCATTCCAGAGCCGTTTGACGAATGATTTCAGACAGAGCAAATGCGGGATGAATTTGGTCTGCGAGCGCTTGAACAGTTAGCTTCTGCTGCATCGCTAGGGCGATCGGGCTAATCAATTCGCTTGCATGTGGTGCAACGATGTGCGCTCCCACAATCCTGCCGCTACGACGCAAAATTAGCTTGCACAGTCCGGTTGTTTCTCCCTGGATCTGCGTTTTTGGAATTAGTTTTAACGGCTGTTTTAGAATGACCACATCGTTGCCGTATAGCTGTCGCGCGATCGCTTCGGAATGTCCAACTCGTGCCAGTTCTGGTTGAGAATACGTCACGATCGGGATAGAGCGAAGATCCGTGATAAACACAGGTAGAAATAAAGCATTTTTGACCGCGGTTTCAGCACAGTAGCGGACGACTTGTGGTGAGTCGGGAAGTGAGCTGAGGCAGGCGTAGATGCGAGGATTTGAGGTCTGAAGCTTGCAGTTGACGACGATGCCCCAGGGACTCGACTTCACCTGTGCGGCGGCTAGATTCAGCGGGGCAGGATCAGCAGGTGCCTCAGCGGCGATGATCTCATCGGCTTCGATCGCCCGATTGCCCGCCTGCACCCACTTTTCACCGCTAATCTGCCGCACTTGGGTCACGGCTGTTTGGGTCAAAATCTGCACACCTTCTGCCTCTAGCTGTGCCTGGATTAGATAGGCGGCCTGTGGGTCTTCGAGGTGCAGAATATG
>NZ_JACJPG010000107.1 GCF_014695955.1 Leptolyngbya sp. FACHB-36 | reverse complement strand
GCAGCGCGCTGGAGATCCACTGCCAGCAGCTCGAATACCTCGATCAGCGCAGGCTGGTTGCGGAAGTAAGCCGCGATCGCGGGTTCGCGATCCAGCAGCGCTAGAAAGGTCTGCGCCGGCAAGGTAAGACAAATCGTTTCTGTTGACGCGATCGCCGTTTCGCAAGCCACTCCCCGCACCAGTCCAACCGCTCCCAACACGTCTCCAGACTGAAGCATTCTTAGCGTTACAGGGATTTGAGTTGCAGGATCATAGCCTAACAGCCGCACCTGTCCATCGAAGAGAATGCTGATCTGAGCAGGCAGTTTCTCGCGCATCAAAATCGTTTGTCCGACGCGGTAGCGATAGGGCTGGACATGAGTTGCCAGCGTCGCCAACGCGGCTGCCGAAAGTTGGTCAAATGGCGCAACTTCAGATAGGAAGGTTTGAGGAGTGGTTTGCGTGTAGGTCATTGGGGGGCAATGAGGAGTGAGGAATGAGGAGTTGAGGAGCGATCGGTCCCGATCGACTGCCATTAGCGGGGCGACTTGCTAATGGCTGAGCGCCTGGATTTGCTCTTTCACCCAGGCTTCAAACAGTTCATTAAGTAAGCGCTGACGCATCGAGTCATCGAGCTGGCAGGGCAAAAACTTCTCCAGCCGAACCAGGACAACCCAATCGCCCAGACGAGTCGGTGGTAGCAGTTGACCGGGCTGGCTCACCGATAGCTGCCGAGCCAGTACTGGATGAGGCACGCTGAGTTCGATCGGTCCGATCAAGCCACCCGTTTGCGCTTCGGGTCCCTGAGAGTATTGCTGTGCCAAATCTGCAAAGGACTGTTCGCCTTCTTGAATACGAAAGAAGAGTTCCTGCGCCAGATTGAGGTCCTGCAGACGAATCAAGGAATAAATGACGCGATCGAGCGTGCGCTTGCGCTGCAAAAAGTACGATTCGAGCTTGGGTCCCCAAGTGGCTTGCTTAAACTGCTCGGTTCGCAGATTGCGCGTAATCATTGCTTCCAGTTGAGCGGGACTGAGGCTATTGCGCTCCAACCAGGTTTGGCGGTCTTGCTCGGAGGCGATCTGGTTCTGCTCGTAGAACTGCTTGCACGCCTGAATGGTTTCCTCAAAGGTGCAGGTAAAGGGCGCGATCGCCTCGTCAATAATTAGTTCGCGCGTTAGCTGCGGCAGCAGGCGATAGCTAACCAGCAGCGGCAGCAGTTCGGCTGCCGTGATTGTGCGCTGCCGCAGCTTTTCTAGCAGGGAGCTGTCCGCGAGTGGCCGCGCGATCGAGGCGCAATCCGTGTGGGAATCGGTGGAAGCGTTTTGTTGCGAACCGACAGTCATATCAGCCATTACCGAGGATTGACGAAGGGGACGCGACCTAGAGTTCAAATTGTCTCAGTATTGTCTCAGTGTCGAAACGAAAGCAAGGTTGTGAGTTCGTTAACGGACGATTATAAGCAGGACGAAATAGAGTTTCTTTATTGAGACTTTACATGGTTCTGGAGCAAACCGATGCTTCACTTTACAGTACGAACAAATCGTCCCTTTGGTTTTACGCAAACAGGTTACGCAAAGACATAAAAACGTAAAGACATAAAAAACGCAAAGACATAAAAAAGTGCCTCCGTGATGGAGACACTCAGTTTACAAGTTAATTTCCTAGTTCCTCTAATGAGGCAGGAGGTTTAACCGCTGATTTTTGAGGCTACTCGTCGTCCTCGCCGTCTTCTTCGTCGTCCATGTCATCGCTGATCAGTTCATCGTCGTCCAGAAGTGGGGAGAACGGTTCGCTGACTTCGGTCATGCCAAAGCCTAAGCGCGATCGATCGTCGAAGGGTTCTAAGCCGTAGGACCGCGCTGTGCGATCGTCCAGCACCACATCGGTTAGATCGGTCTCGTCATCGAAGACACTAACGCCTTCGTAGGAGAGATCGACATCCGGGCTACCCACTTCTTCGTAGGCGTTGAATCCGGTACCTGCCGGGATCAAGCGACCGATGATCACGTTCTCCTTCAAGCCGCGCAGCCAGTCGGACTTGCCTTCGATCGCCGCTTCAGTCAACACACGAGTGGTTTCCTGGAAGCTAGCAGCTGAGATGAAGCTGTCCGTGTTGAGCGACGCTTTGGTAATTCCCAGCAGCACCGGAGTATACTCCGCAGGCGCACCGCCCGTGATGGACATGGCTTGGTTTACCTGCTGCACCTGGTAGAGTTCTACCAGTTCACCAGGAAGCATCGTCGTGTCACCACCATCGTCTACGCGAGCTTTCGAGGTCATCTGCCGCACGACAACTTCGATGTGCTTGTCGGAGATATCAATGCCCTGAGACTGATACACCGACTGCACCTCGTTCACGAGGAATGTCTGCACCTTTTGGAGCGCTTCCAGCGCCGCATCGTAGACGCCTTGGGTTTCCCGCAGGAATTTGAAGTAGTTCTCCAAAATCTCGTGCGGATTTGCGGGACCGTCCGTCAGCGGTTCTGCTGCCAGTACGGATTGCCCATCGGCAACGATCACGTTCTGTCCTGGACCCAGTGGGTACTCGGTCATGACGCCATCCGACTCAACCACCTTGATTTCGACCGAGTCGTCGTCATCGTCGTAGACAACCTGCGCGGTTCCTGGACGCGCTGCTAGCACGCAGGCTTCCTTTGGCTTCCGGGCTTCCAGGAGTTCTTCAATACGGGGAAGACCCTGGATGATGTCTCCGGTCTTAGCACGCTCGAACACCAGCAGCACCAAGTTATCGCCCCGCTGTAC
>NZ_JACJPG010000106.1 GCF_014695955.1 Leptolyngbya sp. FACHB-36 | reverse complement strand
CCCCAATAAAACGTGTGCAGGCATCCTGTTAAAGACGCCTGCACTACACGCTCGCACGACTGGCAGTATTACCTAGCAGCCGTTTACGCCACACTGATCGGCTGCATGGGATGAACCAGGTCCCATCCATTGAGACTCACCCCCTGATAATGCAACATCTCTACCTAAGGTTGCTGAGGCGATCGCCTCCAACGGAATCTTGGGCGTGCGATCCGCATACAGTAAGCCGTTCGCTTCCTGAAATGTGTCTGTCAACTGGGTGTAGCAGAAGCCGCTAAATAGCGGGCTCGTGTTCACCGTCGTCAGCAGAGCGCAATAGCGGTCTTGCAAGTCGGAGGCATCCTTAGAGCGATCGTAGCCCCAGGTTTTGTGGGCGATCGCATCATCAGGCTTCGTGTAGGCAATTCCACCAAACTCGGTCAGCATAATCGGTTGCCCTTGATGCGGGTAGCCGTCGAGTGTCAGGACGCGACCACCGGGACGCTGTTGGTGCAGCAAGTCAGCAAGCTTGACATCAGGACCGTAGCGCCTTGCTAGTCGCTGCGGCTGACTGTCGTAGTCATGAATCGCCAGAATGTCGGTCGTGGTGCTTTCCCAGCCATCGTTGCCGATTACCGGACGAGTTGGATCAAGGGTTTTGGTCAGGTAGTAAAGCGCTTGGACGTAATGCCGATGAGCCGGAGTTTCCGTCAGGTTCGGGACGCCCCAGGATTCGTTAAAGGGCACCCATGCAACGATGCAAGGATGACTGGAATCGCGATCGATCGCCTCGGTCCATTCTTTTGTAATCCGCTCAACGGCTTTCGGCGTAAAACGGTAGGCGCTGGGCATTTCTTCCCACACCATTAGCCCCATCACGTCTGCCCAGTAGAGGAAGCGAGGATCTTCGAGCTTCTGATGCTTTCGCACGCCATTGAAGCCCATGCGCTTTGTGAGTTCGATGTCCTGCCGCAATGCCTCATCCGATGGCGGCGTCATCAGCGTATCTACCCAGTAGCCCTGATCCAGCACGAGCCGCAGATAGTATGGGTGCCCGTTCAGCATGAATCGATCGCGCTGAATCGAAACCGTCCGCATTGCCGTGTAGGACTTCACTTCATCTAACAGTTCGCCCTGATACCAAAGTTGTATCTGGGCATCAATCAACGTCGGTTTTTCGGGACTCCACAGCAACGTGTTGCGGTAATCGTCAATACCTGGATCGGATAAGGCAATGCGACGATGAATCTCACCGCTAATGACTTCGTAGTTGTCATTAATCAACAGACGCCCCCCCACGGTGAGCCGCACGCTGAGCCGTAAGTCATCGCGTTGGGTTCCAGCGATCAACGCCTCAAAGCCAATCTCCCACCGTTCAAAGTGGGGCGTCCAGTGAATTTTCTCTAAATAGGTTTCCGGCACGCACTCGACCCACACGGTCTGCCAGATTCCGCTCGTCCGAGGATACCAAATGCCGTGTGTTTCTGGTTGCCAGTCCTGCTTGCCTCTGGGCTTTGCTAGGTCCTGCGGATCATCCTGCGCCCAAACGGTCACGCGCTGGGTTTCCGTTGGCTGTAGCGCATGGGTAATGTCGAAGCTGAAGGACGTGTGCCCCCCTTCGTGCTCTCCAATAAATTGACCGTTGACCCAGACCTTTGCGTGATAGTCCACTGCGCCAAAGTGGAGCAGCACGCGGGAACGAGAGCGGTGAGCGCTGCGGGTCTGATCTAGTTCAAACTCTCGCTCGTACCAGCAGTTAGGGTGAAACTGCGTGTCAGCGATGCCGCTACGCTGCGACTCTGGCGCAAAGGGAACTTCGATCGTCCGCGTCCATTCAACGTCGATCGGCTGTAGCCACTGTCTGCGATCGTCAAACGCGAACTTCCATGCCCCGTTTAGGTTGAGCCAGTTGGCACGCTGAAACTGGGGACGGGGATAGCCCGTTTCAAGCTGACGAAATTGGGTGATCGTGCTGGAGTCAGAGGAGCAATGGTCCTCAAGGCACTTTCCGAGTAATTGCATCGATTTAGAACCTTCACAACTAAAAAAAGAATGCTCATCTAATGTCCTGATGTAACACTTTCTCTCGATCATTCCGCGATCAAATACCTTTCTTAACTTTAGACCGCTCAACTCAGAATCAGCAGCCGAAGCTCCACAAAGTCAACGGCAAGTAGCGAGGCTGACAACATGAGTCAAGGTGTATTAATAACTACATTTTAGCGCAATCCCTAGCATAGTTTGGGCATTGAAACCAGATGCAACAACTGTTTTCATGCTTCTGTTTCAGCAACTATTTAATACCCGTAGAGAATTTTTGTAGATCCTGACTCGATTTCTCAAACAAATTCACTAAGGCTAATGTCGGTCTTCTTCCAGAAGGAGAATTTTATAAAAATCCTGTGTTACAAGGAATACAACGCTGATTAAACCCGCCAGTTTCAAATGCAATTGTTCTGGCTGTCCGCTTGGTCAAAAAGTCTGCTCTTTCAACCGCGTTTTAAACGTATAAATGGGCATCTAAATGGGCATCTGTTTAAAAAAGTAGTTGTGCTGCTCAAATCTCTTTCTTTGAGTAGAAGCCATAACAAAGCTTGCACCATTACGTTTATTTAGTAATTAGCAATTCACCCACATCGAGAGTTGAGGTAGCCAATGTCCCAGTCAGATGGGTCAATCATTCGTTGTTCCAATCAGGCACTACCTACGCAGAAAGGATTGCCACAGGAGACGGCGTTATCGCACCTACAATCGTCTATTTCTACT
>NZ_JACJPG010000105.1 GCF_014695955.1 Leptolyngbya sp. FACHB-36 | reverse complement strand
GATTAGTTTCGTTGATTAAACTGGCTTAGCATCCAGTTCTTTGGAGATATCGATGAATTTTATTGCGCTTGTTCTGGTTGTTTGCTCTGCTGTGCTGTCTTGGGTGATGCTGACGGTGCCATTCAGCCAAATTGCCTTTCAGCCTTCCGATCGTACTGCGGTCGAGGTCGTAGCGTCTGCTGAGGTCGGTCCTGCGATCGCACCTGCTGTCCTGACTTCGCAGTCCACCACCGACCACGTCGGCTGCGACTGTGCCGCATGCCGTCAATTGGCAAGCCAACTGCTGCAAGGCAAGCTGCCTCAGGTTCTGGACGCCTAGAGCGAGTTGTGCGTCGTCCAAAACTCGCGGTGAATCTCGACGATTTCGACTTCGACCTCCGCGATCGGACCCCACACCTGAATGGCTTTTTGGCTATGGGAAAAGACATAGCGACAGGGCACGCTCAGGGTGGGGTTTTGCTCATGGTTGCCTGTAAGTTCCAGTAATCGAGCTTCCGAAATCCCGTAGACGAGCCGCCCAATATTTGCCCAATACTGCGTTCCGGCGCACATCGCGCACGGCTCCGCTGTGGAATACAGCGTGCAGCCCCAGAGATAGGCTGGGCTAAATTGGCTGTAAGCCGATCGCGCCAGTACCGACTCTGCATGATTCACAGTGTCTACGTTTCCCTGCTCTAGCAGCACGGTTTCGTGATCGGGTGCCACAAGAAGTGCCCCAAACGGATGCCGTCCCATGTCGCGGCTGCGGATGGCAACCTGATTTGCCTGCTGTAAATGTTTTACCATTTGAGCGGGAGTTGGATCAGAACCTGGAGGCGTGGGGCGATCGTGTCCCGTCAATGCTGCATTCACACCTATCTCCTCTAGAGCCAGCCTTTACCAATCTAAAATTTATCAGGAGTTGCGCGATGGCAGACCAAAAGAACGTGCTTGGTAAACAACTCGGTGTCTGCTGCACCGCCCCAATGACCGGATTCTACCGTACCGGAACCTGTGAGACCGGACCACAAGATGTAGGAACGCACGTTGTATGCGCCGAGGTCACTGAAGAGTTTCTGGAGTTTACAAAATCCAGAGGCAATGACTTGAGCACGCCTGTTCCGATGGCTAACTTCCCTGGACTTAAACCCGGAGACAAGTGGTGCCTCTGCGTCTCGCGCTGGAAAGAAGCCTTGGACTCAGGCGCTGCCCCACCTGTCATTTTGTCTGCGACCCACGAAGCAGCCTTAGAGGTAGTACCGCTAGACGTTTTGAAGGAGCACGCGATCGATTAATCACTCAGTCCGATTTCCACCAATACGAATCACAATCAAATTCGTAGGGTGAGCCGTGCTCACCCTACGACAGTCGCTATAAATTCGCTACAAATTTAGAGAAAGACGAGTCATTTAGCTTGCGTAGTAAAACCGTTCGTGAACGACCTTACCGTCTTTCCACTGCTGCACAGAAACCTGATCATACGTGCGCTTGCCCCAGTCCGCATGAGTGTAGTCTAAAGACCACTCAGAAATAATGACATCATCTCCATAGGCAACCTGCTTCACATCAGCCCCGCGAAACTCAACGACCTTTGAGAAAAACTCAAGCTCTCGCTCACGATTTGCGGCTTTACCGACTGTGGCTGGATTTTCATTTTCTTGCATCACGACATCATCAGCGTAGTACTTCTCAAACGCTTCCATCGCTTTGCCCTGTAGTACCAGGTTCTTGATATCCTCGAATGCAACGTGTAACTCTGCGCTCATGGGTTTGACCTCATCTAGAAAGTACATTAAACGAACGGTGAATAGTCATTTAGCACTTCGCTAAAGACTGCCCTGAAAACTGTTTGCCTTCAAAATGTACGAACTCATACATCTCTACAACAGGTATAACGCATTTTTAGTTTGAGTGCAAACAGTTTGCTTAAAGATTATCGCTCGTGCTTCCTTAACTCTTTCGATCGCTCTGTCGCTCCAGACATTTACGAGCGTTAAAATCCTTGCATTCACGCCTCAGAATCTCTCTATGAATGCGCCTGTGCTAGCTTCTCAGCGGTTTGACGTTCGCCAAGCTGCCATTAACCCCAATCATTGGTACGTAGTGGCGCAGAGCTGCGAAGTGCAAGACAAACCCGTAAGCGTCGTGCTGTGGGAGCAGGCGATCGTCCTTTATCGCAATAGCCAGCAGCAGATTTACGCCCTAGAGGACTGCTGCCCGCATCGGTTCGTCAAGCTTAGCGAGGGCTGCGTTGTCGGAGACGTGCTGGAGTGCGCCTACCACGGCTGGCAGTTTAACGCGGACGGCTCCTGTGCAGCCGTGCCCTATCTAGCGGAGAACCAAAAGCTGCCCAATTGTCAAATTCGGCGCTATCCGGTACGGGAGCAGGACGGCTTCGTGTGGCTGTTTCCAGGCGATCCCGACTTAATCGATCAAAAACCAATCCTGAGCCTGCCAGAGTGGGAGCACTTAAACTACATCGGCTCTGTCACTACGATCGATGCCCAAGCGCATTTCTCTTACTTAATCGAGAACCTGATGGATATGTACCACGGGCATTTGCATCAGACCTATCAGGCGTGGACTGGAGCCGTGCTGCACGATTTGGAGGAGACGGACGATCGCGTCGATGCTCACTACGACGCGCAGAACTACTACCGCATCGACAAAATCTGGTCAATTTCGCAGCTAGTTTTTCCACAGCTGCGCCAATTGCATCCCGATCCGCT
>NZ_JACJPG010000104.1 GCF_014695955.1 Leptolyngbya sp. FACHB-36 | reverse complement strand
AGCACTACAAGCGCTACTGTCGTGTCCTACGGCGTCGATCGGCACCGTTGAAAAACCGACTGACATCAAGGATGCCCAAGAGAGCTTTCCAATTCTTGTTGCCGAAAACGTTTATCACTGCGGCTTCCATGCCGAAAATTCCTACGGTGCCGCTAGCTACTTTATCCAACGACCGGAAGGAAATGTGCTAGTGGATTCGCCTCGCTTCACACCGCCACTTGTGAAGCAACTGGAAGAAATGGGTGGAATTCGCTACTTGTACCTCACCCACCGCGATGACGTTGCCGATCATGCCAAGTTTCATCAGCACTTCGGCTGCGATCGCATCCTTCACCGTGACGAGATTGGCTCTGGAACGCGCGACGTAGAAATTCAGCTTTCTGGACTCGATCCCGTTCAGCTCGCCGCAGATCTGCTGATTCTGCCCGTTCCTGGACACACGCGCGGACATACTGTTTTACTCTACAATCAGAAATTTTTGTTTACTGGCGATCACCTAGCGTGGTCAGATGACCAGCAACACCTGATCGCCTTCCGCTCCGTCTGCTGGTATTCTTGGACCGAGCTACTCAAGTCAATGCGTCGCCTAGCGGACTATTCGTTTGAGTGGGTGCTGCCAGGACACGGGCGACGGTACCATGCCGATCGTGAAACAATGCATCGCTCAATGCAGCAGTGTCTAGACTGGATGCAGCAAGTTAAGTAGGGGTTTTCACTCCACCCCATCTGCCTCACAATCTGAGGACAAATATTACAAACTATTACGTATCCCTCTGGAGGGGGAGCGCAATGCCGCAGAATATTTGCGGAAGGTAACTGAGTCCAAAGCTCCTGCACCCTCTGACGGCTAGAGACAGATTGCTCTCGAAACTGGCTTTCAGTATGAGTCTGTTTCAGTATTGCTCACGGTAGTGCTGAAGCGACTGTAGCGGCAGACTTAGAAGCCTTATTGGGGACTCCCATTTTTTAAACACAATCGGTTACATTTTCCTGGAGGAATCCATCAATGAGTATTGTCACGAAGTCAATCGTGAATGCAGACGCTGAAGCTCGCTACCTCAGCCCCGGCGAACTCGATCGGATCAAGAGCTTTGTCACCACGGGTGAAAAGCGCCTGCGGATCGCTCAAACTCTGACCGATTCTCGTGAGCGCATCGTCAAGCAAGCTGGCGATCAACTGTTCCAAAAGCGCCCCGACGTGGTTTCTCCTGGTGGAAACGCTTACGGCGAAGAAATGACCGCCACCTGCCTGCGCGACCTTGACTACTACCTGCGTCTCGTGACCTACGGAGTGGTCGCTGGCGACGTGACCCCGATCGAAGAAATCGGTATCGTCGGCGTGCGCGAAATGTACACCTCCTTGGGCACACCGATTTCGGGTGTGGTTGAAGGCGTTCGGGCGCTGAAGAACGCAGCCGCTTCCTTGATGTCGGCTGAAGACGCCTCTGAAGCGGGTGCTTACTTCGACTACATCGTTGGGGCAATGGGTCAGTAAGGGTCTTTCCTCACTGTCTGCATTCAAGCATTTCGTAAGATTACGTGATTTAAGGAATCTCAATCATGCAAGACGCAATTACCTCCGTCATCAATTCGTCTGACGTTCAGGGCAAATACCTGGATACCTCCGCGCTCGAAAAACTCAAGGCATACTTCAGCACAGGTGAACTGCGCGTGCGTGCAGCCACCACCGTGAGCGCTAACGCAAGTGCCATCATCAAAGAAGCTGTCGCAAAGTCGCTGCTATACTCTGATATCACCCGTCCCGGTGGCAACATGTACACCACCCGTCGCTATGCTGCTTGCATCCGCGACCTCGACTACTACCTCCGCTACTCCACTTACGCGATGCTGGCTGGCGATCCTTCCATTCTGGATGAGCGCGTGCTCAACGGACTGAAAGAAACCTACAACTCGCTGGGTGTACCCATTTCGGCAACCGTGCAAGCGATTCAAGCTATCAAAGAAGTCGCGGCTGGCCTAGTTGGTTCTGAGGCTGGTAAGGAATTGGGCGTTTACCTCGACTACATCTCCTCTGGCTTGAGTTAACTAAACGCTAACGGCTATTAGGCTAACGGCTATTAGCTAGATAGCGTCCTGTGAGGTTCGGAAGCTTGGAGTGACTGCTAGCTTGTCGAAGACTTATCTCGTTCAGCAGATTTGTTTTGATGATCTAGTACTGGCTCTTGGCTTCCGACCTTGCTTCTGAGGCGTTTGAGAAAGTCATTAGTCATTTAGTGATTTAGTTCCGCAGTGAATGAATCCGAGCGCGGTTTAAGCGAAGCTAAGTGCTAATAGCTAATTCCTAAAAATCTCTAAGAGCCTTTCATCAATTCAACCCTTACTGACGCTGTTCAGATCCAAAATTTCCTCACCCCATCCAGGAGAACCCCCATGCGCATGTTTAAGATTACGGCTTGCGTGCCGAGCCAAACCCGCATCCGGACTCAGCGTGAGCTTCAAAATACCTTCTTCACGAAGCTCGTTCCCTACGAGAACTGGTTCCGGGAGCAGCAGCGGATTCAAAAGATGGGCGGCAAGATTGTCAAGGTAGAACTGTCTACGGGCAAACCCGGTTTGAACACTGGCTTGCTGTAACCCACTGGCTGTACTGAATTCTGTTAACTTGCATTCATGGAGAGGTCAGTTTGACCTCTTTTTTTTGTTTTAAGAGTTGCCTGTGACGTTTGCATTCTATCCC
>NZ_JACJPG010000103.1 GCF_014695955.1 Leptolyngbya sp. FACHB-36 | reverse complement strand
GTCGATCGACGGGTTGCCGTGCTTGAGCAAGCCGTGGCGCTGCTGCTGCAAGATCAGTTGACTGAGGCGCTGCGACAGCAGGCAGAGCAGGAGTCTCATAAGCTAGCTGGCTCATTGGGCATGTTTGGATCTGACGAAGGATCTCGTCTGGCGCAAAAAATTGAGCCGCTGTTTGAGACGGGACGATCGCTGAACTTCCAACAGAAGCAGCACCTAGCCCAACTCGTGACCGCCCTGCGTCAAGAACTACAGCGCATGGACGATCGGCACCTGCCCGACATTATCTCAAGTGAACCAGAGGATGAGCGTCCTTGGTTCGTAATCATCAGTTCAAACCGCGCGCTGACTGATCAATTAGCGGAGGCGGCTCCCCGTTGGGGACTGCGCCCCGGCAGCATCGCAAATCCGGTTGCTGCCAGAGCGCAAATTTGTCAGAAGCGTCCGGATGTGGTGCTGCTAGATATGACATCTGCCAACACCCTGGAAAACTATTGGATGCTGCTGTCAGAACTGAGCGCTAATACGCCACCAGTGCCGACTCTGGTTCTGATCGAGCAGAACAGCTTGATCGATCGCGTGGAAGTGGCTCGACTGGGAGGACGGGGAGTTTTACAGCAGCCAGTAACCGCAACTCAGGTGTTAGAGGCGGTCAACCAAGCGCTGCAAAACAGCCAGCCTACACAGGCAATGGTGATGGTGGTAGACGACGATCGGCAGGTATTGACTGCACTCCAGCGGTTGCTGATCCCTTGGGGACTGCATGTCACCGTCCTCGACAATCCGCTTCGATTCTTGGATACGCTGGAATCTACTCGACCTGATTTGTTGGTTTTAGATGTAGAAATGCCTGAAATTAATGGCATTGAGCTGTGCCAAGTGGTTCGCAATGACTTGCGCTGGAGTAGCTTGCCCGTCCTGTTTCTGACGGCTCATTCCGATGCTGAAACGATGCATCGCGTATTTGAGGCGGGTGCAGACGACTATGTAAGAAAGCCGATCGTCGGTCCAGAACTGGTAACGCGAATTTTTAATCGGCTGGAGCGATCTCGCCTGCTGAAATGTCTTGCAGAAACCGATGCCTTAACTGGCGTCCCCAATCGGCAGAAGTCCACTCAATCGCTGACTCAATTTCTTCAGTGGTGCAGCCACTGCCAGCGATCGTTTTGCTTTGCTCTAATCCAGCTAGACCACCTGAAGCAGGTAAACCAACAGTACAGCCATGCAATGGGCGATGATGTGCTGGCCCGCTTTGGAGAATTGCTGCGGCAAGTATTCCACAGTGAAGACGTAGTGGGTCGCTGGGGAGGCGCAGAGTTTGTTGTGGGAATGCCTACCCTGACCAAAAAAGACGCTGCGCAACGGCTTTCTGAGTTGCGTAAAACCTTAAACCGATTGGAGTTCACCGCGGAAGATGGCACTCCGTTTCGAGCCACCTTTCGGGCAGGAGTTGTTCAGTACCCTCAGGATGGTGCAGATTTACAAACGCTTTATCAAGCCGCCAACCTACTGTTAAGTCAGGATAGAACTGGAGGAGGCAATCCGTGAAGGGGAAATGATGCAAGCTCCACTGCCCGACAATGAATCTGCACGGCTCTATGCGCTCCGGCAGTACGAGATTCTGGATACTGCTCCCGAAGAGGCATTCGACGATTTGACCCAGCTTGCTGCTTACCTTTGCGGCACGCCGATCGCCCTTATCAGCCTGATCGATGACTGTCGCCAGTGGTTCAAATCCAAAATTGGGATAGATGCACCGGAAACACCGCGTGGTCTAGCATTCTGTGCCCATGCAATTCTGCAACCCAACGATCTTCTGATTGTCCCCAACACCTTACAGGACGAACGGTTCGCAACCAATTCTCTGGTTACGAACGATCCGCACATTCGCTTCTATGCCGGAGCACCGCTCGTCACCTCGGATGGCTACTCGTTGGGCACGCTTTGTGTGATCGATCGCGTGCCTCGGGAACTGACTCCAGAGCAAACTCAAGCGCTGCAGCGCTTGAGCCGCCAAGTGATTGCTCAGCTAGAACTGCGGCGTAATTTAGCCCGGCTGGCACAAACGACAACGGAGCTTCAGGAGGCAGAACAAGCGCGGAGCCAACTTCTGGCTCAAGAGCACGCGGCGCGGGCGGAGGCTGAAGCGGCGGGCGATCGCGTCACCAGCATTTTGGAAAGTATTACCGATGGCTTTTTTGCACTGGACCACGACTGGCGGTTTATTTACCTGAATTCC
Source organism: Leptolyngbya sp. FACHB-36 (assembly GCF_014695955.1). Classification (GTDB taxonomy): domain Bacteria; phylum Cyanobacteriota; class Cyanobacteriia; order Leptolyngbyales; family Leptolyngbyaceae; genus FACHB-36. The sequence goes on along the minus strand of NZ_JACJPG010000103.1, from coordinate 461 downwards.
CAGGCAGAGATGCTCTTGCACAAAAACCGGCAAGAGTTACTGGGTCAAGTCATTTGGGAGGCGTTTCCCGAAGCCGTTTACTTAACGTTCTATACGGAGTACCACCGAGCGGTGTCGGAGCAGGTCAGCGTTAAATTTGAAACGTTCTATGCGCCGTTGGACCACTGGGTTGAAGTGGATGCCTACCCATCGAAAGAAGGGTTGTCCGTTTACTTTCGCAATATCAATCAGCGTAAGCAGGCAGAAGCCATACTGCAACAGACATTGACCCTTCAGCGGGCAATTCTGGACAGCGCCAACTACAGCATTATTTCAACCACGGTTGATGGCACAATTCTTACCTTCAATGCAGCAGCAGAGCGCTGGCTTGGCTACAGCGCAGCAGATGTGGTTGGAAAAACGACCCCAGTTTTTATTCATGATCCTGATGAAATTGTTCAGCGATCGCGGGAGCTATCGCA
>NZ_JACJPG010000102.1 GCF_014695955.1 Leptolyngbya sp. FACHB-36 | reverse complement strand
GTCGATCGACGGGTTGCCGTGCTTGAGCAAGCCGTGGCGCTGCTGCTGCAAGATCAGTTGACTGAGGCGCTGCGACAGCAGGCAGAGCAGGAGTCTCATAAGCTAGCTGGCTCGTTGGGCATGTTTGGATCTGACGAAGGATCTCGTCTGGCGCAAAAAATTGAGCCGCTGTTTGAGACGGGACAATCGCTGAACTTCCAACAGAAGCAGCACTTAGCCCAACTCGTAACTGCCCTGCGTCAAGAACTACAGCGCATGGACGATCGGCACCTGCCCGACATTATTTCAAGTGAACCAGAGGATGAGCGTCCTTGGTTCGTAATCATCAGTTCAAACCGCGCGCTGACTGATCAATTAGCAGAGGCGGCTCCCCGTTGGGGACTGCGCCCCGGCGGCATCGCAAATCCGGTTGCTGCCAGAGCGCAAATTTGTCAGAAGCGTCCGGATGTGGTGCTGCTAGATATGACGTCTGTCAACACCCTGGAAAACTATTGGATGCTGCTGTCAGAACTGAGCGCTAATACGCCACCTGTTCCGACTCTGGTTCTGATCGATCAGAACAGCTTGATCGATCGCGTGGAAGTGGCTCGACTGGGAGGACGGGGAGTTTTACAGCAGCCAGTAACCGCAGCTCAGGTTTTAGAGGCGGTCAACCAAGCGCTGCAAAACAACCAGCCTACGCAGGCGATGGTAATGGTGGTAGACGACGATCGACAGGTATTGACCGCACTCCAGCGGTTGCTGATTCCTTGGGGGCTGCATGTCACCGTCCTCGACAATCCGCTTCGCTTCTTGGATACGCTGGAATCTACCCGACCTGATTTGTTGGTTTTAGATGTAGAAATGCCTGAAATTAACGGCATTGAGCTGTGCCAAGTGGTTCGCAATGATTTGCGCTGGAGTAGCTTGCCCGTCCTGTTTTTGACGGCTCATTCCGATGCTGAAACGATGCATCGCGTATTTGAGGCGGGTGCAGACGACTATGTAAGAAAGCCGATCGTCGGTCCAGAACTGGTAACGCGAATTTTTAACCGTCTGGAGCGATCGCGCCTGCTGAAATGTCTAGCGGAAACTGATGCCTTAACTGGCGTTCCCAACCGGCAGAAGTCCACCCAATCGCTGACTCAGTTTCTTCAGTGGTGCAGCCACTGCCAGCGATCGTTTTGCTTTGCCCTAATCCAGCTAGACCACCTGAAGCAGGTAAACCAACAGTACAGCCATGCAATGGGCGATGACGTGCTTGCCCGCTTTGGAGAATTGCTGCGGCAAGTATTCCACAGTGAAGATGTAGTGGGTCGCTGGGGAGGCGCAGAGTTTGTTGTGGGAATGCCTACCCTGACCAAAAAAGACGCTGCTCGACGGCTTTCTGAGTTGCGTAAAACCTTGAACCGATTGGAGTTCACCGCGGAAGATGGCACTCCGTTTCGAGCCACCTTTCGGGCAGGAGTTGTTCAGTACCCTCAGGATGGTGCAGATTTACAAACGCTTTATCAAGCCGCCAACCTGCTGTTAAGTCAGGATAGAACTGGAGGAGGCAATCCGTGAAGGGGAAATGATGCAAGCTCCACTGCCCGACAATGAATCTGCACGGCTCTATGCGCTCCGGCAGTACGAGATTCTGGACACTGCTCCCGAAGAGGCATTCGACGATTTGACCCAGCTTGCTGCTTACCTTTGCGGCACGCCGATCGCCCTTATCAGCCTGATCGATGACTGTCGCCAGTGGTTCAAATCTAAAATTGGGATAGATGCACCAGAAACACCGCGTGGTCTAGCATTCTGCGCCCATGCAATTCTGCAACCCAACGATCTTCTGATTGTCCCTAACACCTTACAGGACGAACGGTTCGCAACCAATTCTCTGGTTACGAACGATCCTCACATTCGCTTCTATGCCGGCGCACCGCTCGTCACCTCGGATGGCTATTCGTTGGGCACGCTTTGTGTGATCGATCGCGTGCCTCGGGAACTGACTCCCGAGCAAACTCAAGCGTTGCAGCGCTTGAGCCGCCAAGTGATTGCTCAGCTAGAACTCCGGCGTAATTTAGCCCGGCTGGCACAAACGACAACGGAGCTTCAGGAGGCAGAACAAGCGCGGAGCCAGCTTCTGGCTCAAGAGCATGCGGCGCGGGCGGAGGCTGAAGCAGCGGGCGATCGCGTCACTAGCATCTTGGAAAGTATCACCGATGGCTTTTTTGCGCTGGACCACGACTGGCGATTTATTTACCTGAATTCCCAGGCAGAAATGCTCCTGCACAAAAACCGGCAAGAGTTACTGGGTCAAGTCATTTGGGAGGCGTTTCCCGAAGCCGTTTACTTAACGTTCTACACGGAGTACCACCGAGCGGTGTCGGAGCAGGTCAGCGTTAAATTTGAAACGTTCTATGCACCGCTGGACCACTGGGTTGAAGTGGATGCCTATCCATCGAAAGAAGGGTTGTCCGTTTACTTTCGCAATATCAATCAGCGTAAGCAGGCAGAAGCCATACTGCAACAGACATTGACCCTTCAGCGGGCGATTCTGGACAGCGCCAACTACAGCATTATTTCAACCACGGTTGATGGCACGATTCTTACCTTCAACGCAGCAGCAGAGCGCTGGCTTGGCTACAGCGCAGCAGATGTGGTTGGAAAAACGACCCCAGTTTTTATTCATGATCCTGATGAAATTGTTCAGCGATCGCGGGAGCTATCGCA
>NZ_JACJPG010000101.1 GCF_014695955.1 Leptolyngbya sp. FACHB-36 | reverse complement strand
AAGATGGGAGGACGCTTGAGGGCAAAATTTTGCCGCTGATTCAGTCGAGGAAATGCCATTGCCACCCCTGTACTAGATGCCATGAGCCAGCCGAAGCTGGACGCTGAAAGAAGCGTAAACTGCCTGCGAGTCAGCGGACTCGATCGCTGAATCCTGTTCATAGTTGCTGGGCTGCCACACACTAGACGCGTTTAACCCAGACAATCTAATACATTCGCGCGGGGGATCTCTCAGTGCACATGGGGATTAATCTAAGCTTCATATTGCTCCTTGATGTGTAAATCTACAGGAGGTACACAAGCTGAACTCAACAGTTAATTGGGCTTGCCCAACAGCTCGCTACAGAGCTGTCGGAAGTGATCGCCGCGCTGCTCGAAGTTGGGGTACTGATCAAAGCTGGCGCACGCTGGAGACAGCAGCACAACCGCTGCCTGAAGCTGGAGAGCCAGGTCTGTCGATCGCCGCACGGCGCGGTCCATCGTTTCCACAATCTCGGTGTTAGCATAGCCCGTCTGCTGCAACCGTTGCGCAAACGCAGGAGCCGCATCACCAATCAGCAAAACTGCCGCCGCTTTTTCGTGAATCGTGGCAATCCAAGCGGCATCCTCCCCAATTTTTGCTTCCCCACCCGCAATTAAAATCACCGGAGCCTTCACCGCAGACAGCCCGACCTGCGCCGCATCGTAGTTCGTTGCTTTGCTGTCATTGATGAAGTCGATGCCCTGCCACGTGCAAATGTGTTCTAGTCGATGGGGCACGCCAGGAAAGGTGGCGATCGCATGGACAATGGCAGACTTCTCGATGCCCGCTAAGCGTGCCGCCGCGATCGCCATCAATAGATTCTGCTGGTTGTGGGGTCCGGGCATCCGCAGCAGACTCGCAGGCAAAATTGGCTGTCCCTGAGCGATCACCCAGCCATCATCCAGATAAACACCCAGAGCCAGATTTCCCAGGAGTGCCTCTTTGCCGCTGACGCTCGTCCAGCAGGCATCGGACTTCACCGGATCGCGTCCTTGCTGCCCCATGCTGTGTAAGTAGGGGTCGTCGCCGTTGAGCACCTGCATCTTTGCCTGACTGAGCAACTGAGCTTTGATGCTGAAGTAGCGCTCTAGGGTTTTGTGGCGGCTGAGGTGATCGGGTGTGAAGGTAGTCCAGACACCAATTTGAGGCGCCAGCGACGAGGCAGCTTCGATCTGATAGCTGCTGATTTCGGCGATCGCCCAATCAGGAGCCTTCTCAGCCAGCGCTACCTCACACGCGGCATAGCCAATATTGCCAAAGGCGGGCGCATGGCATCCAGCCGCTTCAAAGATCGCCGCAATTAAGGCAGTCGTCGTGGTTTTGCCGTTGGTGCCCGTAATGCCAACCCAGGGACAGCCCTGTAGGTTTCGCCACGCCAACTCCATTTCGCCGATCGTCTCGATGCCCAGTTCCCGCGCCCGCACCAAACTAGGAACGTCCCACGGCACACCTGGACTGACAACTACCAGTTCTGGCTGTGTCCCCTCCGGATCAAACGTATCGCCCAGCTTAACGGTAATCCCGTCTGCTGCCAGTTCTGACTGCTGCTGCTGGAGAGTCTCTGACATGCCACGATCGCTGACGGTAACGTGCCATCCTTGTCGCTTGAGCAATCGGGCTGCTGCGTTTCCCGATTTTCCCAATCCGATCACATAGGCATTTGGCATGGCGTGGTCATCCGTCATTTTGCATCCTACATGCTACTCCCTAACGGGCACGATCGCTAGACGAGGCGCGTTAACGGGCATGGCGACAAGTGCTGTAATGCAAATTCGGAATTCGGAATTTATGGAAGTTCGATTGCGTCATTGCTCCAGTCGTTCGATCGGGGCAGGAATTTGGAGAATTGGTTAGGGCTTACGCAAACCTCGGAGGTTTTGGTCAAGATGCGGAGGAAGGTTTCAGTCAGGTAGCAGGCTTTGCACAACTACGACTTTGATTCCCGAAAACGATCCTTCGCTGCCTCAAATGATTCCCGCATCGTAGCTTGAATGCGTTTTGGGTCAGGTTTCTTACCGCCCATTAAGTCGCCGAAATAGACGCATGCTGTCTCGCCCAGCGCCCACGTGTAGGCAGCTGCCCATGATGCCGCGATTACGCTACCAAAACCAGGAATAAATTTAATTAATTCTCGCCCGATCGCCTGGGCTAAAAAGCCTCCCGCGATCGCGCTCACCAGTCCACCTGCCTGTGAGGGCGTCAGAATTTGCCCATAAAGCTGCCCCAGCAGCCCAACCATTGACACCTGCAATGCCGTCAAAACAGGCATAGTGGCGAACGGCAAAGGCACAGCGGCAACCGTGGCTGCCATGACTGCAAACGGCACAATATAGCGACGTCCAGCATCCCGATAAAGATTGCCGATTTGCTCTCCGGCTCCGTCGTCTAAAAGCTGATGAATTGCTCGCGCTTCCGCATCTGGAAGCAAATCGGCTAATGCATCTACAAAGGCTTCCAACCCATAGAAGACTGGGTTGTAGCCGTCTTCTTCGAGAGTAAAGTCAATTAATACAGCTCGATCGTACAGTCCGGCAAACGCCTGTTGCAGCCCTGCGAACGATCGTTCCACATCTGCAAACGATGGCGGATAGTCGGGATGGTCCTCGACGCTGGAAGGATACACTTCATGCAGGCATGTCACTGCCAGAAGGCAGGGTACTTCAGGATGC
>NZ_JACJPG010000100.1 GCF_014695955.1 Leptolyngbya sp. FACHB-36 | reverse complement strand
GCAGCCGTGCTTATCTCCCGCCTATCCCTTCAACGATCCGCCATGAAATTAGCCATCGTTACAACGTGGAGGTCCCCGAATCTGGTGATTTCTGGGGCTGGCTTACTCTGCACTCAGAGATTCCCATCGTTTGGACTGAGGGCGGTAAGAAAGCTCTTTGCTTGCTCAGTTTGGGCTACGTCGCGATCGCCCTCTATGGGGTCAACGGCGGCTACCGCACCAAAGATGAGTTAGGTCATCCCACTGCACCCGAACTGATTCCAGATGTTGCCCGCTTTGCAGTCCCGGATCGCCCAGTTATTCTCGCCTTTGACCAAGACAGCACAACAGACACCCGTTCCAAGGTCAGCAAAGCCCTGGCTCGCTTTGGAGGACTCCTAGCCAAGGCAGAGTGCACCGTGACGATCGCTCACTGGCAACCTGAACACGGCAAAGGCATCGATGATCTGCGGGTGCTCGGTGGGGCAGATGCGGTTCATCAGGCGATTGCCCAAGCCATGCCGCTCGAACAGTGGCGGATTCAACAGTGGTTAGAGAACCGTCTCACCTGGACGGCAGCCCTGCAGCTCCACGCTGCCGACCTCTCTACTGTGCAACTAGACGAGCTTCCAGAGCACGGCATTTTGGCGATCGCCGCTCCAAAAGCCACGGGCAAGACTAAGTTCATCCACCATCAGGTTGCTGACCTAAAGAAGGTTTTATCCGCTACTCACCGGGTTGCCCTCGGGCGCAACCTCAGCCGTCGCTTGGGACTCGACTGGCGGGGTGATTTGGACAAAACTCCCGATGGTCGCTTCATCACCGGCTGCGGCTACACCCTGCGCGTCGGCTTCTGTGTCGATAGCTTGCTGGCGATCAACCCTGAGCAGTTCCGGGGCTGCGACCTGGTCATCGATGAAGTCTGCCAGGTGCTGCGACACCTCCTGACCAGTACCACCACGAACCAAGACGGCAAGCGTCCGGCGCTGCTAGCTCGCTTCCGCGCTTTGATTCAAGCGGCGCGACGAGTGATTGTCGCCGATGCGGATCTCGACAATGCCGCGCTGCATTGTTTGCGCGACCTACGTGGGGACGAGCAGCCAGTCTTCCTCATCCGCAACGATTATCAGCCACAAGGCTACCCCGTTCGTTTCATCGAAGCACCGGATCGCACCTCGATTACGGCTGACCTGCTGACCGAGATGGAATCTTTGCCAGATGGGCAAGTGTTAATGGTCGCCACCGATAGCAAGCAGGTATCCAAAGCGATCGCCCGCCTGATTCAGCAGCAGTACCCCGACAAGCGGTTCCTGCTGATCAACGCCGAAACCTCAGGTGGCGAGGCCGAACGCACGTTCGTGGAAACGCCTGATATCGTTCTCGCTCAGAGGGAATACGACATTATCCTTTGCTCGCCCAGCGTTGCCACCGGCGTCAGTATTGAGGCAACGGGAGTGATCGCGAAGGTTTATGGCATCTTTACTGGCGGCAGCTCCACGGATGCCGATATTGCCCAAGCCTTAGGACGGGTGCGAGAACCAGTCGAGCGCATTGTCTGGTGTGCTCAGCGCGGCTTCAACTTCTCCAAAATCAGCCGCTCAATCAATGCTCTGGAACTCAAAAACCATCTACAGCAGCGCACCAGCGCCGTGGTGAGCTTAATCCGCTCCAGCCTGCGGGAGGACATTCAGGACGAGATTGCCCAGTATGATTGGCAGTCAGATCCCTGGGTCAACCTGTTCTGCCACATGGAAGCGGAGCGCAATCGCAGTATGCTGTCCCTGCGTGATGCCGTGCGGGTGCGATTGCAGCATGAGGGCAACTCAGTCTCTGTCGAAGAACGCACCGCTGATCCCGCTGCTCGCTTACTGCTGCAGCAAGCGCGTGAGGAGTTGAAGCAGATGGATGCCGAAGCGATCGTGGGAGCCGAAGATTTAATCTACGCTCAGGTTCTGGCGCTGCAGCAGAAGGAGAACCTATCCCCGGATGAGCAGCGGGCGATCGCTAAGTTTCAGCTCAAGGAGTTTTATGGGCTGGAGGCGCTGACGGTCGAAGATGTGCTGTGGGACAATCACGGGCGGCGACGGCAAGCGTTGCTCAATCTGGAAGCCCAGCTGTTTCCTGACGTGGCTCGTGATGGCACAGTCAAAGCTCTAGAGAAGCAAGCCAGCTGGAATCAGGGGGTCTGCCCTTGGGACCTCTCCGGTGTCGAACTGCGACGCAAGCTGCGTCAGACCCTGGGACTAAATGCATTTCTCGATCCGAATTTAGAGTGGACGAAGTATGACCTGTGCGCCTGTGCCAGCAAGATCCGCGAGCAGGCAGCGCTCGTGCGGCACGTCTTAAACTTCACCGTTACCGACAAGGTCAGCGATGTCCAGATCGTGCATCAGCTGCTGAGCCAGCTGGGGATTAAGGTTGCCTTTCGCTGGTCCCGCTCCACGCCCGGTCATCCCGATGAGAAACTACGGGTGTATCGCTTAGATGCCACTCACTGGCAAGCGCTGATCACCGTGATCGATCGTCGCCGCACCCGCTGGCAGCAGACTACTGAGCCAACAGGATCACCCCCCTTTCAAGAAGATCAAAATCAAGCGGGTGATCCAGATCCTGTGGTG
>NZ_JACJPG010000010.1 GCF_014695955.1 Leptolyngbya sp. FACHB-36 | reverse complement strand
GGCGGTTGAGCACGCCAGCCAACCCAGATTGCACTACCAACCAACAGCGACAGTATGGCGTAGCGAACCAATTTGTAGCTCCAGTCCACCTGCATCGGTAGCCAGTTGCGCAAGCCGCCGCCCAGCAGCGATCGCGACAGCAAGCCATCCACCGACTGCACATTGAACGCTGAAATGGGTTTGCCTGCAAACGGCTGGATACAGGCTTGATACCATGTGACGTGCAGATCGGGACCAAACACCAGCAGCGACGCTAGCCCGATCGCCCCCAGCGTCCCGACAAACCCCGCTACTACCCGCCAGCGTCCCCGCAGCACATAGTAGGCTCCAAACAGCAGCAGCGGCACTTTGATGATGCCCGCGATCGCCAGCAGGCAGCCTGCCAAAACAGACCGCTTGGGTTGTAGCCACAGCGCCCCCAACAGCAGCAGCAGCGTGTACTGGCTGGTATTGCCGATGCGCAGGTTATAGAACAGGGGTCCGTTTGCCACAAACAGCCCCACTAGCAACACTTTCTGCCAGCCCGTGACGTTGGTGTAGCGGATGCAGAGATAGCAGGCGGAGATCGTCGCAATGGCTCCTACTGCCGTCATCAGCGCCGCCGCTGTTGAAACATCCAGCGCGGCGAAGGGTGCGAACAGCAGGGCAACGATCGGCAGGTTGACAAAGGTCAGGTCGTCATCTGAACGAGCGTACAGCTCCGCGGGATTCAACAGAGCTGCCTTTGCCGCTGGATAGTATGCCTTGGTAAAGTCTACAAACGCATCACGGGCTTGAGGCTCCGTCGCCAACCCAAGCAGCAAAATCATCGCAAGCGCTAAACCACCAAAGCCAGCCCAGCGGATCGATCGCGACTTCAGACGAGTTTTGGTAAGCGTGTACAAGCACCCAGCGCCTAGAACAAGCAGGCTGTAAATTAAGTAGATGCGCATTTCCGTAAGCGTTAAGCGAGTCGATCTGCAAGGTTGTTACTTGCGCTAGCAAACCAATTGAACGTGTTTAGAGAAAATCACAGGGCAACAGAATTGAAGTGAATGCGTAGAAATACGGAGCGTCTTTCACGGTAGCTGGTTTTTGGATGGCGTCAAATGGCTGAGCTTAGCTTCTCATGGATTTTTTAGACGGGGGATAGCTTCATGAAGAAATCATAAAATTGTTGAACCGTCACTTTCGCAAGCTTCGCACCGTTGCCATGTATTGACTTAAAAACGGCAGACCCCCGATCGCAGGTAGCACATAGCGCGAGGTACACAGCACTCCTAGCGCCGCTGCTATTTGGGCACTGAAGTACGGTTGGTAGAACAAGATCAGGGCTGCATCACGAGTCCCGACTCCGGCAAACGTCAGCGGCAGCAATCCCGCCAAAATTGCCAGCGGCGACAGTGCCAGATTCGCCAGAAATGGCGTCCAGGCATTTAACGCCAGAATAAAAAACCAGATTTGCAGCAGGTGCAGGAACCAAATAAAGATCGATGTAGCAGTAACTTTGAGAAACTGCTGCCGATCGCCCCAAAAATACTCGTGCATCTCCCGCCATGAGGTCTGCAAGCTGTAAAGCTTCGTGCGCAGCTTCTTAGGGGCAACGGTCTGCGCCAGATCAAAAAAGAATTGAGCAAACGCCCGCGATCCCAGCAGTGCCCCACCTAGCACCAGCCCTGCAACGACACTCACGGTCATAATCCAAAATAGCCAGTCTTTCTGCGGATACAGCAGCAGCCCAAACGCGCACCACAGGAGCAGCGACAGCATATCGCAGGCTTTCTCAAAGATCACCAGCGACAGCGACAGCGATCCGCTCAGGTGCCCCCGCTCGCGCATAAAGTACGCTTTGGCAATGTCGCCCATCTTCGACGGCAGCACCATATTGAGCACGCTGGCAACCAGGATCAGGCGCGTTGCCTCTGCAAACCCCAACGAGGTTTTTTCGCCGCGCTTCCCTTTCGGCATGAGCTGTTGCAGTCGCCAAGCGGTAATCAGCGTAATGGGAACAACCATGCCCAAACTGATGAGCATCCAAGTGCGATCGCAGTTCTGGAAAACCTGAACCAGCCCCCGCAAATCGATTTTCCAGTAGATGACCGCTAAAATTAGCAGGCTGACAACAATAGAAATCAGGCGTTTCATAGAATTCTAGGTTAGAGATTGTGATTGGACCCGCAAGCCTTGATTCAGACACTCGCTCGTCGCCTGACAAACGCAATTCTGACCATTCCTGCTAAACGCGATTGGGTGTGGGCGATCGCGCTGCTGCTAATCTACGGAGCGGTTTTCTTGCCGATCGGTCTAGCGACAGGATTTCTGCAGTGGCAGCTACCATCGTCGCTGTGGCTAGCGATCGACGTATTGCTCAGAGCCTTGTTGATGCCGGGACTCAGTGAGGAGCTATTCTTTCGAGTGCTGCTGATCCCGCATCCTTTAGAGAGCGTGTCGCTCACCACTCGCGGCGGGTGGATTGGTGTGAGCTGGATTAGCTTTGTGCTCTA
>NZ_JACJPG010000001.1 GCF_014695955.1 Leptolyngbya sp. FACHB-36 | reverse complement strand
TGAGGCAACTGAGACTGCCTTTCACGTGGAAGGTTACGAAAAAATCGAGTTTGGACTGGAGTTTGTTGATGGCTTGTTTAACATCAACAATTCAGCGCTGGCATCGCAATATACAGCCTTTGGGCGCTGTTTGGCCGTGGTGGACCACACCGTTAATCGCCTGTATGGATTGCAGCTTCAGGAATACTTTCAGCACTACGGCATCGATTTGACAATTTTTGCCATCACGATCGAAGAACCCGCCAAAACGATAACAACCTTTTCGGCGATCGTCGATGCCTTTGCCAGTTTTGGTTTGGTGCGGAAGGAACCAGTGCTCGTTGTCGGCGGTGGGCTGGTGCTGGATGTGGCGGGGTTTGCCTGCGCCGCATATCGTCGCAGCACAAACTTTATTCGCGTGCCCACAACGCTGATCGGCTTGGTGGATGCAGGCGTGGCAATCAAAGTTGCGGTCAACCACAGCAAGCTGAAGAACCGATTGGGTGCGTATCATCCGCCTAAGCACGTGTTTCTGGATTTCTCGTTTTTGCGGACGCTGCCCACGGACCAAGTCCGCAACGGCATGGCGGAACTGGTCAAGATTGCTGTGGTATCCAACGCGCAGGTGTTTGACTGGCTGGATCAATACGGCGAAGAACTGCTGCACACGCACTTTGGCTATTTGGGCGGCAGCGACGAACTGCGCGATGTGGCGTACAAGGTGAACTACGAGTCGATCAAAACCATGCTGGAGCTTGAAACGCCGAACCTGCATGAGTTGATGCTCGATCGCGTCATCGCCTACGGGCACACGTGGAGTCCGACGCTGGAATTGGCTCCTTCGGTGCCTTTGCTGCACGGTCACGCGGTGAACATTGACATGGCGCTGTCTGCCACGATCGCAGCGGCGCGGGGCTACATCTCGACGCAAGAGCGCGATCGCATTCTCGGTCTGATGAGCCGGTTGGGACTAACGCTGGATCATCCGCTGCTAGACAGCGATTTGGCGTGGCGAGCCACCCACTCGATCATCCAGACGCGGGATGGCTTGCTGCGAGCAGCAATGCCTCGACCGATCGGCGAGTGCTTCTTTGTCAACGACCTGAGCCGCGAAGAACTGGACGGGGCGCTGATCGAGCACAAGCGTCTGTGCGCGGACTACCCACGGGCAGGCGCAGGCATCGACGCCTATGTGGGCAGCACGGCGCAATCGCTGGTTGGGAGTTCAGTCTCATGACAGGCGTGATTCATCCGTCAACGGCGGCAGAACCCGCGCGTCCTGTGACGCCGTTGGGCATTGCGGTCCAGCATCTTGACGCAGCGGTAGCAGCCCTAAAGGACGCGCCGATCGACGTTGCTGAGAACGTTCAAACTGCCTTTCAGCTAACCGCTGGTTTGGACCCGTATCTAGAAGCGTGTACGACGCCGGAATCGGCAGCGCTGGCGGAGATCGCGCAAAAAACCAGCCAGGAGCCGTGGAGCCAGCGATTTTCGGATGGGGAAACGGTGCGGCAGCTAGAGCAGGAAATGCTGTCGGGGCACGTGGAAGGACAGACGCTGAAGCTGTTTGTGCATATGACTCGCGCCCGTCGCATTCTGGACATTGGCATGTTCACGGGCTATTCGGCGTTGGCAATGGCTGAGGCGCTGCCTGCTGACGGCACGATCGTCGCCTGTGAGGTCGATGCCTACGTCGCCGAGTTTGCTCAGCAGCTATTTCAGCAATCTCCTCACGGCGACAAGATCCGCGTGGAGTTGGGTCCGGCACTAGAGACGCTC